>CAZUZY010000158.1:0-17686 GCA_964624885.1 uncultured Polyangiales bacterium | reverse complement strand
AGCGAGCGCAGTGAACAGCGGCCGCCTCCATGGGCGGCCGCTCCAGCAATGAGTGAACGGAGCGAGCGGAGCGAGCGCAGTGAACAGCGGCCGCCTCCATGGGCGGCCGCTCCAGCAATGAGTGAACGGAGCGAGCGGAGCGAGCGCAGTGAACAGCGGCCGCCTCCATGGGCGGCCGCTCCAGCAATGAGTGAACGGAGCGAGCGGAGCGAGCGCAGTGAACAGCGGCCGCCTCCATGGGCGGCCGCTCCAGCAATGAGTGCACCTGGACAGCGGCGCGGGCGCCGGGGGACACTGTCGGGATGCTCGTCGACGCGCGGCGGATCTCCGTGCCCGAGCTCACGGCGTGCGCCGACCAGTTCCAGGTGCGCACGCCCGACCTGCGCGTCGGCTGGTTCCGCCACGAGAACCTGGCGAGCGACTACGGGCTGGTCAACGCCGCGGTGCCCTTCGTGCACCGCTTCCGGCGCTCGGGGCTCACCGTGGTGTTCGACGGCGAGGCGCGGTTCGAGGAGGCGGGGCGACGCCGGTTCTTCTCCGCCGGCTCGATCGTGCAGAACGACCAGAACCGCGGCGGCACCGAGGCCTACGCGGGACCGGTCTCTTCCTACCTCATCGTGGAGTGGACCCCGGGGGTGAGCGGGCGCGCGTTCGAGGGCGCGTTCGCGATCGATCGCCTGCCCCCGCGAGACCTCGCGCGCCTGGCCGCGGCAGGGAACGCCCTCGGGGGAACAAGCCCGCTCGGCGCGCTGGTCGAGGTCACGTCCATCCTGAGCTCGCTCGGGTTGCCCATCGACGTGGTGGATCCCCGCGCGGTGAACGACGAAGAGGCGGCGTTGGCGCAGCTCGAGCGCGCCGTGTCCACCCATCTCGGCGCCCTCGCCGACCACCCCACCATCGAGGACGTGGCCAGCGCGCTCGGGTGGAACCAGCGCCAGGTGCACCGCCGCATGACCACCCTCTCCGAGCGCTACCAGCTCTCGTGGCAGCACTGGCGCGACGCCGTCCACCAGGCGCGCATCACCCACGCGTTGCGGCTCCTCTCCGCGCCGCGCGCCACCACCGAGCTCGTGGCGCGGCTCTCGGGCTTCCGCTCGCCCAACGCGCTCTGTCACGCCTTCGCCGACGCGGGGCTGCCCTCCCCGGGGCGGGTGGCCGAGGCCGCGCGCAGCGAGGTGCTCGCGCGCTGGTCGGGGTTCGTCGACGCGGTGACCGTCACCCAGGCCGACCTCGGGCCGCCGAGCAACCGCGCCGCCTGAGCGCGCGACGTCCCGTGTCGAGACGATCCACGTGGGTCGATTCGACACACCATCGATGCGAAAGTGCCGAGAACTGCGGCGGCCCGGGGCTTGCGAGGGCGGACCCATGACTTACTCCGAAGTCCATCGCGTCGCGCAGCGTCGGCCCCGCCTCCTCGTGCTGGAGGAGGACGCTGTGATCGAGCGCATCCTCGAGGAAGCGGGCTTCGTGACGATCCCGACGAGCCCGATACCACCCGTGCTCGTCCGGAGCTGCGAGGTCGATCGCCCGGACCTCTGCCTGCTCGACCTGAGCCGGCCGTCCGCCCTCGAGCAGTTCGGCTGGCTGCAGGCCGCGCGCATCGACCCGCCCGTCATCGTGATCGCCGAGGGCTTCGATCGACGGCACCTCCGCGGGCCGCTGCGCCTCGCGGGCTACCTCGTGCGGCCGTTCCTCGAGGCCCAGCTCGTGGCCACCGTCGTCCTCGCGACGTCGACGTCGACCGTCCGCGACGGGCCGATGCGCGCGGCGGAGCTCGGCGACCTCAGCCCGCGCGAACGCCAGGTGCTCGGGTGTCTGCTCGACCACCGGCGGCCGCCGACCATCGCCCGCGACCTCGGCGTGAGCCCGAACACGGTGCGCAACCACCTCAAGTCGATCTTCTTCAAGCTCGGCGTCAACTCGCAGCAGGAGCTGCTCGACTACGTGCTCTCCCACGACGGGCAGCCCGCGCTGGCGCGCCAGGCGTAGCTCCGGACGCGCTCTAGAGCGCCGAGCAGACCGTGGGGTCGCTCGCGACCGCGGCCTGCACCTTCGCGAGCATCGCGTCGCATTCGGGCCGGATCTCCGCCGCCTTGGTGCGCAGCGGGCCGTAGTGCCCCTTGCTGCCACCCTGCACGCGCAGCATCACCGCCGCGTACTCCGCGGCGAAGGCCGGGCACGCCTTCTCGATCCGCTGGAAATCGAGCCCGTCGGTGCCGGTGCCCCAGTTCTTCCAGTCGGCCGCGCTGCAGCTCACGCCTTCGCGGAAGGTGTCGAGGAAGCACCCCGCCGAGCTCGCGCGGTACTTGGTGAAGAGCTTGCTGAGCTCCACGCTGCTCGAGTGCGAGTCGTAGCTGGTCTGCCACGCGCCCGCCTCGGCGCTGTCCGACGAGACGTTGCTCGCCGACGCGTCGCGACCCACGCAGTGCTCACCGGAGCTCTCGCGCATGCCGAGACCGAGGAGCAGCGTGTAGACGTGGCGGAGCGTGTCGACCCCCGCGTTGGCGTTGGACATGCCGGCGGCGGCGTAGTTCGAGGCGAACCAGGAGAGCGCGTCGTGCACGTCGTCGGTGGTCTTGGCCTTGCTCACGAGGACCACGTCGGAGCGCGTGGGCTGGCAGACGGCCTTGGCGAACGTGAGCGCCACGCCCTTCACGTAGCCCTTCGGGGCGAGGCCGCGATCCTTGAACGAGTACTTCGCGCAGGCGGAGGTCGCGGCGAGGTTCTTGATGGTGTCGAGGGTGGTGGAGCCGGGGGTCGGCGCAGGAGGTGGCGTGGGGGAGCTCACCTTCTCGAAGTAGAGGCCGTAGGCCCAGCCGGTCACGCCGGCGTGCTGCACGTTGTAGAACCCGCCCTTCGGGGTCGTTCCGACGACGGTGACGGTCGCGCCGTTCGGGATCACGTGCAGGATGGTGTTGCTCGTCGAGGGCCCGTTGCGCAGGTTCACCGAGGTGGTCGCGCGCAGCACGCTGCCGACGGCGACGTCGCCGACGACGCTCTCGGCGCCGTAGCCATCGCCGCTCTCGTCCGCCCCTTCGAGCTCGGTCTGTCCGCCGCCCTCGACGGCACAACCCGCGAGCAGGGCGGTGGTGGTCAGCGCGACGGCGAGCAGCGAGCGGCGGGCGAGCATGGCGCACGGTCAGCAAGGCGTGTGCCCCGAGTCACCGGCAAAGCTGCAGGGAGAACCCGGGGCTGCGCACATCTGCCCACTGTCACGGACGATCGGGCGGCGTCACGTCCGCGAGACAGCGCTCACTTCACGGGCGGGGGCTTCGGCGGCTCGCCGTCCTTCTGGATGCACGAGGCGAGATCGAAGAAGAAGAACGCGAACGCCTCCTCGCCCTGCTTGATGGCCGACTTGCAGCCCGCCGGGTAAGTCGTGTCGATGGTGTCGGAGCCATTGATGTGCGCGTCGAGGTGCACGGCCTTGCCGCACTGCTCCTCGACGGGCTTGCCGACGGGGGTGTTGATGGTGACGAAGCGCGGGTTGTTGGTGGTGCCGGCGCCGCCCGAGATGCCGATCGACGACGCCCAGACCTGCGCCTTGGTCTTGTCGGCCGGCGAGAAGTTGTTGAACACGTAGTCGCAGGTGACCTTGCCGTAGGTGGTGGTCTTGTCGACGTACGCGAGCCAGTCGGCGAGGGCCTTGCCCTTGGTGAAGGTCGTGTCGAGCGTGGCCGGGTTGGTGCCGCCGGGCGCGCCGCCGGGGATCGGCATCACCGACCGCATGGCCGCGTCGGGGCTGCTCTTGTACCAGAGGTACTGGAAGTCGGTCGTGAAGATGCGGCCGCCGGCCTTGAGGTACTGGTCGACCGCGGCGAACGACTTGGCGTCCTTGCTGCCCGGGCTGTTCTCGAAGCACTCGCAGCTGAACACGGCGATGTCGTACTGCTTGAGCTTGACCGGGTCGTCCCAGAGCACGCGTGCGTCCTTCATGCCGGCGGGGCCCGTCGCGTAGCCGGCGGCCGGCAGGTAGAAGTGCACGGCGGCCGAGCTGCCGTCGACGCCGAACTCGCTCGCGTCGATACCGACCTTGGGCAGCATGCAGGAGAGCTTGTCGCAGCCACCGACGGTGACCGCGATCTTGGGCATGTCGCCCTCCTTCTGGTTCTTCGGCAGGCGGGTGAGGTTCTTGTCGGTGAGCTTGTTGTCGACGCACTCGGCGACGTTGATCTTCACCTGCCGACGCCACTTGCCGAGCTGGATCACGAGGGGGATGTCGCTTCCGACCGGTACGCCCTTGAGGGTGAAGTTGCCCTTGGAGTCGGTGAGCGCGGTGGTGATCGGGTCGCCGCTGGCGAGCGCGCCGCACTTGTCGCACGTGACGCCCTTGGTGAGCGGGAGCGGCGTGAGGTTGGGGACGTAGACGATGACGTTGTAGAGCGGCAGCGTGCCGTTCGGCGCGTAGACGGTGCCACTCACGGTGGTGTCGGCGCCGCCGCCGCAGGCCTTGACCTGACAGCGCAGGCCCTCGCAGGGGCCGGGCGTGCCGTCGGCGGGGACGTCGAACGTGCCGCCGTCGTCACCGGCGTCGCCGAGCACGATGCCGCCATCCTCGCCGCTGTCGGGATCGGTCGCGCCGTCGAGGGCGAAGTCGTCGCCCTCCTTGCTCGCGGAGCAGGCGGCGAGCGAGAGCGCGAGGAGCGAGGCGAGGGGCGTGAGCGAGGTCAAGCGCATCGAGCGAGTATGCGCGCACTCGCGGGCTCGGACCAGGGGGGCACACTGTGGGTCCTGACAATAGATCGCGGGGCGACCTGGGGCAGAGTGCCCCCTGCCTCAGGTCGGCCAGTCGATCGCCCAGGCTCTACCACTGCGAGCACTGCAGAAGCGGCCGTTCCTGCGGAAGAAGGGGAGCGGCGAGACTCGGTCGAGGCCACCGTGGGGGTGGGAGCGTCCGCGTCGCCGACTCCCGCACAGGAGCCGACATGGACCTCGAGAAAGCCCTGACCGCGCACGCCGAGTGGAAGATCAAGCTGCGGGGTGCCATCCAGAAGAAGGAGCACGTCGATGCCACCAGCATCTCGTCCGACCGTTGCTGCCCGCTCGGCGAGTGGCTCCACGGCGAGGGGCGGCAACGCCACGCCAGCCTGCCGAGCCACGGGCAGTGCTTGTCCAAGCACGCGGAGTTCCACCGCCAGGCGGGCGCCGTGGCCTCGGCCATCAACCAGGGGCGCTTCGCCGAGGCGGAGACGATCCTCAACGGCCCTGGCTACATGGCCGCGTCCAACGCGGTCGGCATGGCCATCATGGCGCTGCGCAAGGACGCGAGGCTGTAGCCCGGCGCAGCGTCGCCGGCGGACAGAGGGGGTACGACATGGATCTCGACAAAGCACTGACCGCGCACGCCGAGTGGAAGACCAAGCTCCGCGTGGCCATCCAGAAGAGAGAGCGCCTCGACGAGGCCACCATCGCGTCGGACCGCGCCTGCCCGTTCGGACAGTGGCTCCACGGTGAAGGTCGGCAGAGTCATGGGCGACTGCCCAGCCACGCGGAGTGCGTGGGGCGTCACGCGGAGTTCCACCGCCAGGCGGCGGTCATCGCCAAGGCCATCAACGCGGGGAAGCTCGCGGAGGCCGAGGCGCTGCTCGCCAACGGATCGGCCTACGCCACGGCGTCGAACGCGGTGGGGATGGCCATCATGACCCTCCGCCGCGAGGCCAAGCTCTGAGGGATCAGAACTTGAGGGGCGTGGGGGCCGGACGGGTCGTGTAGGTGCCGTCGCCGATCTGACCGTTGCTGTTGTAGCCGAAGCACACGCCGCCACCGTCCGCGAGCACCGCGCACGTCTGGTACTTGCCGGGCGCAATCTGCGCGACGCTCGCGAGCGCGGGCACCACCTTGGGGGTCGAGCTCTTGGTGGTGGTGCCGTCGCCGAGCTGGCCGTACGCGTTGTAGCCCCAGCACGCGACGGTGTTGTCGACGAAGCGCGCGCAGGTGTGCTCGTAGCCGCTGGCGAGCTGGGCCACGTTGGTCAGCGTGCCGGTCCCGGTGGTGCCGACCACCACGCTCGGGCTGTTGTGGTCGGCGTAGGTCGTCACGCCGTCCCCGTTCTGCCCGTAGAAGTTGTCGCCCCAGCACTGCACGGTCGCGTCCGCGAGGCGCACGCAGGTGTGGTAGTAGCCGAGGGCGAGCTCGCTCGCGGTGGTGATGCCGATCACCTGCTGGGGGGTGTTCGCGGCCGTGGTGCTGCCGATGCCGAGCTGACCGTCGCTGTTCTGGCCCCAGCACCAGACGGTGCCGTCGGTCTTGCGCGCGCAGGTGAAGTTGTAGCTCGCCTGCACCTCCACGACGTTGGTCAGCCCCGGCACGGTGACGGCCGTGTTGCGCTGGGTGGTGGTGCCGTCGCCGATCTGCCCGTAGCTGTTGCCACCCCAGCACTTGACGCCGCCGTCGCTGGTGCGCGCGCAGGTGTGGTTCTGGCCCGCCGAGATCTGGGTCGCGTTGGTGAGGCCGGTGACGGTGACGAAGGCCGTGTACGAGTTGGAGGTGGTGCCGTCGCCGAGCTGGCCGGTCGAGTTGTACCCGATGCACTTGGCGGTGTTGTCGGGGAGCACGTAGCAGGTGCCGTAGAACCCGCCCGTCGACAGCTGGAGGGCCGCGCCGACCAGCGTGGGACCGGGCTGGTTGCGGGTCGTCGTGGTGCCGTCCGCGAGCTGCCCGTTCGCGTTGTAGCCCCACGAACGGTAGCTGCCGTCCGACATCCTCGCGAAGTTCCAGTCGCTCAGCGGGCCGCTGGCGATCGAGGCGATCTTGAGGCAGGTGCCCGCGGTGCACTTGCCGAGCGCGCACACGTTGCCGCACGCGCCGCAGTTGAGGACGTCGGTCGCCAGGTTCAGGCAGAGGTCGCCGCAGGCGCTCGTGCCTCCGCCGCACACCGTCTTGCAGACGCCAGCGACGCAGCCCTTGCCGCTCGCGCACACGTTCCCGCAGCCGCCGCAGTTGGCGGGGTCGACGTTGGTGTCCTTGCAGAGCGCGCCGCAGATCGCGAGGCCGCCACAGGAGACGGTGGAGGCCACGCAGGTGCCCGCCGAGCAGGCCTGGCCTGTGCTGCACGAGGTGCCGCAACTGCCGCAGTTGGCCGAGTCGTTCTGCAGGTTCTTGCAGAGCGCGCCGCACTTGGTGAACCCGCCCCCGCAGGTGAGCGTGCACGCCGAGTCCTTGCACACCTCGCCCTCGGCGCAGACCTTGCCGCAGAGCCCACAGTTGCTGGAGTCGACCTTGGTGTCCTTGCAGGCGCCGCTGCAGGTGGCGAGCGCACCGCAGCTCGCGGCGCACTTGCCGGCGACGCACACCTGGCCGCTGGCGCAGGCGTTGCCACAGGCGCCGCAGTTGGCCACGTCGAGGCTCGTGTCCTTGCAGGTGCCCGTGCAGTTGGTGAGCGTGCCGCAGCTCGTGGTGCACTTGCCGTCCGAGCACACCTCGCCGGTCGCGCAGGCGTTGCCGCACGCGCCACAGTTGGCCTTGTCGTAGCGGCCGTCACGGCAGACCGCGCCGCAGAGGAGCAGCCCGCCGGCGCACGAGACCGTGCACTTGCCCGCGGTGCACACCTCGCCCGGAGCGCACGCGCTCGTGCACACGCCACAGTTCTTGCTGTCGCTCGTGAGGTCCTTGCAGACGCCCGAGCACGAGGTGAGCCCACCGCCGCAGCTCGAGGCGCACTTGCCCGCCGAGCACACCTCGGTCGCGCCGCAGGCCGTTCCGCAGGTGCCGCAGTTCTTGGGGTCGAACTGGGTGTCACGACACACGCCGCTGCACTCGGTCAGGCCCTCGCCGCAGCTCGCGGCGCACTTGCCGCCGGCGCAGATCTCGCCGGCCTTGCAGGCGGTGCCACACGCACCGCAGTGGTCGCGGTCGCTCTTGGTGTTCGCGCACGTGCGCACGCCCTCGGCGGTGCACTCCGTGAGCCCCGCCCCGCACACCGCCTGGCACTTGCCGGCGCTGCACACCTCGCCCGCTCCGCACGCCGCGCCGCACTTGCCGCAGTGGCCGCGGTCGGTCTCGAGGGTCACGCACACACCGCCGCATTCGACCTGGGGCGTGGGACACGAGACCGAGCAGCGACCCGCGGAGCAGACGAGGCCCTTGTCGCAGGCCTTGCCGCACGCGCCGCAGTGGGCCTTGTCGTTCAGCACGTCGACGCAGCGCCCGCCGCAGAGGCTCTCGCCCCCCGTGCAGCCGCTGTCGGCGCTGGTGTCGACGCCAGCGTCGAACCCGACGCCCAGGTCGTCGCTGCTGGAACTGCAGCCGGTGGAGGAAATCGCGGCGGCCAGGGAAAGGGCGCAGAAGACGGACGTGCGCATGGGGAGCTCCTCGTGATGCTGGAATCGGGTTCAGGACTACGAGCAGCTACGGTCGGTAGACGGCGCCGTCGGCGTAGTAGGTGCAGCAGGTGTGGCCGTTGGCGCCGCCGAAGAAGAGGGCCTCCTTGCCGGTCCACACGACGGTCGCGCGCGCCCGGGCGCCGGGCGCGCCGGTGGCCTCGACCGAAGACCACGTCGCCGTGGCCTGGTTCCACACGACGAACCCGGAGGCCGGCGTGTCGGAGGCGGTGCTCGGGATGCCCGAGAACACGTAGAGCTTGCCGGCGGCCTGGAACGCCGCGACGTCGTAGCGCTTGCCCGAGGGTGCGAAGAGGGTGTCCGCGTCGGGGATCGCGGTCCAGCCGACGGCCGGCGCGTAGTACGCGGCGCCGCCCTTGGCGCTGCTCGAGCTCGACGAGGTGCGCCCGCCGAACACCCACAGCGTGGAGCCGTCGGAGACGGTCGCGGCGTCGTACCGGGCGTCGAGCACGGGGCCCGGGTCGGAGAACTTGGTCCAGACCTTGGTCACGGGGTCGTAGCGCCCGCCGTCGCCGAGCGCGGTGCCGAGGGCGTTGCGCCCGCCGAAGATCACGAGCTCGCCGCCGACGATCTCGAACGAGTGGTCGGTGCGCGCCGCGAGGGGTCCGCTCGGGATCGCCGCCCAGCTGTCGGTCGCCGGGTCATAGGCGGCGCCGTCGTTGGCGACGGCCGAGCAGTCGCTCGAGGTGCAGCCACCCCACACCAGCATGGTGCTGGTGGCCGCCGACCACGCGACGGCCGCGTTGTGGCGACCGCTCAGCGGCGAGGTGGCGATGGTCTTCCAGGTGCCAGCGACCGGGTCGTAGATCGCGCCGTCCTTGTACTGGGTGACGCCGTCGTAGCCGCTCCACACGATCATCTTGCTGCCCGTCCACACCGCCGCGTGCTGCCGGCGGCCGGCGAGCGGCGAGGTGGGGAGCAGGGTCCAGCTGTCGGCGCCGAGGTCGTAGGCGGCGCCGTCGAGCTTGTAGGTCGGCGACGAGCCGTAGCCGCCCCAGACCAGCATCTTGCTGCCGGTCCACACGGCGGTGTGCATCGTGCGGCCGGTCAACGTGGCGGGCTTGGCCATCGGCAGCCAGCCCTTGGGCGCGGCGCAGGCCGAGAACGAGCTCCACTCGCACTTGTCGCTGCACTTGCGGGTGCGCACCTCGCTCGGGACCGAGCAGGAGGCCTTGGTGGTCTCCACGTCGTCGGGCGCGCAGGGACCCTCGCCGAGGCAGACCCCCTCGCTCCAGGTGCAGGCGGTCACGTCGCAGGTGTCCGTCTGCTTGCCGCAGTTGCCGCAGTCGGTCGTGCGCTTCTCGCCGATGCTGCACTCCGCGGAGCCGACCTCGCCGGTGCACGTGGACCAGTCGGTCCAGGTGTTGCCCGGCAGGCAGAAACGGTTCTGGGAGCCGCATTTTCCGCACTTCCGCGTGTCGGTGGCGCCGACCGAAGGGCAGCCCTTGCCGGTGTCGGCGGCCGCGTCGGGCGCGCTGTCGATGGCGCCGCCGGTGTCGCCGGTCGCGTCGCCGGTTGCGGCGTCGCGGGTGTCGGTCGACGCGTCGACGCCGGAGTCGGCGACCGGCACCACGCTCGGGTCCTCGCTGGTGGTCGCGCAGCCGAGCGAGCTTGCGATGGAACAAACAATGGCCGGAATGAGTCGCTTGTTCATGGCTTTCCTCACGTGCAAGCGCTCCACTCACTCCAGACACATCCGTCGGAACAGGTGCGGGTCTTCACCTTGGTCGAATCGAGGCACGTGCCGTACTGGGTCTCGGTGGTGCCCGCCACGCAGGCCTTCTCGCCCACGCAGACGTCCGAGGTCCACTCGCAGGTCGACGAGCAGGTCTGCTTGCGCGTGCCGCAGCGGCCGCACGGGACGGAACGCGTCTCGGCGGGGACGCAGCTGCCCGACTCGTCGTAGCAGGCGCCATAGTCGAGCCAGCCGCCGCCGTCGCACAGGCGGCTGTGCTTGCCGCACTTGCCGCAGGTGGTCTCCTCGACCGTCCCGGTCTTGCAAGCGCCGTCGGGCACGCTGGCCCCGTCGGACAGGCCCGTGTCGCCCGCCTCGCTGATTTCGGCCGCATCCGCGTCGGTGCTGCCGCCCGTGTCGTAGCTCGACGCGTCGACCATCGCGCTGTCGCCCGCGCCGCTGTCACCCGCGCTGCCGTCCCCCGGCCCACTGTCGAGCGAGCCACTGTCGGGCGCGCTGCCGTCGAGGCTGTCCGTCTCGGCGCTGCCCGTGTCGTTGCCGCTCGTCGGAGCGGCGTCTTCGGTCGAGCAACCGCTCGCACCGAGGAGGCATGCGAGCGCGAGGCTCGCGAAGGGAGTGCGTACCATGTGTCCTCTCTACGTGACTGCCCACCGCGCCGTTGCCGGTCGCGCGGGGCGGGGCTCATAGCGCGCCGCGAGGGTGCGTGCACAGTGAAAAGTGACAGTGACTCGCCGACTCGTCCAACGAAAGATCGAACAGACCAGACGGTTTGAGATGAGACATTGCGCTGGAGCGAGTCGTCCGCGACGCAATGTCCGGGCCGCTTCGTCGCTCAGCGACCACGACCACTTGGGCCGCTGTCGCTTGCAGCGCTGCAAAGCGCTCTTTCAGATCTGCAGGCGCTGGCCGAGTTGGTCATCGGTTGACCCGGTGCTCGATCGGCGATGCAATGCCGAGGACGTGGCCGACCCCGAAGTGCGCGCAGCGATGGTGAAGGACCTGCTCGGGTTGTTGCGCACGGGCAAGGTCCCGCGGGGCGCCGAGATCGTCGCGCTCGCAGACCCGGAGCTCGTGCGTCGGGTCGACGAGGCCACCCGGCTCGAGTGGCTCCCTTCCGCGCCCATCGTCCAGCTCGCCGATCGCGCGCGGACGCTGCTCGGAGGGCCCCGCTGGCGGGCCGTGCACCGCGCCGCGGCCGACGAGCTCGCCGAGCGCGCCCTGTTCCGCGCCGTCACGCGGGGGATGCGGGTCGTGTTCGGGAACACACTCGCCACGCAGTGCCGTATCTTCCCGCTCGTCTTGAACCAGGCGCACCGGAACCACGGGACGATCGACCTCGTCGCCACGCGACCGGACGCGGCCACGCTCCGGCTCCGGGGCTGTCCCCCGGCTGGGCTGTCGCTCGGGCTCCTCGACGTGTTCGCGGGGACGATCGAGGGCCTGCTCGCGTCCCAGAAGGCGGTGGTCGACATCGACTACGTCGTCGGCGCGTCGGACGCCGCGCTGAGGGTGCGCGAGGCTCCATGAGGGCCTGGCTCACCGCCGTGGTGCTGTCTGCCGTGGCTTGCCGCGGAGAGGAGCGCCCGCTGCGCCCCGACGACGTGCCCACCAAGGCGCCGAAGAAGGTCGAGACGCCGAAGTCACCGCGCCGCCTGCCGAAGCAGCACCGCGCCTCGGCCGAGGCCTGTCCACGCGTCGACGTCGCCGCGGCCACCGCGCCGTTCGGGAAGATGGGGCCGGGGCCCGCGTGCACGACGGCGAAGGACTGCGGGCCCTCGAGCCGCTGCGTGCGTGGGCACTGCCACACGGACGACTGCTACGAGGACACCGACTGTGGACCGTCGGCGGTGTGCGCGTGCGAGGGCGCGACCGGTGGAGGTGTCGGCCCTGGCCACCGCTGCGTCAAGAGCGGCTGTCGACTCGACGCGGACTGCGGAGCCGCGGGCGCTTGCTCGCCGACGTTCGACTTCGACTGCGGGAGCTACCACGGCGTGGTCGGTTACCAGTGCCACGCGACGGACGACGTGTGCACCGACGACAGCGACTGCCAGGGCGACGGTGGAGTGCCGTACGCCTACTGCGCCTTCGAGCCCAAGAGCGGGCACTGGGTGTGCGGACACGCGAGCTGCAAGGGCTGACCGGCGCGTGTTCGTGGTGGCGCGAGGGTTGCGCTAGCGCAGGGTTCGCAGGGCCGCGCTCGATCGCCCGGCTCCGATTGTGTACACCTTCCCCGTGCCGTATCGCTCGATGCTCCTCGGTCGCCTCCACTTCGTGCGCTGGGGCACCCCCGTGATGGACGACGTCGATCGGGTGCTGCACGAGGTGCAGCGCGGCTTCACCACGGCCCGGCAGCCGCTGATCGGGATCTCGCTGGTGCCGGTCGACGCCGATCCCCCCAAGGACGAGGTGCGCGCCGCGATGGTGCGCAACATGGACAAGCTGCTCGCGTGCAGCGAGCGCCTCTACTTCGTGATGGAGGGCTCGGGGTTCCGGCACAGCGTCATGCGCAGCGTCCTCGCGGGCCTGTTGCTGGTGGGCGGCAAGCGCGGCCGGGTCGTGGTCCACGACAGCCTCGACACCGTCATGGCCCTCGTGGCGCCGCAGGTCGGGCACAGCGTCGCCGAGATCGTGAAAGCCGGTCGCACGCACGGCGTGGTCCCTCCGGAGCAGGCCGCCACGGGGTGAGCGTGGGGGTCGCGTCCCTGCAGCCCACCGACCGACTCAAGGGACGACGTCGACGCTCGCCGAAGCGGTGCCCGGTCCGTAGCTCGCGGTCAGGCCCACGCGGCCGGGCGCGACGCCGCGGACCACGCCCGTGTTCGCGTCGACGGTCGCGAGGCCGGGGTTGCTGGAGACCCACTGCGCGGGCACCGGATCCCAGGTGCCGTCTCCGCGGGCCCGCTGCGCGGTGAGGGTGAGGGTGGCCCCGACGTGGAGCGTCGCGGTGTCGGGGCGCGCGACGAGCGTGATCGACGAGGTCACCTCGGGAGGACCCGACGCCGCATCCCCGCAGCCCAGGAGGGCGAGCAGCAGCGTGAGGTGACGCAGACTGTGCCGGGAGAGGGTGCGCGAGGGCATGGGGGCGACGGACGCCAGAAGCATGCCGCGGTGCCCAGCGCGGCCGTACGAGACCGCGAAAGGGCCCAGAATCCCGTGCGCAGGCCGGGCGAGAGGGCCGTCCATCCTGTATCATTCCACGATGCTCTTGCGCGGACTTGGTTGGAGATGGGCGGCGACGTGCTCGGTCCTGGTCGGCGGCGCCGTGGCCGCGTGCAGCGGCGGCGGGAGCTCGACCCCGCTCGATCCGCCCGGCGACGACGCAGTCGCCGACACGGCCGTCGATCCGGGCGACACGCCCACGGGCTTCGACGTCCCGACGCCCGACGGCACGAGCGACGTCGTGGCGGGCTTCGACGTCCAGCCCGTCCCGCTGCAGGTGATCACGGTCCCGGTCGGGACGAGCGCGCCCACGGTGACGTTCACCGCCACGTCCGACGGCACGCCCGTCAACGCGGGGTGGGACGTCGACAAGGGCGACGTCGCGACCATCGGCACTGCGCCGAGCACGACCGGCGTCGTCACCCCGACCGGTCGCACCGGCGGCGTGGTCACCATCACCGCGGCGTACGGCAAGAGCACGCTCAAGCGGCAGGTGCACGTGAAGCTCACCGGCGAGCAGAACGGACCGACCGCGGGCCAGGCAGGGCAGGTCGCCAAGGACGTCCCCTCGCTGACCGCGGGCGGTGGCATCGGCGGCGTCGGTGGCGAGGGCCTCGGCGTGACGGTCGCCGACGCGCCCACGCTCACCGCGCTCGGCGCGCCGACCAGCGACGGCAAGACCGAGGCGCTGTCGTTCCTCTATCCCTACGATCAGACGGTGTTCCCGCGCGGCATGCTCGCGCCGCTCCTCATGTGGGACTGGTCGATCGGCGACGCCGACGCGATCAAGATCACGCTCTCGACCACGAGCGGCAGCTACACCTGGAGCGGCACCTTCGGCCGCCCGGCGATCCTCGCGACCACGGGCGGCAAGTTCATCCGCCACCCGATCCCGCAGGACGTGTGGAAGCAGGCGACCGAGACCGCCGGCGCCCTCGGTCCGGACGGTGTGGCCGAGAAGCTCGTGGTCAAGCTCACGGTGGCCAAGGGCGGCGTCGCGTACGGCCCCATCTCGCAGACGTATACCATCGCGCCCGGGCGCCTCTCGGGCGTCGTCTACTACAACTCCTACGGCACGCGCCTCGCCAAGAACTACACCGGCGCGGTCGGCGGTGACGGTCGGTTCGGCGGCGCCACGCTCGGCATCAAGGTCGGCGACACGGCGCCCAAGCTCGTGGCCGGCGGCGACGGCGACGCCACCCAGTGCCGGGTCTGTCACTCGGTCGCGGCGCAGGGCTCCCGGCTCGTGACCGCGCGCCAGACCGGCCCGCTCAGCTACACGTACACGCTGTCGCCCACCGGCTCGACCGAGACGACGATGGGGGTCTACTCGGAGTTCCCGGGTGTCTCGCCCGACGGCAGCGTGGCGCTCACCTCGGCCGGCACCCTCCTCGATCTGCCCGCGGCAGCGACCAACGTGCCGACCACGGGCCTGCCGGCCACCAACATCGGGACCCCGGCGTTCGCGCCGGTCGGCAAGCTCGTGGCGTTCAACCCCATGGCGAGCACGTCGATCACCAACCCGACGCAGAAGCTCTACGTCGCGCCGTTCGATCTCGCGACCAAGGCCTTCGGCGCCGCCGTGCTCGTCGCCGACAACACCGGATCCCCGGCGCCGACGCGCCCCGGCTGGCCCGCGTTCTTCCCGGACGGCGCCTCGATCGTGTTCCAGCAGCAGACGGTGGCCGGGTCCGACGGGAACGGCCACGGCGACCTCTACACCCGCAAGGGCAGCAAGGCGCACCTCGCCTGGACCAACGTCACCGACGCGACCAAGGTCACCTCGCTCGATCGGCTGAACGGCAAGGGCTACCTGCCCAAGCTCAAGACGCCGTACTCGCTCGCGTGCTCCGCCGACGGCGTCTCGGTCGGCGGGATGGACACGAGCCACGAGGACGACGTGAACCTGAACTACGAGCCCACGGTGAACCCCGCGCCGGCGGGTGGGTACGCGTGGGTCGTGTTCACGAGCCGCCGCATGTACGGCAACGAGGCGGTGATCCCGCCCTACTGCAGCGACCCGCGCGGCGTCGACCTGGTGAAGAACATCACCACCAAGAAGCTGTGGGTCGCCGCGATCGACCTGTCGGCCGCGCCGGGCACGGACGCGAGTCACCCCGGCTTCTACCTGCCGGCGCAGGAGCTGCTCGCGGGCAACTCGCGCGGCTTCTGGGTGCTCGACCCCTGCAAGACGGAGGGCAGCGGGTGCGGTGCTGGCGACGAGTGCTGCGACGGCTATTGCAAGCCGGACGAGACCGGCAAGCTCGTGTGCTCGAAGAAGCCGCCGACGAGCTCGTGCTCCGCGGTCGGCGACAAGTGCACGACCGCCGCGGACTGCTGCCTGACCACGAACGTCTGCATCGGCGGCTTCTGCCGCGAGAAGGGGCCGGCCTAGGACCGCGCCGATCAGGGCCGCGGGACGAGGATCTCGCGGTCGGCGCTCGCGCGCGCGGAGACGGAGTCGCCGCACGTCCCGTGGAGCACCTCGACCTGCCGCTCGAAGGCGAGCGAACGGCCGTCGGCGGTGGTGACGAGCAGCCGGCAGGTGCCGGCGCCCACGGGTCGCACGCGATAGCGGGTGCAGCCCGGAGCGAACGCGTCGGTCCCGAGGCAGAGGGCGTTGGACACGCAGGCCCCGCTGCCGACGATGGAGGTGATCGACGTCGGCAGCTCGGGGACCACCGTCAGCCCGTCCACGCGGACGGCCATGTTGCACGGGCTGGTGTCCTCGCCACCGCCGCAGCCCGCGAGCCAGGTGAGACTCGCGAGAGCGAAGCGACGCATCTGGACAGGATACCGTGTCCGGCGGCGCACCCGTGCGCGGTGGTATCCTGGCGGTATGGCGACCCTGAGGACCAGCATCGCGCTCGGTCGCGAAGATGTCGTGCTCGCCAAGAAGGCGGCAGTGGCGCAGGGGCTCAGCCTGTCGGCGTTCCTCGCGGCGCTCGTGCGCGAGCACGCCGTCCAGGAGACCCGCTTCCACGCCATGGACAACTACCTCCAGCGCTTCGCCCTGCGCTTCCGGCTGAGTGAGAAGGCGCGCGCGGCGGTCGAGGCGGAGTGGAGTGCTCCGCTGAAGCCCATTCGCCCCAGGCGGCGGCGAGCGGCGTGAGGCCACTACGGGTCTAGATCCGCTCGAGCGTGGCGCGCGTGCGGGCCTCGGCGGCCGCGTTGCCGGTGTTGACCACGCCGGCCGGCTCGAAGAGCAGCACCGCGCACTCGCCGTCGTCGGCCACCGGCCGGTGCTCGACCCCGCGCGGGATGACGATCATCTGGCCCTCGGCGAGCTCGATCGCCCGGTCGCGCAGCTCCATGCGGAAGCGCCCCTGCACGACGAGGAACAGCTCGTCGGCACCCGCGTGCGCGTGCCAGGTGAACGGCCCGTCGAGGCGCGCGAGCTTCACCTCCTGCCCGTTGAGCGCGGCGATCACCCGCGGGTTCCAGGCGTCGTGGAACAGCGCGAGCTTCTCGCGGAGGTCGATGCGCACGGGGAACGGCGCGGGCCGATCGAGGGCGGCGCGGGCCGCCTCCCAGTCCCCGCGACCGTCGTAGGGCTGCGCGGCGATCGAGCGCGGATCGATGTCGTCGAGGCAGCGCACGTTCACGTCGACGTGATCGGGGTGGCTGCGCGGGGTGTAGAACGGGTGCATCCCGCACCGCGCGCAGAACGTGTGCTTCGCGGCGTGGGTGCCGAACGTGTAGGTCGCGAGCTCGCCCGACAGCAGGCGGAAGCGCGAGGGCGGCACGATCCAGTGCAGGAAGCCCTTCTTCGTGCAGATGGTGCAGTTGCAGTCGAGCACCTCGTCGAGCGGGCCGTCGACCTCGAAGCGCACGGCGCCGCAGTGGCAGCTCCCGCGGTGGACCATGGTGTCGGTCATGCGGCGACGTAGCGAGGGGTGGTCGCGACGGCAACGAGGGGCAGGATCGGCCGTGCTACCCTGCAACCATGCTGTCCCGCGGCGTCGTGCTGGTCGCGCTGATCACGGGGTGTGGCCAGGCCTCGAGCGCCCCCGACGACGTCGACGCGAGCCCGGTCGACGGCGGCGGCGGCGACAGCGTCGCGCTCCCCGACGTCGGCGACGTGGGGACCCCGCCCGCCTCGTCGTGCCCTGGGCGTCTGTCCCCCGTGGACCCGATCGGCGGCGTCCAGACCGTGGGCAGCGGCGCCGCGGGGAGCTGCACCGAGGCCGCGCTGCGCACCGCGGTCGGCGCGGTCAAGGCGGCGGGTGGCGGCACGATCACCTTCTCGTGCGGCGGCAAGGCGACGATCGCGCTCACCTCGGCCCTCACGCTCGGCTCGGCCAAGGACAAGACCGTGCTCCTCGACGGCAAGGGCGAGGTCACCCTCGACGGCGGCGGCAAGACTCGCATCCTCGATCTCGACAACTACACCAACCTGGTGATCCAGCGGATCACCCTGCAGAACGGCTTCGTGGCCGCCGGCGAGGCGGCGGTGCCCAACAAGCCTTCCGACTCGGGCGCCGCCATCCGC
>CAZUZY010000157.1:0-17692 GCA_964624885.1 uncultured Polyangiales bacterium | reverse complement strand
ACGGGCGACGGCGCGACGGGCGATGGCGCGACGGGCGACGGCGCTGACGGCGATGGCGCGACGGGGGACGGCGCGACCTGCGGCAAGCCCGGCGACGGGTGCTGCCCGGACGGCTCGTGCGCGGGGGGCGCCCTCTGCGTCAGCGGCAAGTGCGGGACCTGCGGCGGCCCCGGGCTGCTCTGCTGCGCCGGCGACAAGTGCAGCGCGGGGTCCGTCTGCTACGGCGGCGTGTGCACGAGCTGCGGCACGCTCGGCCAGCCGTGCTGCGCGGGCGACACCTGCACCGGCTCGCACGTGTGCAGCCTGGCGACGGGCACCTGCGCGCACTGCGGCGGCATCGGCGAGCCCTGCTGCGGCGGCGGTGCCTGCACGAGCGGGGTGTGCGCGATCAGCGGGCTCTGCAGCTGCGGCGGCATCGGTCAGCCGTGCTGCGGCGGCTCCACCTGCGGTGGCGGAGCGCTCTGCACCGCGGGCACCTGCTCGGCGTGCGGCGGCCCGGGCCAGCCGTGCTGCGCGGGCGGGGTCTGCACGAGCGGTTCGGTGTGCTCGTCGGGTTCCTGCGTCTCCACCTCGAGCTGCAGCAAGCAGAGCGAGTGCACGGGGACGCTCAAGTGTGGCGGCCCGTCGAGCTGCGCCGGCACGCCTTGCTTCACCTGCTTCGCGGCCGGCGGCACCGGCGCGAGCTACGCCGCGTGCACCGACTCGAGCGGCTGCGCGAGCGGCCTCTGCGACGAGCTGCGTGGGCACTGCTCGGCGGCGTGCGCGCTCGCCACCACCGGCGACACCGACTGCACCGCCTCGCTCGGCGTGGGCTACGCATGCACCGAGGAGACGATCTCCATCGGCGCCACCAGCGCCGCCCTCGGCTACTGCGCGCGCAAGTGCAACCGCAACGCCGACTGCGCGGGGACCGACGTGTGCCAGGGCTCGAGCAATTCCTCGTACAACCGCGTCGACATCACCTGCGGGCCGGTGAGCCCGACCGACCTCGCCTTCGGCGCGACCTGCACCACCTCGGGCGACTGCGGGAGCGGCGTCTGCCTCACGGTCAGCGGCGGCACCAAGCGCTGCTCGCGATTCTGTCTGACGGGCACCGACTGCGGCGGTACGCTGCCTTCGTGCGGTTCGATCTCGTTCATCCTCCCCAAGGGCGGCACCCAGGCGGCCCAGGTGTGCGTCCCATGAGGGCCCTTCGTTCTGCCGTGCTCCTGGTCGCGCTCGCCGCCGGCGGCGCCTCCACCCTGGTCGTCACCCCCGCCTCCGCCGAGACCGCGGCCGAGCAGGCCAAGGCGCTCCGCGAGCACGCCAAGAAGCTGCGCGCCGACGCGGCCACCGACCGCACGACGGCCGCGCGCGGCCGCAAGACCGCCGAGTCGCTGCGCAAGGAGGCCAAGGAGCAGCGGCAGAAGGCGCTCGAGCTCCGCGAGGCCGCCAAGACCGCCGCGAACGACGCCGATCGCAAGAAGTCGATCGACGCCGCCGAGGCCCTCGAGAAGAAGGCCGCCACCAGCGACGATCTCGCCGACCAGGCCGACGCCGCCGCGGCCACCCTGGAGAAGCGCGCCAAGAAGCTCGATCTGCAGGCCAAGCAGCTGGAATCCAAGGCCAAGAAGCTCGATCCGTCGGCGCCCTGATCCGCGCGAACACGGTCGATCGCGGGTGGGGGATTTCGGGCGAGGACCGCTGTAAGCTCGCCCGCGCAACCATGCGCCTCCGCCACTTCACCTCCCTCGCCGTCCTCGTCCTCCCCGCTTGCGCGCCGGCCGCGCCTCCGCCGGTCCCGCCCAAGCCCGTGCCCGTGGTGAAGGCGCCGCCGCCCCCGCCGCCGGTGGCCGCGCGGTGGGTATTCCACGACACCTCGCTCCACGCGCAGGCGCAGCTCGCGCTGGCCAAGGGCGAGGTGCTGCAGGTCGGCGACCAGGGTCGTCGCTGGACGGTGCTCGAGGGCAAGGCGACCCCCGCCGAGACCCTCGCGGTCGGCAACCTGGTCGACGTGCGGCTCGACGACGGCAAGTACGCGTTCCTCGGGAGCGACGGCGCCTATCACCTCGCCGCGACGCCGCTCGGAGCCCTCGACCGGCGCGGCGACGGCCCCACCGAGAAGGCGCGCAGCTTCTGCTTCGGCAAGAAGACCTTGCTCGGAGTGACCGAGGACGGCCTGCTCCTGCGGGCCGCCGACCCGACCGCCAAGTGGTCCTCGACGCCGCTGCCGCTGCGACCCGGAGAGAAGGCGACCTCGATCGAGAGCGATCGCAAGGGCCGCGTGCTCGTGCTGCTGTCGCCGCAGCGCCTGCTCCTCTCGAGCGACGACGGCGTGACCTTCGCCCCGCTCGCGCTGTCCGGCATCGGCGCGGAGAGCCTGCTGCGCGACGGCAACGACGACCTGTTCCTCCGCGGGGGCTTCGGCCTCCTCGCCAAGCTCACCGGGGACAAGCTCGTGAACGGCGACAAGCCCGCGCCGCTCGCCAAGACCGAGTTCGACGACAAGGAGGAGGGCTACAGCACGACCCACCTCGCCGGCGATCGCGTCGCGGTCGTGACCACGAGTTACAAGAAGGGCAAGCGCAAGACGGAGATCGCCCTCGGCGCGCTCGGCGAGAAGCTCGGCGAGCGCCACCTGCTCGGCGAGGAGGGCAACTCCGAGGTGAAGATCGACGGCTACGGCTCGAACGTGCTGATGGCGCTCGAGGACTACGACGGCGACCCCTACGTGCGCGTCTTCAGCACCAGCGACGACGGCAAGACGATCACGCCGGCGGGCTCGTTCGAGGGCCGGCCCGACTGGCCGTTCCGCCTGTTCGCCGGGCCCAAGGGCTGGGCGTTCCTCTCGGGGCTCTGCGAGAGCTCGGGCCCGTGCGCCGCGCCGCAGGTGCGGATCGGCGGCGCCTGGAAGCCGCTCACCAAGAAGGTGCGGATCGAGGCCATCACCTTCGACGAGAAGAACGACCGCGTGTACTTCTTCGACCGCGACACCCACAAGATCCTGTCGCTCGGTCTCACCGACACGACCCCGACCGAGCTCGGCGTGGACATCGGCGCCGACGTCCCGCACGCGATGACGGTCGACGACACCGGCACCCTGCGCATCGTGCACGGCAAGCCCCTGCGGCTGACGCGCATGTCGTCGTCGGGCGGCGCCCAGCCCCCGCTCTACCTCCCGTTCGAGACCTACGCGGTCTCCTTCGCGGGCATGCGCGGGCTCGCCACGGCGGTCGGCGGCGGCGGCTACGAGACGATGGACGGCGGCGAGCACTGGGCCAAGGTCGCGGTCGCCGGCTACGGGCAGATCGACTGCACCAAGGCCGGCTGCCTCGCCGGTCGCGCGATGCGCGTCGGCTGGGATCTCCCGGCGATCGGCGGCGAGCTGCTCCCGGCCACCGACGAGCCCAAGGTCAAGAAGCCGGACGCGGTGCCGAACCTGCCCCCGGCCGAGGCGCAGGTGAAGATCGAGTGCACCTACGAGGACAAGTGGACCAAGGTCGGTGACGGCTACCCGAGCGCCAACGACCTGCGCGCCGGACCGGGCGACGTCCGCTGGATCGACTTCCCGTACGCCTACGACAAGCCGCCGAGCATCGTGGTCGCGCGCGCCGGCGCCGCGCCCAAGACCATCAAGCTGCTCGACGTGGCGAAGCCCAAGGGCGACCACCAGACCCGCCCGGGCCGCACCTGGTCGAACGCCGGCGTGGTCGCCGCGCAGTACACCTTCGGGCCCAAGAAGGACGGCGCGTACTCGCCGGTCGACGTGGAGCTCGGCTTCTACGACGGCGCGACGGGCAAGGTCGGCAAGGCCAA
Organism: uncultured Polyangiales bacterium; assembly: GCA_964624885.1. Lineage (GTDB taxonomy): Bacteria > Myxococcota_A > Polyangia > Polyangiales > JADJMO01 > JADJMO01. The sequence goes on along the minus strand of CAZUZY010000157.1, from coordinate 13,897 downwards.
GATCCCGCAGGTGAAGCCGTTCCGCGTGGGCCGCAGCTCGGTCTCCGCGGTGCTCGAGGTGGTGGAGGGCGGGGTGCTGTTCCTGCCCGAGAACGACGAGGCGCCGATCTACTTCGCGAAGCTCGACGGCAAGGTCGAGTCGTTCCCGCGTCCGCCCAAGGGCCCCGGCGGCGGTCGCTGGCGCAACGCGGTCAAGGTCGGCAAGCAGGTCGCGCTCACCTCGGCGGGCTGGGGCAGCATCGAGATCGCCTACACCAAGGATCTCGGCAAGACCTGGACGACGACGATCTGGACGCCCGGCATGAACGGCGGGCTCGCGGTGGAGGGCGGCGTCCCCGTCCTCAAGATCGGTCGACCGAGCGCGGCCTCGTACCCGCTCGACGCGCTCGGCGCCGACCTGCCGCTCGGTCACGTGTTCGGGGGTCTGCCGGCCTCGCCGCTCGCGGCGTGCGACGCCAAGGGCTTCGCCGGGCTGTCGTCGGGCGACCCGCTCGGCAAGGCGCTGCTCGTGAAGGTCACGCCGAAGGCGGCGCCGAAGCTCGGCGCGGCGCCCTCGACGGACCTCTCCGGCACCGCGCGCATCTCGTTCTACCAGGGCGGCAAGGCGTGCGCCGGCGGCCTCTGGGCGGCGAGCCCGTGGTCGCCGAACGGCACGCTCGACGCGGTGATCGCGCCGCACGACCTCGCCCACGGGTACCTGCTCAAGCAGGACAAGGGGGCGTTCTCGTCGACGCCGCTCACCTGCAAGGCGCCGTGAGCGCCAGCTGCACGAGGCGCAGCGGACGGCGGCGCGGCGCGATCTAGGAGGAATCCAGCCCGACATCCTCCGCGTCGGTCTCGCCACGCTCCCCACGGCCCTCCGAAGCCGCCAGTGGTCATCGACGTCCGTGCCGCCGCCGAGCACTTCGGGGGCGCTCTGGATTCCGCTCGAGATTCGCCCCGACGGTCGCGAACCCTGCCGCCCCGCCCCCGGCTCCCATCGGCGGAGGCCCGACATGACCCAGGCGATCGAGACACGCTATCAAGAGCTGGCCGAGTCGAGCTGTTGCCTCTCGTGTGGGACTGCCGTCGGGCTGTGCCAGCCGGAGCTCGGGCAGGTGTGCGTTGATCTGGGCAGCGGTCGCGGCGAGGACGTCCTGCGCCTCGCCGAGCAGGTAGGGCCGACCGGGCACGCCTACGGTCTCGACATCACCGAAGCCATGCTCGAGAAAGCGCGCAAGACCGCCGCCAAGCTGGGGGTGGAGAACGCGACCTTTGTCCGCTCGGAGCTCGAAGCGTTGGCGCTCCCGGACTGCACCGCGGACTGGGTGACCTCGAACTGCGTGCTCAACCACGCCGCCGACAAGGCACGGGTTTGGCGCGAAATCGCCCGCATCCTCAAGAAGGGCGGCCACTTCGTCGTGAGCGACATCTATGCGGTGGAGCCCGTGGCCGCCGAGTACCGTGAGGATCCCGCGGCCATCGCCGAGTGCTGGGCGGGAGCCATCACCAGGGACGAGTACCTGCTGCACGTGCAGCGCGCAGGTCTCGTGGACGTGCGGATCCTCGAGGAGGGGGCGCCGTACGTGAAGGGCAAGGCGCGGGTCGTGAGCTTCACGCTCACCGGACGCAAGACGCCTGGTTGCTGCAGCTGCTTCTGACCGCTCGCGGGCATGGGGCCCACGCGCCGACACAGGAGGATTCGAGGTAGCCATGAAGTCGCTCATCAAGAAGACCAAGCCGGCGGACCTGCAGCCCATCTGCTGCACGCCCCCGCCCGAACCCAAGGTGGCCCAGTGCTGCGCGAAGGTCTCGAAGACCGTCGCCGGCTGTCACGACTGATCGGAGACCCGCGGGCCCGCGGGAGAGATCGCGCGGGCCCGCGGTCGTCTCGTCCGGAGGCGCCGTGATGGAGCTGTCGAAGCACAACATCCTGACCCAGGTCGACGGGAGCGAGCGATGGCTGCTCGCCAACCTGCTGAGCGGCGAGGCCGATGTTCTCGAGCCGGAGGTCGGCGTGCGCCTCGCTCGCGGCGAGTACGACGACCCGACCGAGCTCTTGGCCAAGGGGTACCTGGTCGACCCGGACGAGGAGACGCGTCGCTACCGCAAGGCGTACCTCACGTTCCTCGAAAGCCGGCGGAGCGACGAGGTGCAGCTCTTCTATGTGCCGACCTATGCGTGCAACTTCGGCTGCTCGTACTGCTTCCAGGACGAGTATGCGCCGCCGCCGGGCACCGACGGAGAGAGCGTGCTCGCGGCCTTCTTTGCCTACGTCGACGCCACGTTCGCCGATCGCCGCAAATACGTCACCCTGTTCGGCGGCGAGCCTCTCCTGCCCAGCGCGTCCGCGCGACGGCTCGTCGAGGGCATGGTGGACGGCACCGCGCGTCGAGGCCTCGATCTCGCAGTCGTCACCAACGGGTATCACCTGGCGGGCTATCTCTCGATCCTCCAGCGCGGGCGAATCCGCGAGATCCAGGTCACGCTCGACGGCACCGCGGAGCTGCACGACAAACGCCGCTACCTCAAGGGGGGTGGCGAGACGTTCCAGCGCGTGGTCGAGGGCGTCGACGCCGCGCTCGCCGCAGGGTTCGCGGTCAACCTGCGCACGGTCCTCGACCGGGACAACGTCGAGTCCTTCGGCGCGTTGGCCCACTTCGCCATCGACCGCGGTTGGACGCGCGCGCCAGGCTTCAAGACCCAGATCGGGCGCAACTACGAGCTGCACCACTGTCAGTCCGACCGTGCGCGCCTCTACACGCGCGCCTCCCTGTTCGAGGACCTGCAGCGCCTGGTCCTCGCCGACCCAGCGATCCTGGAGTTCCACCGCCCCGCATTCTCGATCGCCAAGTTCCTCTTCGAGCGCGGGGCGCTCCCCGAGCCGCTGTTCGACGCCTGCCCCGCCTGTAAGACCGAGTGGGCCTTCGACTACACCGGGCGCATCTACCCGTGCACTGCCAACGTCGGCAAGTCGGGTGAGGCGGTCGGGCGCTTCTTCCCCACCGTGGAGCTCACCGAGGCCCTCGTCGAACCCTGGGATGACCGGGATGTGCTCGGCATCGCCGCCTGCCAAGGGTGTGCGGTCCAGCTCGCGTGCGGGGGTGGCTGCGGCGCCGTGGCCAAGAACGAGCACGGCTCGGTCGCGGCCCCGGACTGTCGGCCGGTGAAGGAGCTCTTGTCGCTCGGTTGCGCGGTCTACGGTCGTGAGGCGCTCGAGTCCGCGGAGTGACCGATGTGTCGTCTGCTCGGCATCGTCACCGCGTCGCCCTACGAGTTCGGCCTCGTGTTGCGAGAGGCTCCGCGAAGCCTCGCAATCCTGTCCCGCGAACACCGGGACGGCTGGGGCGTCGCCACTCACCCCGGTGGTGGAGACGGTGACGGTGGGTGGGTCGTGCATCGCAGCGTGGAGACCGCCGACGACGACCCCGCTTTCGCCGAGCAGGCGCGCCGCGCGAGAGGGAGGGTCCTCGTTGCTCACGTGCGCCAGAAGACCGTGGGGCCCCTGTCGCTCGCCAACACCCACCCGTTCCGGCGAGGAGCCTGGGTGTTCGCCCACAACGGCACCGTCGCGGACGTGGGGTGGCTCGCCCGCAACGCGGCCCCGTCGAGGCTGGCCGAGCGCGAGGGCGTCACCGACAGCGAGCTCTTCTTCGCCTACCTGCTCACTCGCCTGGACGAGGGAGGCAGTGGCGCCATCGACCAGGTGATCGATCGAGCAGTACGCACCGCCACAGGGCGGGCGGGGTTCGGCTCGCTCGACTTCGTACTGTCCAACGGGTCCTGCCTGTGGGTCGGTCGCTTCGGTCGACCACTGCACCTCCTCGAGCGCACGCCGGGAGCGCCCGCGCCGCGCGACGACGACGGGGTGGTGCCGGTCGGGCGGCGCCACTGTATCGCCGTCGCCTCGGAGCAACTGACCGACGAAGCCTGGACGGCGGTCCCGCAGGGCGTCTTGCTCCGGCTCGACGTCACGCCCTTCCCGACCTGGCGAACCGTTTCCTCCACAGGTGGCTCCCATCCGAACGAGAGGTCCTGATGTCCGACATCGTGGAAGAGCTCGAAGCCCAGAGTTTCACCCGTGAAGTCCTCGAGCACCGCGGGCCCGTCGCTGTCGACTTCTACTCGACGGAGTGCGCGCCCTGCGAGGCGCTGGCGCCCAAGTTCGAGGGGGCCGCGGCGCGCTACGGGGCAGATGTGAGGTTCGTGAAGGTATTCCGGCAGGGCAACCGGGCGCTCGCGGATGCGCTGGGGGTGCGCGCCTCGCCGACGGTGCTCTTCTTCAACGATGGTCGGGAGGTCGGCCGTCGGCTCGGCGGAGGCATCAAACGCTCCGAGCTGATCCGCGAGCTCGACGCGCTGCTACCCGCGGCGCGCGTCGCGGCGATCCACGCGGCGGTCGAGCCCGTCTCGACCGAGTGTGACGTGCTCATCCTCGGGGCGGGGCCGGCGGGAATCACAGCCGGCATCTATGCCGCCCAGGCCAAGCTACGCACGATCATGGTCGACGTCGGGCTCGGCGGCGGCAACCTCTCGATCACCCACCAGGTCTCCAACTTCCCCGGCTTCCCGAAGCCGCAGCCCGGCTATCTGCTGGCGCACCATCTCCTCGAGCACGCCAAGGAGGCGGGCGTGGAGCCGCGCTTTGCGGCGGAGATCTCGTCCGTCGACCTCCCCGGCCACATGGTGGAGCTCGACGGCTTCGAGACCATCCGCGCGAAGAAGATCGTGGTCGCCACGGGTAGCTCCCCGCGGCCACTCCACGTCAAAGGCGAGCAGGAATACAAGGGCAAGGGCATCTCGTACTGCGCGACCTGCGACGCCAAGTACTACGAGGGCAGACACGTGGTCGTGATCGGCGGCGGCAATTCCGCGGTCGAGGAGGCGCTGTTCATCACGAAGTTCGCGGCGCGGGTGACGGTCGTGCACCAGTTCGCCGAGCTCTCGGCGAACCGCCTCGCCCAGGAGCAGGCTCGAGCGAACCCCCGGATCGAGTTCCTGCTCCGTCACGAGCCGCGTGAGTTCCTCGCGAACAACGGTCAAACGGTGGACGCGGTCGTGCTCGAAGACCTCGAGACCGGCCTGTGGAGCAGGTTGGCGGTCGACGGCGTGTTCGTCTTCGCCGGCATGAAACCCAACCTCGAGGCCTTTCCCGGCGTGTTCGAGCTCGACGAATACGGCTACGTGAAGACCGACGACTCGATGCACACCAACGTGCCGGGCGTCTTCGCGGCCGGAGACGTGATCAGCAAGCGGTTTCGCCAGATGACCACCGCCGTCAACGACGGCACCATCGCCTCGATGGCGCTGGCGAAGGAAGTCGCGGCGTAGCTTGACCGACGGGCCCGAGGTCTCCACGGCGCCGCAACTCACGGCGCGGGCCGTGGCTGCGGGCGTGCTGATCGGTGGCATGCTCTGTCTGTCGAACCTCTACGTCACGCTCAAGACCGGGTGGAGCCTCGGAGTCACCCTCACCTCGTGCATCCTCGCGTTCGGTCTGTTCCGCGCGCTCGGCGCCCTCGGTCTCGTGCGCGGCGAGCTCACCATCCTCGAGAACAACGCGATCGGGTCGGTCGCCTCGGCTGCGGCGTTCATGACCGGTGGCGGGAACATGGCTGCACTGCCGGCCCTGCTGCTGCTCACGGGCGCACGCCCGGCCGGCGTCGCGATGTTCGTGTGGTTCGCGGCAATCGCCGCGCTCGGGGTGTTCGCCGCGATCCCGATCAAGCGCCAGATCATCAACGTCGAGCGGCTGCCGTTTCCCTCGGCCGTCGCCACCGCCGAGACGCTGCGTGCGATGCACGGCGAGACCCGCGCCGGGGGGACTGCGCGCCGGCTGTTCCTCGCCGCCCTCGTGGCAGGGCTCGTGACGCTCGCGCGGGACCTGCGTGCACTCCCGGTGCACCTCGCCAAGGGCGTGGGCCTGCCCTTCCGATTCGGCGGCCGACCGGCCATCGACTACTCGTTGTCGCTCGACATGAGCCTGGTCCTCCTGGGAGGCGGCGCTCTCATGTCGATGCGCACGGCGTGGTCGCTCGCGGTCGGGGCGGTGCTGACCTACGGCCTCCTCGCGCCAGCGATGGTCGGCAGAGGAGTCATCGGGGCCGTCGACTACAAGGCCATCGTGAGCTTCACCCTCTGGCCGGGGGCAGCCCTGCTGGTGGCCTCGGGTGTCCTCTCGTTCGCGTTCCAGTGGCGGAGCGTCACGAAGTCCGTCGCGGGCCTCGTCGGTGCCCTCCGGCGTCGGGGCAGCGGGCACGAGCGCGGCGCCGACTCCGAGGCGCCCTGGTGGTGGTTTCCGGCTGGCTTCGTCGTGCTGTCGCCGGTCGTGATCGTCTTGATGGCGCGACTCTTCGGCGTGCCGTGGTGGGCCGGCGTGATGGCCATCCCCCTCGCGCTCGTGATGGGCGTCGTCGCGGCGCGGGTGACCGGCGAGACCGACGTGACCCCGACCAAGGCGCTCGGCCCGGTGACCCAGCTGATCTACGGCGCGGCTGTGCCGGCCAACGTGACCGCTAACGTGATGAGCGCCAACGTCACCGGTGGGGTGGGCCTGCACGCGGCCGACCTGTTGACGGATCTGAAGAGTGGCTACCTCCTTGGCGCCAACCCGAGAGCGCAAGTGCGCGCTCAGCTCGTCGGAGTGGTGGTCGGCGCTGCGGTGGTCGTGCCAGCCTTCACCCTGCTCGTGCCGTCCGCCACCGTGCTCGGCACATCGGAGTTCCCGGCACCCGCCGTGCTGGTCTGGGCCTCCGTCTCGAAGGCGCTGTCGTACGGCGTCTCGGGGCTCCCCCAAGCCACCCGCATCGGGATCGCGGCGGGGGCGGGTGCAGGGCTCCTGCTCGCGACGCTCGAGCGCGTGCTCCCCGCGCGTGGCCTCCGCTTCGTGCCGTCCCCCGCTGGGCTGGGCATCGCGATGGTGATGCCTGGCTCGAACGCCCTGACGATGTTCGCAGGGGCAGCGATCGCCGCCCTGCTGCGCCGCCATCGCCCGGGCTTCGCGATCCAATCGCTGACGCCGATCGCCTCCGGGCTGATCGCCGGGGAGAGCTTGACTGGCATCACGCTCGCCCTACTCCGCGCCGCCGGCCTCGGCGTCTGAAGCGAGATCAGCGAACCTCCACCACCGAGGACTGGCTCTGACCCGCCGAGGAGGCTCCCATGATGAAGGAGATCACCGTCAAAGAGCTCGCAGACGAGCTGTCTGCGCGCATCGACGCCGCGAAGGGCATCGACTGCTGCAAGGCCGAGATCAAGCGGCTCGCCGCGCTGGCCGGAGAGAAGCTTCCGAACGAGAAGATCCTCGTCGACTGGAAGGAGCGTTGATCAGCGTCCGCGAGCTCGGTTCACCAAGGACAGGCTCGCCGAGGCGCGAGATCCCGCGCGTGGAGCGCCCACGTCGCCTCGGGCCACGCGCTGCCGGCGAGCGACCTGGAGGCTGCGAACGCGCTCGTCACGGGCCTCGTGCCACGCCCGCGGCTTCACGGCTCTCGTAGCGGATGGTTGGCCGAACCCGCGACGCGGATCGACGACGACGCTCTTGGGCTGGTTCACGTCGCCGCGGTGAGCCGTGACGTTCTTCGTCGATCGCTGCCTCGGACTGCCGGTGACCGCCAAGGAGCTCAGGTGACCTTGGCGGTCGAGCTCGGCCGTGGCGTATCCTCGGCCGATGGCTGCCAGCAAGAAGACGACGAAGAAGGGGAAGGGGACTTCGCTCGCGCTCACGCGGAACGCCGAGAAGGTCGCCAAGCGCGCCGCGCGCGATGCGGAGGCGGAGGCGCGGGGGCTGCTCGACGAGATCCGCGACAAGCAGCGGACGATCGCGAGCGCGTTCTATGACATCGGCGTTGCGTTGAAGGCGCTGTCGGCGCCGCGGCTGTACGGCGCGCTCGGGTACAAGAGCTTCGAGGCGATGACCACCGAGGAGCTGGGCATCTCGGCGGCGAAGGCGTTGCAGCTCATCGCCATCCCCACACAGCTCACCCGCAAGCGGGCGTTGTCGCTCGGGCAGTCCAAGTCGGCGGCGCTCATCGAGCTGGCGGCGGCCACGCCGGAGCCCGACACCGCGGAGGCGCTCGCGAAGGGCACCGTCGTCGTGCGCGGGCACCATGCGCCGATTCGCCCCTCGACGATGAGCGTACGGGCCATCCAGCAGGCCGCGCGCGTCGAGCGGCGCTCGCATCGCAAGGACGTCGAGGAGGCGTCGCCGGTGGCGGTGGCCGAGGCGTGGATCGAGCGCGCCACGAAGGCGCTGGCCGCGGTCGATCCGCACGGCGAGCTTTCGCTCAAGAGCATGCGCCGCAAGGGCGAGGCGCCGCAGCTCGAGCTCGTGGTGCGCTGCGCGTTCGAGCATCGGGCCGCGGTCGTGCGCGTGCTGCGCGGGGCTTGAGCCACACACGCATGTAGCTCGAGCCACACACGCCTGTACCTGGAGCCACACACGTGTGTGGCTGGGTCGGCTGCTCGACAAGGCCGCGAGCATCGCAAGCACCACGACGAAGAGCGGCGACTCCACGAGCGTCGCGGCGGTCGTCATCGGGTACACGCTCGTCTTCCGCGCCCGCAAATCACTCCACCCGACCCACGCTGCGCTCCCCGAGTACGCGCGGGTCCGCCTCGCGGTGCTCGAGGACACCCTCGGCTTGCCCGAGATGGGGAGGATCGGAGCGGGCGCGAAGCTCTCCTACCAGCCGGGGATGTGGGCCCTGCCCGGCGTCCTGCCCTGACATCGAGCGCACGAACTACGCGGTATCGGGCGGAGACCCAGTGAGGCGCTACACCGCGTCGAGCTCGGGGCGGTAGCGAGCGACGCCAGACACCCCTTCGAGCCCACCCGGCGCGAGTGCCTGCACGAAGAAGGCCTCGTCGTGTCCGCGCTCCCAACGGAGGCCACAGGTGCGCGCCAGAACGAATCCGTGGCGCGGGTAGTAGTCGACGTGGCCGAGCACGACGCAGAACGGGTAACTCGGCCGCAGGCGTCGGAGCCCCTCGGCGACCAGCCGCCCACCGATGCCCTGGCGCTGGCGAGAGGGCGCGACGGCCATCGGCGCGAGGCCGACCCCGTGGACCGCGGGCCCGCCGGTCTCGACCACGACGGGAGAGAACGCGATGTGCCCGACGACCTCACCGGCCTCGATCGCCACGAGCGACAGCGTGAGCGCACCGTTCGCGCGAAGGACATCGACGAGCCGAGCCTCTGCGTCCGTCGGAAACGCGGCGGCGTTCAGCGCATGAATGGCCGGCACGTCGTCTGGCGTCTCGTCACGGATGTCGAAGATCATCGATCGAGGACGAGTCACCGGTGGAGGTAGATGCCAGTGGAGCGATCGCGCCGAGTCGCGACCCACCAAGAGGCTCGGTTGACTTCGCAACCGTACCTGCCTCGGAGCTACGTTGCGAGGCATGGACAAGCTCTCTCGCGTCCTCGTGGCCGTTTTCGGGGTGTCGTACGCGGTGATGATGCTCGTGGGCGCGGTCCTGCTCCCGGCCAGCGATGCCACTCAGGCAGTGGTCTTGGCGGCGAGGGGCATCGACTACCTGCGTGGAGGGTTCTGTCTCGCGGTTGCAGGCGTCTGCGTTCATGTGGTCTCGGGCGGGCTCGCGCTGTTGGTCGAGGCGCACCACGCTGTCTCCGTGACTCCCGCGGCCCGTCCAATCGAGATTCGAGCGCTTGGCTCGCTCGGCACGGGGGTCGCCGCGCTCCACACGCTCACCGGGGTCTTCTATGTGAGCGGTCGTCACATGGAAGCGAAGATCGCCGTCAGCCTGACGTCGCTGGTGATCGCCTTCTTCGCATCGTTCGTCGCGCTGGCCTTCCTCCGGGCGGGCCGCGCTTTCGTGGGGTATCTGGCCATTGCAGTGGGGGTGGCGCACGGTCTGATGACAGTCCTCACGGTCGTCGCGGCGACGAACATCCAGGAGGTGGCCACCCGCGGGACTCCAGGTGCCCTCTGCACCGCTGCGTTCGCCGCCCTCATGGTGATACTCGGCTTCGCGGTCGCGCGCGGGAGCGACTGAATTGCTCTCCCGGCCGGACTTCGTCCGGTCGTCCGCTCCGAGTTCCCACCACGGCCAGGGGCTTGGACAGCGAGTGTCACTCAGAAGACGTCGGCGAACGTCACGCCGACGAACGGAGCCCAGGCCGAGGTGGCCTCCGTTCGACGATCGGCCATGCCGAGCGTCAACGAGGCCGCGAACACCGGCCCCGCGACGGTGGCCTGGACGCCCGCGGTGACGAAGCGGTCGCTGCCGCGCGTGGCCTTTCGGTACTGGGCCTCCGCGCCGAGCTGGAACCAGCGAGCGACCTCGCCCACGGCCCGCAGCGAGACGACGTGCTCGGTGACCTCGGTGGTGCGCTGGTGCGCGAGGCCGTAGTCGAGATCGTACCGCAGGGTGCCCAGCCGAACGCTGACCGCGACGTTCCCGTCGACCGAGGCCGCCTGGGCGAAGGGGAGCGCGCGGTGGCCACCGAAGAGCGCGAGCACGAAGGTGCTCTGCCGATCGCCGAGCAACCGGATCGACAACCGGGCGTCCGGACCGACCCGACGCGTCTGCTGCGTACCCTGCGAACTCCACCCCGATTGGAGCCCCATCGACAGCGTGACGCGGTCGATCGGCGCGGCGAACACGGCGAAAGCGGTCTCCGCCTGGCGCTGGTCGGCGTTCGCGGTGAACCCGCTGCGGGCGACCAGGCCGAAGCGTCCGGCCGCGGTGCCCAGCGCGCTCTCGGTGAAGGCCAGCGAGGGCACCTGATCGAGGACGGGAGTGTTGTCGCAGTACACCGTGCTGGCGGTGAGGAGGAGTACGGGAACCATGCATCGCAGAGACGCTCCCCGACCTCGGGCGATGCAATGCGGCGGCAACCCGACTCGTCGCGACCGCGAGGTGGGCCGTAACCGGATGTTGCGATGGATCAACATACATCGTTTGCGCACGCCCACCGGCCGCGGGGCTGAATCCTCGGGTGGAGCGTCATGGCAGCCACGATGCGCGTGGCCCTGTGGTCGGCTCTGACGGCATCCTCGTTCCTTGTGAGGACCGACGCCATCAGACCCTCGAGCGGCGCTGTTCGGTCGCTCCGCCGATCTGCGCCGCGGTGATAGTCTCCGAGCATGCTGCCGTCGCTCGCGAGCGCGCTCGAGGCGGCCGAGCGCGCGGCGTGGGACGAGGTGCTCGAACCCCTGATCCAGGCCTGGCGCGAGCTCCGCGATCCGCGCCTCGCCGCCCTCGTCGCGCGCACGTCGGCGTTGACGGTCTCCACCGTCCGCGAAGGGGACAGGCCGCGCGAGCTCCACGAGCGATGGCTGCAGGACGCAGAGGGCGCGAGCGCCGCGACCATCGGCCGGCTGCTCACGACGCTGCTCGACGCGACGGGATCGCCACAGGTGTCCGAGCGTCTGAAGGCGATGCGCGCGTGGCCCGACGATCCACGCGTCGTCGATGGCGCCTTCGAGCTCCTCGAGACGTGCCCGTTCCGGCGAGGCGTGACCGAGGACGGGCTGCCGTTCGAGGGACGCGTCGTCTCCTTGCTCACGCAGATCGAGGACCTGCGCACGTTCGGTCGCGCCGAGGTCCTCGTCGCGAAGACCGCGCGGGCGGAGGCGTGGCACCCGGAGGCGACCGTGCACCGCGAGCTCGGGGCGCTGCTCCCCGCGTTCGCGCGCGTCCGCCCGCGGCGCGCGCTCGCTCCCGACGAGCTCGGCGTGGTGGAGGCCCTCGAGTCCCGCGTCGAACGCGCCCACGCGCTGCGGAGCGCCGACGTCGGGCGTGGCGAAGAGCTCCTCGCGGCGATTCACGCGAACCCGGGCGACGACGCCCTCCGGGCCGTGTACGCGGACTGGCTCGTCGAGCGAGGCGACCCACGGGGCGAGTTCATCAACCTCCAGCTGCGGCGCACGGGCAAGCCGTCGGCGCGCGAGCGTGAGCTCGTCACCCTCCACGGCAAGCAGTGGCTCGGTCCCCTCGCGCAGGCGGTCCTCAAGGAGGGGCAGCGCTGGGAGCGCGGGTTCCTCGTCGCGTGCGTGTTCGGACCGAAGACCAAGGCAGCGTTCGCCGCCGCGGATGGTCACCCGACGTTCGCCACCGTCGAGGAGCTCGAGCTCCGCACGTGGAACCGCAAGGGCGACGCGCACGGCCTCCTGCTGCAACCGGTCTTCCGCAACCTCTGGGCGGTGCGCGGCCTGCGCGAGGAGGCGGTGCTCGAGGCGCTGAACGAGGGCGGCTGGCCGCACATCCGGCTGCGCACGCTCGGCTTCGAGCTGCAGCGCGCCGAACGGCGCACCAAGAAGGCCGAGCGGCAGCTCGCCGAGCTCGCCGCGTTCCCCCACCTCGAGCAGGTCGAGCTCACCCCCCACCCCGCAGCGCGGGCAGAGGCCGAAGCGCTCGCCGCGACGATGAAGCGTTTTCGCGTGACCCTGGTCTAGCGTCAGAACGATCTTCGGGGGTCGGTCGCGCCGCGACAGAGCTTCGCTATCCTGGCGGCCCATGTCTTACGACCTCGTGTTCTGGAAGGGCTCGCCGTCCACCAAGCCAGCGGAGACCTTCCGAGCGCTCGCGGAGAGGCAGCCCGTCGAGGACCTCGTGCCGCTCGGCATCGACGAGATCGTGCGCGCGTTCGAGCACGTGTTCGGCGCGCGCGTGCGCTTCGACGAGGGCCGGCTCTCCGGGCCCGCCTTCGACGTGTTCGTCGCCGACGACGGACGCTACTTCACGGTGTGCGCAGGGTGGAGCGTCGTCCGGGACTCCGCGAGCCGGAAGATCCTCGCCGAGCTCCGCAGCGTCGCGACGCACCTCGGGTGCCACACCTTCAATCCCCAGCTCGAGGTCGCGTTGCCGGCGCCGAGCCCTCGCAGCGTCGTGACGAGCGACGCGCTCGAAGCGCGGGTACGAAAGACCGACGCGGAGGAAGACTGGGCGCGCTACGCCGCCGAGCTCCGGGCGAAGGGCGACCCGCGGGGAGCGCTCATCGACCTGCAGGGTGAGCTCATGGCGATCTACCGGGCGGCGGGCTTCCCACTCCCCAGGGACGCCGCCACGAACGCCCTCCGCGCGCGGGTCGACGAGGCCGAGAAGCCGGTCGCCGCGCTGCGGGCCGAGGCGCAGGCCGGGATCCTGAGCGACTGGATCGCCCAGCGCCACGTGGAGCTCCGCACCGATCGTGGCTTCGTCCACGCGGCGACGGTGCGCGCGAAGGTGGAGCCCGTCCTCCGGATCTGGCCCCGGATCGTCGGCGTCCTGCTGCGCAACGACACCACGCGCCTCCTGCGTTCGCTCGAGGTCCTTGCGCCGGGGAGCTTCGACGAGGTGTGCCAGGACGGCGTGCAGGCGATCGCCGCCGCGCCCTTCGCCGACAGCCTGAGGACGCTGAAGCTGGAGACCCACCACCTCGGCGCGCTCGGTGACATCGGGCCGATGCTCGCGGCGACGAGCGAGCTCCGCCGCCTCACGCTGACGGTCGAGTCCGTGCTCCTGCGACCGTTCCGGCACGCGACGCTCGAGAGCCTCGAGCTCTGCACGGTGGCGCTCGACGACGACGACGTGACGGCGCTCGCGACCTCGGAGCTGCCGGCACTCCGCGAGCTCGCGCTCGCGCCCAGCCCTTATGCTCCCGGCACCAGGCTCCCGGTGACCGGCCTCGCGACGCTCCTTGGCGCGAGCTCCTCGGTCCGCAAGCTGAGCCTCGGCGGGTACGCGAACGTTCCGGAGATCGTCGCCGAGCTCCAGAGAGGAGAGCGCTTTCGCGCGCTCACCGCGCTCCGCCTGGAGGATGCCGACGAGTCCGTGGCGCGGCTCCTCCTCGACGCGAGCGCGTCGCTCGGCTCCCTCGAGACCCTCGTCCTCGGCACGGCGAGGTGCTCGGTCGAGACCGCGCGCGCGCTCGAGCGGGCTTTCGGTGCGCGCCTCGCGATGCGCCACGCAG
>CAZUZY010000156.1:0-17701 GCA_964624885.1 uncultured Polyangiales bacterium | reverse complement strand
GGTTCGTGTTCTCGGCCCGCGACCTCGCCTCGGGCGTGTTCGCGAACCTCGAGCGCCGCTTCCAGTCCCTCGACCGGAAGGTGGGCGCTGGCTCCGACCGGATGAGCGGCGCCTTCCGGGAGATGGGGCTCGGCCTGGGCATCATGGCGGGGGGCGCCGTCCTCGTAGGTGGCGCCTTCGCGCTCGCCGACAAGGCCGGGCAGTTCGAGCAGGCGATCGCGGCGGTGGCCGCGGTGTCCGGCGCAACCCGCGCCGAGCTCTCCCAGCTGCACGACGCGGCCATCGAGGCGGGGATCGCCACCCAGTTCTCGCCAACGGAGGCCACGGTCGGCCTGAAGGAGCTGGCCCAGGCGGGCTTCTCGGCCCAGGAGTCGATCAAGCTGCTCATCCCCGTGCTGGACCTCGCGGGCGGATCGCTCGGTGAGCTCACGCCGGCGCAAGCCGCGGGCCTGGCCTCGCAGGCGCTGAAGGCCTTTGGCATCTCCGCGGAAGACGCCTCGATCGCCGTCGACCGGATGCTGCAGGCCGTGAACGTGTTCGCGCTCAACGCCTCCGAGCTGCCGATGGCGCTGGGAAATGCGTCGCGCGGCGCCCAGGCACTGAAGCAGTCGATGAGCGAGACCCTGATCACGCTCGGCCTCGTGAAGAACATCATCCCCGGCGTCGAGCGCGCCTCCACTGGCGTGGCGGTCGCGATGGAGCGTCTGGCCGAGCCGAAGGTGCAAGAACACCTGAAGTCCATCGGCGTGACCGTGGTCGACAGCATCGGCCACTTTCGGAACTTCCTCGACGTGCTCGGTGACCTCGCGCCCGAGCTCGAGAAGATGACCGACGCGAAGCGCGCGGCCTTCCTCATCGACACCTTCGGAGCCCACGCGCTCGGCAGTGTGCAGGCCGTGCTCACCCAGGTCACGACCGGGATCAAGACCAACACGGGCGAGACGCTGAAGGGCGGCGCCGCGATCGGCTACCTACGAAAGCAGTTCGAGCAGGCCGGCGGCACCGCGGCCTCCTTCCGCGACAAGATGCTCGACACGTTCGCGGGGCAGAGGCAGCTGCTCCGTGGCTCGCTCGAGACGCTGGCGATCGTGCTCGGCGAGCCGTTCGCGCAGGTGTTCAAGCCAATCCTCGCCGCGGTCATCGATGCGCTGAACGGCTTCTTGAAATTCGTCCGCGGGATGCCGGCGGGGCTGAAGCGCGGGATCGCCACCTTCATCGTCGCGGCCGGCGCGCTGATCACGCTCATCGGAGCTGCGCTCTCAGCGAAGGCGGCGATCGTCATGTTCGGGCTCGCGCTGAAGGCAGCTGGCGTCACCCTCGGTGGGCTGCTCCTGACGCTGGCTCCTGTCGTCGCGGTGGTCGGGCTCCTGGGCCTCCTGGTGTGGGGCTTCGCGCTCGCCTTCCGCAAGAACTTCGGGAGTATCGCCGACTTCGCGCATCGGGCGTGGACGGTGGTGTCGATGTTCTTCGAGGGGGTGAAGCAGCTCTTCGAGGACGGGGGCTTCTCGGGAGCACTCCGGACGGAGCTGAACCGCGCCGAGAACGCGGGCCTGAAGGACTTCCTCATCAACGTCTACCTCTGGGCCAACCGCCTCAAGAACCTCTTCGCTGGCATCGCGAAGGGATTCTCCGCAGGGGTCGAGGCGGCCAAGCCGAGCATCAACGCGTTCCTGGTCGCGCTGAGGGCCCTCGGTGTGGAGCTCGGCTTCCTGGGTGACCGGGACGACGCGGGCACAGCAGGCGCCAAGTTCGAGGCCTTTGGTGCTGCCGGCCAGAAGATCGGGCTCGTCCTCGGCAAGGTGTTCGAGTTGCTCGTGAAGGGGTTGACCGTTCTGGTCGACTTCTCCCGTGGGCTCGCGGCCTCCTGGGTGGCCATCCGGCCCGCCGCGATGCTGCTCTTCGGCGCGCTGGCGCGGCTCGCTGGCCAGCTCGGCGACATCGTCCGGCTAGTCGCGGGCTCGAGCGCGGCCACGAGGGACGGGGCGAGTGTGTGGAGCGCGTTCGGCACGGTGGTCGGCTGGGTGATCGCCGCCGTCATCGCCTCCATCGGGTTCCTCGCCGCCCGGATCGGCGCCGCCATGGCATGGGTCAACGCCCGGATCGCGAGCATGATGGCGATGTTTTCTGGGATCGCCGACGTGATCACCGGGGTCGTCTACGTGATCGGGGGCATCGTCACGGGGAGCTGGAAGGACGTGTGGACGGGCATGAAGCTCATCGCCTTCGGGGTCATCAGCGCCATCATCTCGGCGGTGCTGGAGTTCGTGGGCGCCATCGGCGGCGCGGTCGACTCGATGGCGGGGTTCGTCGGCAAGAGCACCAACATCCAGAAGTCGATCCGCGACTTCAAGGACGGGGTGAACTCGAGCCTCGCCAAGACGCTCGCCGTCGACAACGTCACCTTCAACGGAGCGGCGGCCGCCGTTCCCACAGGCCCCGCTGTCGCCCACGGGCCGCCCACCGCGGCCGGCGTCTACCCGATGCCAGCTGTAGCGGCTGCCGGAGCAGCGGCCGCGCCTGCGGCGCCTGCCCCGGTCTACGGGCCGCCAGCGGCGCCGAAGCCCGTCGTGATCCAGCTGCAGCTCGACGGGCAGACCATCGCCACCGCCGTCCACAAGGCCGCTGCGGACGACGCCGCGCGCGCCTTCAGCACGTTGCCCAAGTACTGACTCTTCAAGGGGGGGATCACGTGGGAATCGAAGCTGCCGCAACCCGACCGCCCCGGTGCGTGCTCGCGAACGTCGCGTCGGGCGAGAGCCTCGTGTGCATGTTCAACCCGACGTCGTTCACCGAGAAGGTGCAGGTGAACTGGAACCGGGTGAGCGTGCCTGGGCTCTCCCACCAGCTGCTGCAGTTCCTGTCGACTGGGAACCGCCAGCTGCCTGGGATCGAGTTCTACGTTGATCGGTTCTTCGCACGCGCGGAGGGAGATTCTAGTGACATCCTCGAGTTCCGCGGCTTCCTGCGTGCGCTGACCGTTCCGCCGAAGGCGGCGGCGGGGGTCGCCACGACAGCGCCGCCGCGGCTCCTCTTCATCTGGCCGCAGGTCATCACCATCGAAACCGTCGTGACGGACCTTGAGCTCGCCTACCGGCAGTTCGCGGCCGACGGCTCGTTGCTGGTCTACGCGGCCACGATCACCTTCGAGGAGATCCTCGACGCGCGCGTCACCTCCGAGCAGCGACGGGAGGATCTCTGATGCCGCCTGGAACCGGCTCTCGCTACGGCCTTTGCTTCGGCGAGCGCGACGACGAGGGTCGGCTCTACCTGACCGACCGGGTGCCGTTCCGGTTCCGGGTGCTACCCGACACGCGCATCCATGTCGTCACCGAGGGGGAGACGCTGTTCGACCTCGCGGGGAAGTACTTCGAGCCCTTGCCTCGAGCGTGCGGGCTTTGGTGGGTGATCGCCGACTTTCAGCCTGACCCCATCCACGACCCGACGCTCGCACTCGAGGTGGGGCGGACGATCTACGTGCCCCACATCGCTCGTGTTCAGGTGGCGCTGACCACAGGCCAGTAGAGCCGGCGTAGAGGCACAAGCGCGCGGGTGAATGCGTCGAGCTTCTCGTAGTACTCAAGAACCAACTGGCGAAGCTTCGGCAGGGTGATCAACGTCACCGCAACGCCGGCGCGCTCGGCCTCGTAGTGGGCCTCACGTGAGAAGCCGCCAGTGGAAACGTACAGGCACTTGTCGTTCGCACGCCGACCTCCGACGAAGGCTCGGATCTGTGGAGCGCCGATTTGGTTGGTTCTATGCTTCACCTCGACAAAGATTCGTGGCTCTTCGAGACCCAAGCCATCCGGGGAGGCGAAGATGTCCACGCCGCGATCCGGTCCGGCCGGCGACACCGTAGTTCGATAGCCCATCGCGCGCAGGATGCCTGCAACCAGCTCTTGCATCTGACTCCAGTTGAGCGCGTCGATCTGGTCCTCGATGAACTCGTCGGCTCGCGAGAAGGTCTCTGCGGAGATCGCTCCCAGCACCTCCGCGTTCTGTCTGAGCGTATCGTCGCTCACTGGCGTCGGGGGCACGGTCCCGATCGGACCTGCAGCCGCAAGAAGATCCTGTGCCGCATCGGGGTTCACGCGGAACACCGTCAACACCGAGCCGAGTGTGTTGCGGGTGCTGGCCTGCAGCGCGTCGCGCGGCACCTCATGGGTCCACGTCACGCGACGAACGTGAGCGAGCTGGCCCTGCGGATCAGGGCTCCACTGGTACTCGGACGTCACCTTGCCCAGCAAGTAGCGGCGACGCTCACGGTCGGAGCAGATGACCTCGTCACCAACCTTGATCTCCAAGACAAAGCGAAGGAGCTGGCCTGCCCACGACGCTCGACTCCCCTCCTTCTCGTCTGGGTACTTCTCGGCGTAGCGGCGGGTGAGCTCGTCCTTCGTGACGTCGGGCGTCAGCGGTCCAAGCGCCTCGCCGCCGAACGCCACCACGGAGCGTTCAATAAAGTCCTCGACGTAGTCCCCTCCGCGGCCGGCTCGAACCATCCACATGGCGGCCCAGTGTACATACATGGCCACCGCTGGGGTCCCCTCACCACGGGTGCGCCGCTCTTCCCGGTCGATGCCTCCGCTCGATCGCAGCGCGCCCGGTGTCCGCCTCACCCTTCTCCCCGACGAGAAGACTGCGTCGGGTGCGTCCCTCGACCTCGCCGACCGCCTGGTCGGCCTGACGTACGAGGACACGGACGAGAAGGCAGACAAGCTCTCCCTCCAGCTCGACAACTTCGACCTGACCCTGTTCGCGCGCGTCGACCTGCTCGCGGGTGCCGTCCTCGAGGTTGCCTGGGGCTACCCCGGCGTGATGTCCCCTCCTCGGCGGGTGGTCATCCAGTCGATGAAGGGCTTCTCGACCCTGACCCTGGAGGGCGTCGCGCTCTCGGCCCTCATGAACAAGGTCGTCCGCACGCGCCGGTGGGAGCACCACACGCGCGCCGAAGTCGTGCGGAAGGTGGCAGCCGAGCAGGGGTACGAGAACACCCTCGCCGAAATCGAGGACACGAAGGTGGTGCTGGACGTCGTCTGCCAGACCGCGGAGACGGACGCCTGGTTCCTGAAGCGTCTGGCAGCGAAAGAGGGGTTCGACTTCTATGTCGACGGCACGGGCCTCCACTGGCACCGGCGACGCCAGGAGGCACCGCCCTCGAGGGTGCTGACTTGGTACGGCGGAGTGGGCGAGCTCCTGTCGGTCAACGTGGAGTCGAACCTCCAGAAGCGCGTGGGTGAGGTCGAACTCAAAGGTCGCGATCCGCTCGACAAGACGACGATCACGGCGAGCGCCACATCCGACACGGCCAAGCGCGCGACGCTGGGCGACTTCATCGAGGTCGTGGACCCGAAGACGGGCACGACCAAGCTGCTCAAGCGGAACGCGACGAGCACGAGCGGCCCGACCGCGGCGGGCTCCAAGACGCTGGCCAGCAAAGAGGCCGAGGCGAGGTTCGTGAAGGCCGAGCGCGAGGCCGTGAAGCTGATGCTGTCCGTCGTTGGCGATCCCACGCTCGCCGCCAAGTCCGTCATCGAGGTGCAGGGCATCTCGTCGCTGCTGTCGGGCAAGTACTACGTGAAGGAGGTCAAGCACCAGCTCGGGGCGAGCGGCTACACGTGCGAGCTCAAGGTCACCCGCGACGGAAAGGGCGGCGCCGGCGGCGCCGGAGCCAGTGCCAAACCGCAGGGTGGGGACAAGAGCACCGCTGGGCCCAAGAAGCCCGGCGCGAAGAAGCCGATCGAGATCATCGACCCGAAGACGGGCAAGAGCCACATCGAGTGGCGCGACGACGGGGCTGGCTCGGCCGATCCGGAGGCGAAGAAATAGCCATGTACCCGGCCTTCGACGACGACCTCGGCGCCGCCCAGTCGCGCCTGCTGGGGCTCCACATCGGCTACGTGACCGACCGGCACGACCCCGAGCAGCTCGGGCGCGTTCGCATCTGCATTCCTGGGCTCGTCGAGCCCCACAGCGCATGGGCCTGGCCGTTGGGCACCGTCGGTGGCGGCTCGCGCGACCGGGGGTTCTTCGCTGTGCCAGAGGAGGGCGCCGAGGTCGGCGTGTTCTTCCACATGGGGGACGTCGACCATCCCCACTACCTCACGGCCCACTGGGGCAAGCCGGGCGGGAAGAGCGAGGTGCCAGAGGAAGGCCGGCGGAGTCCACCTGACAACCGCGTGATCGCCACGGAGACCTTCCGCATCGAGCTCGACGAGACCAAGGGGCAACGCAAGCTGCAGCTCACGAACCGCAAGACGGGTGACCGGCTGGTGTTCGACGCCGAGGAGAACTCGGTGACCCTCGAGGGCACGACCGCGATCACGATCCGCGCTGTGGGCACGATCGCGCTCGACGCGCCGCAGGTCACCATCAGCGGCCGGCTCGTGCGGCCGATCGAGGACCCGATCTGATGTCCATCCCGGTCTGCGTGCACCTGCCCGAGCTCCCGGATGCCTTCAGCCTGCCGCTGCCGGGCGGGGTGGACCTCGAGGACATCGATCCGATGCGGCTCTTGCAGCCGGCGCTGACGCCGCTCGTGCCCATCTTCAACATCATCGACGCGGTCGCGGCGATCGCGACGTTTGCTAAGGCTGTGCCGGCGGGCTTCGGCGCTCCGCCCGACCTCACAGCGATGGCGGCTGCGCTACCAGAGGTGGCGAAGAAGACGAGCAAGCTGCTGGGGCTCGTGCCGCAGCTCTCCGTGCCGCGGATGGTGGTCCGGATGCTGACGCTCGCCACGAACGTGCTCCGGCGCGCACGGAGCCAGCTTCGGCACCTGCAGACCCGCATCAAACAAGTCGACGCGATCATCAACCGCGCGAAGGAGCTCGACGATCCCGGCCTGCGCCGGGTGGCAGCGTGCACGCGCGCGAACGTCGAGCAGGAGGCCGCCAACGTGGGCAAGAGCCTGGCCTCCGTGGGCAAGCTGCTCGGTCTCGTGAACCTGTTCCTCGGGCTGATCGGCGGCCCCACCGTACCCGACGTGAAGGGGCTGTCCGGCCTCCCGCTCGACGAGATGATCCCGCCGCTCGACGAGCTCGTGAAGGTGCTCGAGGCGGCGCGAGACGCGATTCCCCTGCCGTAGGAGGTGACCCTTGTCGCTCGAACCGCATGGACTGCTCACGCCGTTCCGCCGAGACCGCAAGCAGGACCTCGCCCACGGAGGCGGGGACGACCTGGTCGATGCCCACGTGCAGCAGGTGCTGGGCACGGAGCCCGGCGAGCTTCTCTGGCGCACCGCATTCGGCACCCCGCTCGAGCGGCTCCGGCACCAGCGGAACGACCTGGTGCTCGCCGAGCTCGGGCGCGTGCACGTGCGGGACGCGCTGCGGAGGTGGCTATCCGACGGGGGAGCCACCGTCTCTGTGAGCCGGGACGGCACGCAGCTGCGCGTCCGAGTGCGCTTCGGCAGCGTTCGCGTCGCTACCACTCGGTGAACGACGGTTGCTGGGTAGCGTTGCTGGTGCCCGGTCGGGTCTAGACTCGTAGCCTATGGTGCCCCTGCACGTGGCGATTGATCGCGCCGGCGCAACCGTCGACGGGATTCAGCTCGTCGAGCCCGTACCGCTCGAGTGGTTCGTGGAGCGGCGGTCGGTCGTGCCTCGAACCGAGCTTCCCGAGATCGCGAAAGGCCGTGCGCGTGGCAGCAACCGGTTTCACGTCCTTGACGAGCTGGGCGTTGTACTTCTCGAGCACCACGAGACCCGGCTGATCATCTCGCTGACGATCGTGTTCGAGCGCACCGAGGCTGTCGTGGCGCCGGCACAAGCGTTCTGTGGCACGCTGGAACTCTTCGGGGTCACGATACGGGGAGGCGAGCGCGAGGCGGAGCTTCGACAGCACGGTCTCATTCCTGACGAGGCGTTCCTCAGTCAGTGGGTGTTCGCAGCCCAACGAGGGACCGCGAGTCTGTCGTTCTCCGCGCGCACCCGGGGCCGACGACTGGCGAGCGTCGCGGTGAGCCTCCAGCCACCGACAGAACCGCTGCTCGAGTAGTCCCCTGGCGAGGAGGACCGGGCTCTCCCCATCGGGATGCCCATCCTCCCCCCAAGCACCGACTACACGGACCGCGACTTCGACGCGATCCGCGAGCGCCTAATCGCGCTCGTTCGGTCGGTGTTCCCGGAGTGGACCGACTTCTCCGTCGCGAGCTTCGGCACGCTGCTCATTGAGATGTACGCGTTCGTGGGCGACGTTCTCGGCTACTACCTGGACAATCAGGCCCGCGAGTCGCGCCTCGCAACGGCCACGCAGCGCAGGAACGTCATCGCGCTCGCGCGCATGCTCGGCTTCCGGCTCGAGGGCGCGCGGGCGGCGAAGGCCAAGGTGGCGTTCTCCATCGGCGCCCCGAGCGCCGGCGACGTCACCCTCCCCGCCGGCACGATTGCCCGAACGCAGGAGGTGACGAACCCGGTCCGCTTCCAGCTCACCGAGCCGCTGCTCTTCCCGCCTGGCACGACCACTGCGACCGGTGTGGTCGAGCACTCGGAGAGCCACACGCAGCTCTTCGACGCCCGTGGTCTCACGGGCACCGACCTCGCGCTCGATCGCGTTCCCTACCTCGACGGCTCTGCCCGTGTGGTTGCTGGAAACGGCGACTACACGGAGGTCGAGACGTTGCTCGGCTCGGGACCGACCGACCGGCACTTCGCCCTGCTCGTCGACCAGAGCGACAAGGCCACCCTGTGCTTCGGCAGCGGCCTCAACGGTCTCCCGCCGACCGGCACCATCTCCGTCACCTACAAGACGGGTGGCGGGGCGGAGGGCAACGTTGACGCCGGCCGCATCGTCGTCGTGGAGGGCGTCTTCAGCGACAGCCTCGGGCGGCCGGTCAAGGTGCTCTGTACCAACCCAGCTCCTGCCGTCGATGGCACCGATCGCCAGACCGTCGAGTCGGCGAAGCGGCTCGCGCCCGAAAGCTTGCGTGCGTTGACCCGCACGGTCGCGCGCGAAGACTTCGAGATCCACGCCCGCAAGGTGCAGGGCGTCGCCCGCGCGCTGATGCTGACCTCCAACGAGGACCTCTCGATCGCCGAGAACGCCGGCATCCTCTTCGTGGTCCCCATCGGTGGCGGGCTCCCTTCTCCAGCGTTGAAGGGGCTCGTCCATCGGCAGGTGACGGAGACCTACCCGTGCACGCTGACCTTCGAGGTCGAGGTGCAGGATCCGGTGTATCGGGCCGTCGACGTTGAGGCGCGCGTGTTCCTGCGGGAAGGCGCGCGCCCCGAACTCGTACGCGACCGGATCCGGCAGCGGCTTGCGGCGATGTTCAGGCTGATGGAGCCCGACGGCACGCCGAATCCAAGGATCGACTTCGGCTTCAACCTCCGTAACGCCGAGGGAAACCCGGCCGGTGAAGTCTCCTGGTCGGACGTATTCGACACCGTCCGAGACACCGACGGCGTCCGCAAGCTCGGCGACGGCTCGCCCCTCGACCTGATGCTGAACGGCCTGCCGACGGATGTGAAGCTCGCCGTGCGGGAGCTGCCCGTCCTCCGCAACGTCACGCTCGTCAGCGGCGACACGGGAGGGCTCCTCTAAAGTGGCCCTGCTCAACCCGACGTTCCAGGAGGCAGGCCCGACGCCCGGAAGCGCGAAGAGCTGGCGCATCGTGGCGAGCGTGCGCGCCGAGCGTCTCGTCGCATTCGGCCCCAGCCCCGAGCGCGCACGTGAGGACTTCGAGCGCTGGGGCACGCTGCTCGAGGCGTTTCCGGCGGGCTCCCTCGTGCTGGCCTTCTTCGACAAGAAGCCGCAGGGCCGCGAGACATTTGAAGGCTGGACCGGCGGTGTGTTCCTCGACGAGCTCGGGCCGGCGTTGCTGAAGGCGGCGCTGTTCGCTGGCAAGCCCGTGGACACCATGGACTGGGGCGGGCCACTCCACACCACGTGGGACGAGGTCTCCGCGACCGCAGCGCCGCTCGGCGCCGACGACGTCGAGGCGTTCGAGAGCTGGACGCTGCCGACCACTCCGGCCTTCGCGGCCACAGCGTTCGGCACGGAAACCTTCGAGGCCACCTGGGCCCTGATGACCACACTGTGAGCAGGAGGGAGCGCGATGGGCAGCACGGACTGGAGCTATCTGACCGACGGACTCGACATCGGCACCGTCGAGCGTGGTGTCACGGCGGGCATCCCGCGCGCCCCTGGAGGAGGCTCGTTCCTCTTCGGCTTCAACTCGCTCGCGCCGGCGAAGGGGGCGGTCGGCCTCTTCGTGAACGCCGTCAGCTTCGCGCCGATGGCCAAGGGCGGCTCCATCCGCGGGTGCCTCCAGCGAGGCCCAGGAGGCGGCCCCACGGGCTTCTCGCCAGCCCTCTTCCTCGGCTGCCAGGGCAACTCGGTCAACGACCGCGCCTACCTGCTCGGCCTCTCCGATGACGATCCACACCGGATCGTGCTCCGGAAAGGCGCCGTGGCCGGCGGCACGCCGCGCGCGGATGGTCCGGGCAACCTGCTCCGCTCGAGCGAGAGCTTCCCAGTGGGCACCTGGCTGCACCTGCGGCTCGACATGGTGGTGAACGACACGGGCGATGTCGTCCTCTCGGTCTTTCGGAACGACCTCGAGAAGCACGCGCTCGGAACCACTCCGACTTGGGAGCCCGTCGCGGGCATGGCGTCGTTCATCGACGACAAGCTCGGCATCAACAGCGGTAGCAAGCCGCTGACCTCCGGCCGCGCTGGCTTCGCGTTCGCCACAAGCGACGTGACCCGCCGCGCCTTCTTCGACCACCTCGAGATCTACCGGCAGACCTGACCCGTGGAGTTCTCCGCCCTCGACAACCGGCTCGGCGAGACCCAGGGCCGCGTGCAGTTGCCCTCGGGTGAGGTGCGTGTGGTCCTCGGGGATCTGGACCCTGGGCGCCTCGATCACCTCGAGCCTGGCGACCAGGTCGAGCTTCTTCAAGACGTCGACCTCACGGGTGTTGCCCTCGTGCGGGTCCAGGGCGAGCTCGTGGTTCGCTCGTGTCCGGCCCTCTGGGAGGTCGCCGTGGTCGTCGACGGCGCCGTCCAGGCGCGCCTGCTCACGGGCGCGAACCGCCGGCGGCCTGTCGACCTGGCCGCGCACGTGTCGAAGCTGGGTGGCAAGCACACGGTCGGCGTGCGGCTCTCCCTGGTGGTGCTCTGATGGCGACCATCGAACTCCCGCTCTTCACCGTGGCCGCGATCACCGCGGTCACGACCAAAGCCCGCCTCCTCCTGCTGAACCGGGACCCGGCCCCTGCCGAAGAGGAGGTGCCACGCGACACCAGGATCGCTTTCGAGCTTGCCGACACGGGCGTGGCCGGCGTCGATCCGGCGTCGATCGCCGTGTGGGTCGACGGGGCCCAGGTGCTCGCCGACAAGGCGTTCGCGCCTGCATTCTCGGGCTCGGCCTCCGCCATCACCACCGGGAAGGACACGGTTCGGGTCACGCTCGACCGCCTGGCCCCCTTCGCGAGCAGCACGGAGGTGCGCGTGCGCGTCCGCGCGCGGACCCTCGATGGCGTCGCGGCCATCGACGAGAGCTACGCCTTCGCCATCGAGGACCGCACGGCGCCCAAGCTGCTCGCCGTAGTGGCCCGGGGGCCACGTGCGCTCCGGCTGGCGTTCGACGAGTCTGTTCTCGTTCCCGCAGCTGCGGCGTTCACCTTCGCGGCCCTCACGACGCCCGCTGTGCCTATCACGATCGCGCACGCCTCGGCCTCCGGCTCCCTCCTCGACCTCGAGTTCTCCCGGGCCATGAGCCCGGACGCGCGCTACTTGGTGACGGTGGCAGGGGTCACCGACCTGCGCGGCAATCCCATCGAGGCGCCGTTCGATCGCGCCGTGTTCACGGGCTACCGACCGCCGCGCCCTCCGAACCGGCGCTTCGACCTCTGGTCCATGCTGCCGCGCCACAACCGGCGGGCGGACGAGACGGGAGACCTCCAAAAGTTCGTCGCGTGTCTTCAGGAGATCCTCGACCTGCAGCTGGCAGAGCTCGACGCGTTTCCGGACCTGTTCGACCTCGAACGCGCCCCGGAACCCTGGCTCGATCTGATCCTGACCGACCTAGGAAACCCCTTCTCGTTCGACCTGGATCTTTTTGGAAAACGGCGGCTCGCGGCAGCACTGGTCGACATGTACCGACTCAAGGGGACCGCGCCCGGAATCCGGCGAGCTCTTCAGTTTCTGCTCGGCATCCTGGTGCTCGAGATCACCGGCCTCGCGGCCACCGCGCTGGTGCTCGGCGAGTCCGAGCTCGGCGTCGACTGGGAACTCGGGCCATCAGGCAGGTTCGCCCGCTACGCCTTCTCCATCCGCGTCAATCGCGTGCTGACCGCCAAGGAGCGCCGCAAGGTGCGCACGGTCGTCAACCTGCTCAAGCCCGCCCACACCCACTTCGTCGATCTGCTCGAGCCGCTGCCGCCGCCGACCTTCGATCACTGGGAGCTGGGGGTGTCGGAGGTGGGGGACACCACCCTCCTTCACTAGCCAGATCCTCCACACATGGTCTTTGACCGTTTCACGGCTGTTGCATTACCGTTCGCGGCAATGGCCAACACCCGCAAGAAGACCACCCGCAAACCCCGTGCAAAGAAGGCAGGTGCCGAGAACCGTCGTGGCTCTCCCGAGGCGATCGAGAAGCGTCGTGTCGCCCGTGCCTTCAACGACCTGCTGGGTGGGAAGGCTTCTTCGACCAAGGTCGACGGCCGCACCGAGAAGCGTCGTGCCCGGCTGCTGAAGGACCTGAGCAGCGAGAGCAAGAAGGAGCTCAAGCCGATCGACATCCTCGCCCATGTGAAGGAGCTGATCGAGCTCGGTGAGACCCTCAGCAGCATCCGCAAGGTGCGCACGGTCCCCCGCCCCCGGCCCGCCACGGAGGACGGTATCGAGCTCGTGACGCGTCTGCACGCGGCCTACGCCTTCCCCCTCGTGGCCTACCGCTTCGTCGGCATCGGCGACGACACGCTCGCCAAGGCCGGGGTGCTCGAAGGGACGAAGAAGTCAGCCCGTCGCGGCCGCAAGAAGAAGGCCGCCTAAGCCCCGATCCACAGGCTGAGGATGGAGCCCTCCACCCTTGCGGGCGGAGGGCCTCGTTGTGTCTTGCGGCTACCTGCGCTGAGCCTCCTTGAACGGGTTAGGGCTCTCGTCTTCGGCCCCGGCTTCTGGTCGGCGGGCGAGCCGCTCGAGGTTGGCGTTGAGACGGGCGAGTTCGCGTACGAGCCCGGGCATCGTCACCTCGTAGAACTGCTGGCCCATGCGCGTTCGGTAGAAGTCGCTCATGGCGTGGCCTCGGTCGTGTTCATGACCCCACCATGAGCTTGGATTCCTCAATGGGAAGTCCCGTACCTCGGACATTCTCCGAGCAGGCTCGCTTGGTTCGCCGCGTGTTGAGCGGCTGCGGACAGACAATGTCCGGCGACGCGCACGCAGCCATTTCCGAGGTCCACCTCCGACCACTACCGTGCGCGGATGATCAGCCAGTTCCTGCCTCATACCGTGCGACGCCTCGTCGTGTTTCCGAAGTCGATCGACCCCCGTTGGGGACCCCAGCGCTTGCGAGACACGTGCGAGCGCGAGCTCGGCATCCACCTGGACACGAGCACCGCCGTTCTCTTCTACAACCGCGCGCAGGACACCCTCATCTTGTATGCCCTGGATGCCGATGGCGACCGGTGCACGACGAAGAAGCTCGAGCGCGGCGTGTTTCTGTTGCCCGTCCCGCCAGTGGGCGAGAAGTACGCCGTTGTGGACGCCTCGAAGACCGACGCGCTGTTCCGCAGTTGAGCGTTGAGGATGGCCGCGAAGAAGAAGTCCACCAGCGCCACGGCGAAGCTCTCGAGCGTCAGGCTTCGCGAGATGATCGACGAGGCAACGGTCGACGCCCAAGACGAGGGCGAGCAGTTGATGGGGTTCTCCGCCATGCTCGACCAGGAGCTGGCACTCCCGTTCGAGACGGAGGTGCTCGGCGTCGTCGTGCGGGTGGTGAGCGTGACGCAGCGTGGAGCCTCGCTCTGCGCCATCTGCCAACGTGGCCGCATCAAGCAGGCGATCGAGCTCAGCGAGCTGCCGCTGCCGAGCCCTCCGCCCAAGGGCGCCGAGTGGATCGGCGCCTACGCCCACTGGTCATCCTCGCGCTGGTAGGCGTGCCGGACGCGGCCTTCGCTAGTGAAGGACTCGTTCGGTGTCTCCAGCCGTCCAAGGCTGCTCGCTGCGGACGCACTGCCACGCGCCCTGCGCGTTCTGGTTGTCGCTCGGGTTGAGCGTCAGCAGGCGTTTGAACACGCACTCGGCCTCCGCGAAGTGGCCGAGGCGCCAGTGGCAGAGCCCGAGTCCATAGAGGCAGCGCAGGAACGGCCGGTTGAACAGGTTGTCCCAAGGCAGCTCACCCTTGAACGACGAGCCGAGCGCCTGCTCGCCGATGCGCACGCCGATCTCGTAGTGGGTCAGCGAGCGTCGGGGCGAGGCACCGAACTCGAGCAACCCGAGCGCCGCGTGGGCATCCAGGCACCGCAAGTCGTGGTGGAGAGCCCCCATGAGAAGCTCTCGCGCAGCTTCCTCGTCGCCGGCGTCACGCAGATCCATGGCATCGCTGACCAGGTCGGCGTCCGACTCCGATCCTTCGAAGGCGCCCCACGCGATTGAGTCCATCTCGAAGGACTCGTCGTGTCCGTCGCCACGAACGGCCAGCGGAGCGAGCCCGAGGCGGTGGATGTCGATGCACGCGCTCAGGACGTCGCCGGAGGCGTACTCGTCACCCAGCCACGTCCATCGCTTGGCGACGGTGACACGAGCAATCTGGCCGGGTGCGAGGGTCGCGATCTGCGGTGCCCGGAGGGTCACTTCGCGGTTGGCCACACGAACGCGCGCCGACCGAGTGTTGACCTTGAGGACGATCGCTTCCCAGTGGACGGGCTCGAGCGTCACGTCCGCCTCGCCTTCGCCGAGAACCTCCGCGCGGCCACGCAGGAGGTGCTGGCGTGCTTCTGTGTAGGATTCACCCGTCGCGCGCTGACGCTCGCGGATCCGCTTCTTGAAATCGCTCTGAACGGTCATCGTGGAACTCCTCGCTCCGCGTTGCCTCGGCCCCCGCCCTCGGCCACGCAGCTCGAGAGGACACACGTCGACCGCCGGAGGAGTGGACTCCCCTTTGCCCCAGGAGAGGCTCCAGCGGGGGCGGAGCCATCGGGGTTCGGCGTCGGTACCGCCGCTCGCAGAAGATGACGGGACACGCTCGACTCGTCAAGGGGCTGTCAAAGACGAGTGCCTTGCGCGGAGGTCACGTCTCGCGTCCCCATTCTGCCTCGCAACGCTCTCCCCATCCGGAGGCGTCAACGCGTGGCACATCGGCTGGACTTCTACTTTCGACAGCGAGTGACCGAGGCCGAGCTGGACCTCGGGTTCGAGCTGCTCGAGCAGGCCGACCACAATCTTGCAGCGGACATCGGCCTCTTCGGCGTGGTCAGCGGGGCGGTCCCCACGCAGCACGCACCCGTCGCCGACCTGACCGTGGACCTGACGGGCCCGGGGCGCGCCTACGACAAGCTCGGGCAGCGAATCGCCTTCGGCACGGGCCAGCGGGTCGACCTCTCGATCGACTCGACCGGCATCCCGACCGAAGTGTCGACGTCGGGCGACGAGCGCTGGCTCGGCATCTTCCTCAAGTTCGCGCGGGTCATGTCCGATCCGCGGACCGACGGGAACTCCCAGCTCGTCTACTTCCGTCGGGACGAGGCGTTCCAGATCGTCGTCCGCATGGGCCCCCAGGCGCCGACGGGCTCGGCGCCGAAGGTGGCGCTCGTCGATGGCGAGCTCCTCCTCTGCGACGTGCGGCGCAAGGCGGGGCAGACCCAGATCTTCGAGGTCGACATCGACAGGAGCCGGCGGCAGGCGTTCGTGTTCGCGACGAGCGCCGCCGTGGGCGTGTTCGCTGCGCTCTGGAAGGCGATCGCCTCGAGCGCGACCACCGCGCAGGCCGCGCTCGACTCGGTGGACGCGCTCCTCGACGCCCACTTCACGGCCAGCGGCCAGCGGCACAAGGCCGGAGACATCGACTACGCCGGCAAGGGGTTCATCACGGCCAAGACGGTCGGCGCCGGTCTCGATGAGCTCGTCGACGATCTCTCGGCGCGCACCACTGGCAAGCCCGGCGCGTCCCTGGTCGGCGCCGACGAGGTCCCGGGCGCCCCGCACGGGCTCCCGGAAGGCTCCGTCGACGGCCAGCTGTCGCAGATCCTCGGATGGCTGAACGCCCACGAGGGAGCCGTCACAGGCGCCCACCACGCGAGCGCGATCGCCGCGACGCCCGCGGCCTGGCTCGAGACCAAGAGCGTGCAGGGCCAGCTCCAGGAGGTGTCGAGCAAGCTCTCGGCGAGGACCGGATCGACCCTGGTCGGCGGCGAGGTCGTCTACGGCACCCCACACGCATTGCTGGAGGGGACGGTGCACGAGCAGTTCGCGCTGCTCATCGAGCATCTCAATGCGCACACCGCCTCGGGCGAGCACGACCTCCGCTACCCCCACCGCATCGGCTCGGCCGGCGCCGTCCTGAAGCCAGGGGAAGTGCGGCAGATGATGGTGCTCGACCTCGGGCCCGAGATCATCGAGATCAGCTACTACAACCTCGACGCTGCCGGCGCGCCTGTGCAGCCCGAGCGATTTCAGGGGCCGTTCACCAACTCGCTCGAGCGCTGGGTCTCGAAGGAGACGGACGGCCTTCATGTGTGGGTGCGCAACGGATCTGTCGCCCAGCTCTACGTCAACGTGAGGGCCTTTGGATGACCGCCGACGAACAGCTCCGCCAGAACCTCGCCACGCGCCTGCGCTCGTCGGGGGTCTCGTCCCTCCGCGAGCTCGCAGCCGCCATCACCAACCCGAGCGCTCTTCCGTGCTGGGGAGGCATCGCCACGGCTGCTGGCAGACTGGTCGCGTCCGAGGCCGACCGCGTCGAGCTGACCAAGGCGTTGCTCGACCTCGGCGACGCTCGGTGCTTGCTCCTGCAGCTCGCGATTCAGCGCGGCCACGAGTCCGTTTTCCGCGCGCTGCTCGACGACATCAATCGCGTGCCGAGCATCGTTCAGTGCGCGCTCGCGACGCTGCCCGAGGTCGAGCCCCTCCTCACGCCCGCACGGATCGCTGCGCTCCATCCGGCCGCGAGGCGGCTGCGCGAAGCTCCTGCGGCGAAGCGCGAAATCGAGCGGCAGTTCTACGCGGGGCTGCAGCAGGTGCTCCTCGCGCAGATCGTCCCCGTCGCGTCCCCGAACAACAAGAGTCCGAACGCCAACGCCAACGTGGGCGTTCGCTAGCAGCAGCAACACCGAGGTCTCCAAGGCCCAGCACGGAGATCCTCATGAATGACATCCAGCTCACGGCCATCGTCGTCGCCCTCACCGGCATCTTCCGCAACCGTCTGCCCAAGGTCGACAAGCTCGTGATCCCGCTCATCGCGATCGCGCTCGGCGCGGTGTTCGCGGCGCTCAACGACTTCGCCCACTGGCGCGAGGCGCTGATCCACGGCGCCGGCGTGGGTCTCTCGGCCGTCGGTGGCATGACCGCGCTCGGCTACGCCGGCGAGAAGTTCGGCGCTGCGTTCGGCAACGACACGACCACGCCTTCGGCGAACACGCCGCCGACCGTGCCGGCGGTGGTCTCTGCGGTCGTCAGCGCGATCGCCTCGCCCCCGCCCGCGCCGCCAGCCGCGCCCGCTCGCATCGAGGTCGTCGCGGCGCCGCCTGCGCCCCCG
>CAZUZY010000155.1:0-17705 GCA_964624885.1 uncultured Polyangiales bacterium | reverse complement strand
AGGACCGCGGTGAGTCGCGCCTCGCGTCCCGGGCCTTCGATCGCGCGGCGGCGCTGCTCGGGCCGGACGATCCCGAGCTCGCCTCGCTGCTCGACCGTGCGCTCGGCAACGACCCCACCCAGAACACCGCACGGTGGAGGCGCCTCGCGCTGCGCGCGCGCATCGGCGACGACGGCGGAGCGATGGAGGACATCCAGCACCTCGAGGCGCAGGCGCGCGGTGAGCAGGCGCGCAAGGCGACGCTCCTCCGCGCGGCGCGGACGTTCCACGAGGCCGGGCGGCTCGAGCACGCGGTGCCCGCCTACGAGCGCGCGCTCAAGTACGCCCCCGACGATCGCGACACGTGCGCCGGGCTCGGTGCGGCGCTGCTCGCCGCGCGCGAGGTCGGCCGGGGGGTGATGCTGCTCGGAAAGGCCGCGGATCTCGCGGGTGACGGCTCGGTCACGCTGATGCTCGCGCGGGCGCTCGCGGGGCCGGTCGGCGACGCACCCGCGGCGATCGCTCGCCTGCGCGAGATCTCCGGCGACGACCCGCACGCCGCGCACGCCCGCCTGCTCGAGGCGGCCTATCGGCTGCGTCTCGGGGACCGCCCCGGAGCCTCGCGCGCCCTCGGGCTCGGGCTCGACCTGCTCGAGGCACGCCCACCCCACGCCGACGATCGCAAGCCGCTGGTCGAGCTGCTGCTCGGCGCGGCGATCGCCGTGCGCGAGGACGATCCCGGGCTCGCGCTGCGGGCAGCGATGGCGGGTCTCGCGCTCGACCCACAGCAACAGAACCTCGCGACCCTCGTGCAGGCGCTCGGTCGAGGTCGTGCGACGGAGGACGACGAGGAGCCACCGGCGACCGATCCGGGGCGCGACGGTCACGGCCCCCTGCCGTCGCTGCCTCCCCCGCGCATGTTGCTCGAGGACCTCCCGTTCGAGGGCGCTGTCGACGACGACGAGGCGCAGGCCGAGACACTGCTCGCCCGCGTGAAGGCGAACCCCGAGGACGACGCCGCCATCGAGGCCCTGGTCGACGTGCTCGGTCGCCTGGGGCGCGATTTCGAGCTGTTCGCGCTGCTGGCGGCGCGCTGGGACGACGCCGACGCGGAGCAGCGGCGCGCGCTGCGCCCGCGTCAGGAGGCGGTGTTGCGACGGATGGCCGAGGCGGCGGAGCGCGGCGGGCGCAGCGCAGAGGGGCAGGTCTACCGCGACGCGATCGGTCGTCTCTGACCGCGAGGTGGGGACTAGAAGGGCGGTTTGGTCACGAGGCCGCCGCTCGCCGTGGAGACGGGGATCGTGCTGCTCGCAGCCGGAACGGTCGTGGCGCTCGGCGCCGTTGCGGGGGGCGCGCTCGAGTGGGCCGAGACCGCAGGCACGAGGGCGATCTTGGTGCCGACCGAGACCGGCGCAGGCGGGACGGTCGGGGACGAGGTCCCCGTCGGGGCCACGCTCGGAGCGAGCACGGGGGAGGGGGACGGGGACGGGGCGCTCGTCACGGGGTTCGAGACCGAGACGCTGGGCGCGGTCACGGAGGCGGAGACGGACGAGGCCGAGGCCGAGGACGAGACGTTCGCGCCGGGCGTGGGCTGCCGGGCCGACCACAGGGCCTGGGCGCCGACGCCGCAGGCGACGATCACGACGACCAGCGCGACCCAGCGGAGCGGCGAGGGCCGGCGCAGATCGTCGGTCCTCGCCACCGCCGACATCGTGCCCGACGGATGGTGCGGCGCCGGCGTGTGCTCCAGGGTCGCGGCGCCAGGATCCGTGCGCGGGCTCACGACGACCCGGACCTCCTCGGGCGACTTCTTCTCGGGTGCGCGGAACGAAGGGCGCGCCACGACGCCGTGCGCCGACAGGATCTCCGCCGCCGCGCGCAGATCGGAGAGACGCTCCTGCCGATCCCGCTTCAGCATGTGGGCGACGAGCTCGACGACGTCGGCGGGCACCTCGGGCTTGTTCTTGTCGACGCGCGGGATCACCCCCGAGAGGAGCTCCTTGACCAGCTGTCCGTAGTTCTCCCCTTCGATGGGGCGCTTGCCGACCAGCGTCTCGTAGAGGATCGCGCCGAGGGCCCAGACGTCGACCCGATGATCCAGCGCCTTCTCGCCGAGGAGCTGCTCGGGCGCCATGTACGCGGGCGTGCCCACCACCGCCCCGCTCTCGGTGATCGACGAGAGCGGCTCCTCGCTGCGGGTCGACTTGGCGATGCCGAAGTCGAGCACGCGGACGACCTCGCCGGTCGGCGTCTGGGACAAGAAGATGTTGTCGGGCTTGAGATCTCGGTGGATCAGGCCGACAGCGTGAGCGGCACTGACCGCCGAGAGGACGGGCAAGAGGATCTGCACCGCCTCGGTGATGGGCAGGGGGCCGGTCCGCTCCAGACGCGCCGCGAGGGTCTCGCCCTGCAGCAGATCCATCACGATGACCGGGGTCTCCTGGTGCTCGAGGACATCGCGCACTCCCACGGCGTTGGGGTGCTCGACCGAGGCCGCTGCGCGCGCTTCGCGGATGAACCGCCGCCGCGCTTCGCCGTTCGGGTCGGTGCCTTGTCGCACGAACTTGAGCGCCACGCGGCCGCCGGTGATCTGGTGGGTGGCTGCCCAGACCGTGCCCATGCCGCCCTCGCCGAGGGGGTGGTCCAGCACGTAGCGACCGGCGATCACGGTCCCTGGTTCGAGCGCGGCCAAGACCCGGGAGGCTACCACCGATTGTCGCTGTTTTCTCGCGAAGCGGCGTAGAATGCAGCCATGCGCCGCGCGTGGTCCCTCGCATTGGTCCTGGCTCTCGGCTCCGCGGGCGTCGCGGTGTCGGGGCCCGTGCAGGCGGAGGATTCGGTCAACCTGGAGGCGGCGCGCGCGGCGTTCGAGCGGGGCGCGAAGCTCGCGAGCGAGGAACGGTGGCTCGACGCCCTCGCCGAGTTCGAGGCCTCGGCTCGCCTCCGGCCCCACGCCACCACGACCTACAACATCGGCTATTGCCTGCGCGCCCTCGGTCGGCCCACCCGCGCCAAGAAGCACTTCGCCGAGGCGCTGAGCCGGGACGACGCCACGGCGGGCAAGGAGCTGACCCCGCAGCTGCGCGCCGCCGCCCAGAAGTACCTCGAGGAGGCCAAGGCCAAGATCGCGACCCCGTGGCTCTCCATCGAGCCCGCCGACGCGACCGTCACCATCGACGGCAGTCCCCTCGAGGCCTCCGGCGTGGGTCACTACCTCGCGGGCACGCGCCCCGCCGGGCCGGGCGAGAAGGTGACGACGCCCCATGGCTTCGTGGTCGAGATCGACAGCGGTCCCCACGAGATCGTCGTGGTCGCTCCGGACGGCCGCAACAAGGTGGTCCACGAGGACTTTGCGGCGGGCACCACCAAGACGGTCCGCATCGACGTACCCAAGCCCGTCGTGCGCAGCGACGGCAACCCGACCCGACGCACCTGGGGCTTCGTGCTCGGCGGGGTCGGCATCGCGGCGCTGGGGGTCGGGAGCTACTTCGGTCTGCGCGCGCGCTCCACCTGGCACGACGCGCTCGACGCGTGCCCCGCCAAGACCAACTGCAAGGACGACCGCGGCGCGGAGCTCTCGGCCGACGCGAAGGTGCAGGCCAACCTGTCGACGCTCGCGTTCGTGGCGGGTGGCGCCGCGCTGCTCGGCGGCACCCTCCTCGTGCTCACGTCGGGCGGTGGGGAGCCCAGGGCAGCCGTGACCGCCTCCGTGGCGCCGACCGGCGGTTTCGTCGGCGTGTTCGGCCGCTTCTGACCCAACGAGCGTCAGCGAGCGACGGACCGGGCGCCCGTCCGCGAGCCCTTCTGAGGGCTCGCAGGCGTCAGCGAGCGAGAGACCGGGAGCCCGTCCGCGAGCCCTTCCGAGGGCTCGCAGGGCGACCCGCGAGCGTGAGCGAGCCAAGCATCACAGCCCGTCCGCGAGCCCTTCTGAGGGCTCGCAGGGCAACCCGCGAGCGCCAGCGAGCAAAGCCTCAGGGCGCCGGCGTGGGGTAGAGGTCGAGCCAGGAGACCGTGCCGGCACGCACCTCGAGCGTGTGCTGCGCGACGAGCTTGTCGCCCCGCCGGGCCCGCACGACCTGCTGGCCGACGGGCACGTTGGCGAGGAACACGGTGCCGTCGCTGGCGGTCTCGGTGCGGGTCGGATCGAGCAGCGGCCCCTGCAGGTAGAAGGTGCGCGTCGTGGCGTCGCCGACCGCGTCGAGGCGAGCCCCGACGAACGAGTCGAACGTGCAGTCGTGGACCACGACCAGGGCGTGGCCCCGATCGGCGAGCTTGGTGACCCCGGCCGTGGCGAAGGCGCCGTCGAGGCTGTCGCTGGGGTAGAGGAAGAACGTGCCGAAATCGAACGCCTCTGGGCGCGCGATCGGGCGTCCGAACTGGAACAGGCCCGGCGCGAACCCGGGCGCGGAGGCCTTGAGGTACCCCTCGAACTGCTGCGGGAGGTGGAGACGAAGGCGACCGAGACTCGCGGTGGGCTGCTCGTCGACCGCGGTCGTGCACACGGCGTCGAAGGGATCGCACGCGCGCACCGTGATCTTCTCCAGGCCGGCCCGCGAGGTGAGGCTCCGGACGGAGAAGCCGATGTCGAAGGTCTTCCCGTTCTCCTTGCCCCAGTGGTAGCGACCGGCGCAGCCGTCGGCCTGACCGGTGGCGATCTCGCACCCGGCGCACGTGTGCTTCTGCCAGCACTGGTAGAGCGGTCCGAGACGGGTCGGCCCGCTCGAGGTGGACCACTGCGTGGCGCAGAAGTTGATTCGCTCGGGGTCGGTGAGGCCACCGCTGTAGCCGCAGGCCACGAATCGGTCGCAGTCTGCCTCGCCGGCGCACGCGAGCGCTTCGGCACGACAGCTGTCGTCGAGGCACTGGCAGGCGCCGCCGAGGGTGCTCGGGCCGAAGCACTCCGCCGCGCACGCGCCGCGCCGACACGCATCGAGCTCGCCGAACAGGCGGGCTCTCCCGGCCTCGGCGAGGCGCGTCTGGCAGGTGTCGCGGCAGGCGCCGTCGGCGCAGGCGTCGAGGCAGGTCAGCAGCGAGTTGCACGTCGCGTCGCCCTGACAGGCCGCGAGCTCCTTGCCACAGCCGCGCGTCGAGCAGGTGGCGCACGGGGTCGCGCGCGGGAGATCCTCGAGGCCGAGGACAGGGTCGCAGGCCGGGAGCAACACGACGAACGCGACGAGCGTGCGGATCAGAGATCGCATGGCGCGAGACAGACCGAGAAGCACAGGGTGGGCGCGTCGCAGCCACCATCGGCGCCGACACACGAGGGGTGACCGACGCAGCCGGGCGGCGCGCCGTAGGCCGGGCAGGTGAAGCCGGTCGGGCAGGCGCCGCTCCCCGCGGCGCACGTCTTCCGGCAGCCGTGGTTGGTGCAGTACTCGTCCGCGGCGCAGGCGCACTTGCTGGGCGAGAGGACCACGAGGCCTCCGCAGGCGTCTCCGCCCTCGCTCGCGTCGGCATCGCTGGTCGCCCCGTCGTCGCCGATCGCCGCGCTGTCGGTCCCCGTGTCGTCGACCTTCGCCGCGTCGACGCCGCCGACCTCGGGCGCGGCGCTGCCGGTGTCGCTGCCCGCGCCGGCGTCCGCGGTGGCGTCGAACGCGGGCTCGCTGGTGGCCGGGTCCTCGGGCTTGGGCCCGATGACGCACCCCACGGTCGTCAGTGCGAACAGCGAGATGCTGCCGAGGCGCCGCGGAGACATCGCCGCCAGTCTAGCACCCCTGATTCAGGGACCGCTGCACGGGACGTAGCACTTCGCCGACACGCAGCTCATGAGCGGGCTCACCTTGGTCGAGGGGTAGTCGACCGCGCACTTGTCGGCGCAGGCCGAGTCGAAGCACTTGCTGAGGCAGTCCATCTGCGCGTTGCACGCGGTGTCCGTCAGGCAGGTGGTCAGCTCGGTGCTGCACGAGCTGCCGACGCAGTCGTTGCACGGGTCGCCGCTGCCCGCGTCGTAGGCGCCCGTGTCGGCGAGGCGACCGGTGTCTTCGGTGCCCGTGTCCTCGGTGCCCGTGTCCTCCACGGACTCCGTGTCCGACGAGGTGTCGGTCGCCGTGTCGGTGCGGCTGTCGGCCACCCCGCTGTCGCGGCGGAGGATGCGTGAGGCGTAGTTGGGATCGTCCTCCACCGAAGCGCAGGCGACGAGCGTGATCGAGCCGACGACGACGGCGAAGGCCGTGACGAGACGAGCGTGCATGGTTCCCCTCCAGGGTGTGTCGGCCGTCTCGGTTGCGGACGAGGGGCACACGATTCATCCGTGTTGCGCGGCGGTGCGCGCTGAATGTGGCCCGAGGGGCGCGCACCGAGTGTGCTCTTCGGCGCCCGATCGCCAGGCCTTTACGTCCGCCCCGCGCGCCGTACAAAGGGCACCCTCGGAGGTGCATTCGATGCTGGTCATGAAGTTCGGCGGGAGCTCGGTCGCGAACCGCGAGCAGATCGACAAGGTGTTCCACATCGTCGACGGACGCAGGGCCCGCCGGCCGGTCGTCGTGTCGTCCGCCCACAAGGGGATGACCAACGCGCTGATCGCCGCCGGCAAGGCCGCCGCGCGCGGGGAGGTCGACGCGGGCGCCGCGGCGATTCGCCTCCAGCGCAGCATCGCCGAGGACCTCGGCGCCCCGGAGAGCCTGCTCGCCCCGTTCTACTCCGAGATCGAGGACCTCCTCCGCGGCGTGCGACTGGTCAAGGAGCTGAGCCCCCGCAGCCTCGACTACATCGCGAGCTTCGGCGAGCGCATGGCGGTGCGGGTCATCGCCGATTTCTTCGGTCGAAAGGGCATGGCCTCGCAGGCCCACGACGTCTGGGACCTCGGCTTCGTGACCGATTCGGTGTTCGGCGGGGCCCGGCCGCTCGAGGGCTACGAGGCGCGGATGCAGGCCGCCTTCGCGCGGCTCCCCGCCGAGGTCGTGCCGGTCGTCACCGGCTTCGTGGGCAAGAACGAGGCGGGTGAGATCACCACCGTGGGTCGCAACGGCAGCGATCTCACCGCGACCCTCGTGGCCGCGGCACTCGGGGTCGACGAGGTGGAGATCTGGAGCGACACCGACGGCGTGATGAGCGCCGACCCGGCCCTCGTGAAGGTGGCGCAGAACATCCCGACCATGAGCTTCGACGAGGCCGCCGAGCTCGCCTACTTCGGCAGCCGGGTGTTGCACCCGGAGACCCTGCTCCCGGCGATGAAGCGCAACATCCCGGTGCGCGTGCTCAACACCAACCGCCCCGAGCACCGCGGCACCGTCATCGAGCGGCAGCCCGGCCCCCGCGCGCAGGCGGTGACCAGCATCGCCTACAAGGAGGGTCAGCGGATCCTCACCGTGACCTCGCCGCGCATGTTCGCGCAGGCGGGCTTCCTCTCCCGGATCTTCGAGGCGGCGTCGCGCAGCGGCACCGTGGTGGACATGGTCGCCACCTCGGAGATCAGCGTGTCGCTGACCGCGGCCGATCCCGAGGCCCTCGATCGCGCGGCCAAGAACCTCGAGCCGCTCGGCGAGTGCCGGATGCTCTCGGGCAAGACCATCCTCGTGGTGGTCGGTCACGACCTGCCGTCGCGCGCGGGCATCGGCCGCTCGATCCTCGGTGCCCTGGCCGACGCCCAGGTGAACGTGGAGATGATCAGCTACGCGGCGGGGAGCATCAACTTCTCCATGGTGATCGACGACGCCGACGTCGGGCGCGCGGTCACCGCGCTGCACCGCACCCTCTTCGAGCGCTAGCAACGTCTGCGCCGCCGGCGGCCGCCGGCGACCGCCGGCGGAGTGGGCGCGTCCCACGCGGGAATGTGCGCTCGATCGCTTCGGCATCGCGCGTGCTCTCACGACGCGCGTGGCCTCTCTCCGCATCGGCTTCGACCGAGGGACGCTCCGGCTCGACGGGGACGTGTCCTCGCTCGACGAGCCCACCGTCCGCCTCGACCCCCGCACCGCGTTCCATCGCGCGCCGGCCCACCTCTACGCGAGCCTGCTCGCGCGCGCTCGCGCACGGGGCCTCGTGGTGGACGACGCCCTCCGCGAAGGGCTCCTGCCACCTCCGCCGCCGGCCGTCGCGCTGCCCCCGCTGCGCGACTACCAGGCGCAGGCGCTCACGGCCTTCGAGGACTTCGGCTCGCGCGGGGTGGTGGTGCTGCCCACCGGCAGCGGCAAGACGCTGCTCGCCTGCGCCGCCCTCGCGCGGGCTCGCGTGAGCACCCTCGTGCTCGTGCCCACCTGCGCCCTGCTCGAGCAGTGGCGCGTGCTGCTCTCCCGCGCGTTCGGCGGCACCATCGGCGTCGTCGGCGACGGCACGCTCGAGCTCGCCTCGCTCACCGTCATGACCTTCGCGAGCGCGTGGCAGAAGCTCGACACGTTCGGCCACCGGTTCGGCATGCTGGTGGTCGACGAGGCGCACCACTTCGCCGCGGGGCTGCGCACCGAAGCCCTCGAGATGTGCACCGCTTGGCTCCGCCTCGGGCTCACGGCCACGCC
Source organism: uncultured Polyangiales bacterium (assembly GCA_964624885.1). Lineage (GTDB taxonomy): Bacteria > Myxococcota_A > Polyangia > Polyangiales > JADJMO01 > JADJMO01. The sequence goes on along the minus strand of CAZUZY010000155.1, from coordinate 9,273 downwards.
ACCCGAGCCGGGGACGGTCGCGGAGGCGCGGCTCCGCGGCCTGCTCGGCCCGGTGGTGTTCCATCGCACCGCCGCCGAGCTCGCCGGCACCCACCTCGCGCCTCTCCTGCAGACCCGCCACAGCCTCGACCTCGACCCCGACGAGCGTCGTCTCTACGAGCGCGACAGCGCCGCGTTCCTCGAGCTGCGTCGCCACGTCTTGCGCGCCCAGCCGGGCCTCGACTGGGCGGGCTGCATGCGCCACATCGCCCGCCTGCCGAGCGGTCGCGAGGTGCTCGCCGCCATGCGACGCGCGGCGGCCGTGGCCACGCTCCCGCGGGCCAAGCTCGCGCTCGTCGAGGCGCTCGTGCACGAGCACAGCGCGGACAAGGTGCTGGTGTTCGCCGCCACGGCAGACGATGCCTATCGCATCGGGCACGCCGTGCTGGCCCCGGTCATCAGCAGCGAGACGCCGCGGCTCGAGCGGCAGGCCATCCTCGAGGCGTTCGGTCGGGGGGCGGTGCGGGCCCTGGTCAGCGCGCGTGTGCTCAACGAAGGGATCGACGTCCCCGAGGCGCGCGTGGCCATCGTCGCCGGCGGGTCGCTCGGGCAGCGCGAGCACGTGCAGCGCATCGGGCGTGTGCTCCGGCCGCAGCCCGGCAAGCAGGCGCTGGTCCACGAGCTCGTCACCCTCGACACCGTCGACGAGGCGCGCGACCGCGCCAGGAGGAGGCCTCGTGCTGCCCCGGCACCTGCTCTGTCTGACCCCACATGAGGGCTTCGCCACCCCCGCGTGGCTCACCGAGCGCGACGCGGTGTGGATCCGCCTCGCCGCCGAGGCGTTCGAGGCCAGCGTCGGCAAGGAGGTGACCGCGATCGAGGACGCCGTCGTGCCGCGCGTGCTCTCGATCGCGCGCGCGCACGGGGTCCATCCCCGCAAGGCAGAGGGGCTCGTGCGGGTGCTGGCGCGCCGCGCGGGCGATCGCTTGCTCGCCCCGGTCCTGCCACCCCAGGCGAGGGCGGCCGTCTTCGCCGAGGCGGGCCGGGAGCGCACCGCGCCGCGCGATCTCGTCCTCGCCCGGGTGGCCGAGCAGCTCCGCACCACGCCCGCCGCCCTCGAAGCTTCGCTGTTCGCCGACCGCGCGAGCGCGCGGCGCATCGCCCCGCTGCCCAGCCTCCACCCCACCGATCTCGTCGAGGCCTACAACCTCGCCCTCGCCCAGGGCCTGCTCCTCTGCTCGGAGGTCGTGGTGGTGCACGTCCGCGAGCACGTGCGGGCGGTGGTGCGCTTCGCCAAGCTCAGCGGCCTCCTCTGCACGTACGCGGTGGACGACGCCGGCACGCGGCTCGAGATCTCGGGGCCGCTCGCGGTGCTGCGCCACACCACCAAGTACGGCTTCTCCCTGGCCCGATTCTTCCCCGCCGTGCTCGGGACGCCGGGGTATTCGGTCGAGGCCAGGTGCCTCGTGTGGGACACCCCCCAGCGCGTTCGCATCGACGCCAAGGACCACTTAGCGCCCACCCACGTCCTGCCCCGCGACGCCGACAGCCGCGTGGAGCGCTGGCTCGCCGCCGACGTGCGGCGCCTCGACCGGGGCTGGCTCCTCGATCGGGAGTCGGATGTGGTGCCGGTCGGGCGGAGCGTGTTCTTCCCCGATTTCACGCTGCGCCGCGGCGGGGCCTCCGTGCTGGTGGAGATCGTCGGCTTCCACGGCCCGAGCTACCTCGACGCCAAGGTACGGGCCCTCGAGGCGGCGCGAGGGCGGCCGCTGATCGTCTGCGTCGCGGCCACGCTGCTGCCGGACCTCGGGGCCGTCCCGGGGGTGGTGCTGGCGTTCCGCCACCGCGTCGACGCGGGCGCGCTGCTCGACCACGCCGAGCGGCTCGTCGAGGGCGTCGGCGCGCTTGCCGGGCCGGCCTAGGTTGCTACCGTTCGGCCATGCGTACCCTGTGGCTCGGGCTGTTCGCGGTGGTGGGCTGTGGCGGTGCGGCCGATGCAGGCGCGTTCGCCGACGACAGCGGCGGCGCCGACGCCACCGCCGACACCGCCGTCGACTCGGCCACCGATTCCCCTCTCGACACCAGCGCCACCGACGGCGGCACCGACGCGCCGAAGACCGACACCACGCCCGACGTGCCCCCGCCGCCGCCGCCGCCCACCCTCGCCAACGTCTGCGACAAGCTCGCCGACGCCGTGTGCGGCAAGCCGCTGTCCACCTGCTGCACCAAGAGCGGCTTCGGGTTCGACGAGGCGGGCTGTCGCGACGGCGTGAAGGCGGGCTGCGGCGACCGCGTCGCCGACGTCGAGGCGGGCGACTCGGTGTTCGACGCCACGGCGTTCCCCGCCTGCGCCGACGCGTGGGCCAAGATCGAGACCGCGTGCACCGTGAACCTGCTCGAGTTCCTGCGCACCTATCCGCCCTGCCAGCAGCTGTTCCGGGGCACCACGGCGGCCGGCGACGGCTGCACCGACGACGTCGAGTGCGCGGGGCCGCCGGGCGCCTTCGGGACCTGCACCGACGCCGGCACCTGCGCGCAGTTCACCATCGTGGGCAAGGATGCTCCCTGCAACGTGGCGGGCGACGTGCGGGCCACCTGCGACCTCGGCCTGTTCTGCAACGTCACCGGGGGTGGCACCGACCCCAAGGGCACGTGCAAGGCGGCGCGCAAGGTCGGCGAGACCTGCACCTTCTCCCGGTGGTTCGAGTGCGGCTACGGGTACGTCTGCCAGGGGGGCACGGGCGGCACCGCCAAGTGCGCCGAGGGCAAGGCGGGGGGCGCGACCTGCGGCGGAGACTGGGAGTGCGCCTCGTGGAAGTGCGCCGCGGGCCGCTGCGCGGCCGCCAACTACCCCGTCGCGAGCAAGGCGCTGTGCGGCGGGTGACGCCGGCGAGCCCGAGGCGAGTGATGTGATCAGGCGCCGAGGTACCCCTCGGCCTGCAGCTTGAACATGCGCGCGTAGAGACCATCCTCCGCCATCAGCGCCTCGTGCGTGCCGTCCTCCACGACCCGCCCGTCGTCGATCACCACCACGCGATCCGCCATGCGCACCGTCGAGAAGCGGTGGGTGATGAGGATCGCCGTGCGGTCGCGCTTGAGGTCGCGGAACCGCTGGAAGATCTCGTGCTCTGCCTCGGCGTCCATCGCCGCCGTGGGCTCGTCGAGCACGAGGATCCGGCTCTTGCGCATGAACGCGCGCGCCAGCGCCACGCGCTGCCACTGGCCGCCCGACAGGTCGTCCCCGCCGAACGCGCGGCCGAGCGGCGTGTCGAGCCCGCCGGGCAGGCGCGCCACGATCTCCCGGGCGCCCGCGTCCTCCACCGCGGTGCCGATGGCCGCGTCGTCGTCCTTGCTCGGCAGCCACCCGACGCCCACGTTCTCGCGCGCCGACAGCTGCAGCTTGGCGAAGTCCTGGAAGATGACCCCCACGCGCCGCCGCAGGGCGCTCATCGAGAGGGTGGCCACGTCGGCACCGTCCACCAGGATCCGACCCGAGGTCGGGCGATGGAGGCCGACCAGGAGCTTGATCAGCGTGGTCTTGCCCGCGCCGTTCTTGCCGACGAGGGCGACGGTCTGACCCGCCGGGATGCGCAGCGACACGTGGGTCAGCGCGTCCCGGCTCGCGCCCGCGTAGCGGAAGCTCACGTCCTCGAGCTCGATCGAGGGGGCGTGGTCCTCCTCGCCGGGCACCTCGGTGAACTCGTCGTCCGCGTCGGGCTCCTCCTCGGGCGAAGCGAGGAACTCCTCGAGGTTGCTCAGGTAGAGGTCGGCCTCGTAGGCGCGCGCGACCGACGAGAGCGCACCGCGCAGGGTCTCCTGCCCCTGGCGGAACACGACCAGGTAGAGGGTCATGGCGCCGAGCGTGATGGCGCCCTGCACCGTGCGGACCACGATCCAGCCATAGGTGCCGTAGAGCGCGAGCGTGCCGAGCAGCCCGAGGAAGAACGTGGACGCGATGCGCCGACGCGCCAGCGCCGACTCCTCGGCCGCGAACGAGGCCAGGATGTCGCGGAACTTGTCGCGGAGCCAGCGCGAGAGCTGGAACAGCTTCACCTCCTTGACGGTCTGCTCGGTGGTGAGCACCGCCTCGAGGTAGAACGAGCGCCGGTTGCGCAGGGTGCGCGCGCGCTGCATCTCGAACTGCTCGCGGGCGTAGCGCGCCTCGGCCCAGAACGGCGGCACCGCGGTGCCCACGAGGACCAGCACGGCCCACGGTCCGAGCGAGAACAGCAGCGCCGCGAACCCGACCAGCGTCACGACCTGCCGCGAGAGGCCCAGCACCTGGTTCACGAGATCGAGTGGCCGCGAGCTCGCTTCGCGGCGCGCCTGCGACATCGCGTTCACGAAGGCGGGATCCTCGAAGCGCGCGTAGGCGACGCGGGCCGCCTTGTCGAGGATGAGCAGGTTGACGTGCAGGCCGAGCTTGGCGCGCAGGACGAGCCCCGCATAGGACTGGGCCTGGCCGACCAGCGCGCGGGCGACCATGACGCCGAGCTCGACCCCGACCCAGGTGAGCGCCTCGCGCGTCGAGCGGCGGTGCGCGATCGCGTCCACGATACGCTTGCCGACCCACGCTGCCGTGACCAGCGACAGCGCGTCGAGGAGCTGCGTCACGACCAGGGTGGAAAGGAGCCGCCGGTCGACGGCCGCCACCATCGCGATGGTGCGCCGCGCGTGACCGAGCACCCGCAGCGCGTCGCGGACGCGAGACTTCGGGGGAGGCTCGGCCATGGTGGGTCACGTTCGTGCGTCGTGAGGCTCGCCGCAAGCTCGACCGCTTCCCGGACGGCAGAAGGCCGCCTACCTTCGCGCCGTGGAGATCACCACCGACATCGAGGGCGGCAACGGCGAGGTGCAGTACTGCTACGGCGACGAGGCGGGGATCCGCGTCCGACCGGATCCTGGCTCGGGCACGCAGCAGTGGTTCCACGCCCGCGTGCAGACCGACAGCAAGTCGCCCCACCGCATCGTGATCGCCAACGCCGGCGAGTGCACCTACGCCGACGCCTTCGAGGGCTACCGCGCCTGCGCCTCGTACGACGGCAGCCGCTGGTTCCGGGTGCGCACCACCTACGACGGGCGGGAGCTCGTCATCACCCACGCGCCGCGCGCGCGGTTCGTGCACTACGCCTACTTCGCCTACTACAGCGAGGCTCGACGCGCGCGCTTGCAGCGCCAGGTGCGTCGCGTGCCCTGGGCACGGATCGAGCGCCTGGGCGAGAGCGTCCGCGGGCGGCCGATCGACGTGCTCACGTTCGGCGAGGACGACGCGGACCTCCACCTGTGGCTCGTGGCGCGCCAGCACTCCGGCGAGGCCATGGCCGAGTGGCTCGCCGAGGGCTTCGTCGGGCGGCTCCTCGACGACGACGACGAGACGGTGCGGGCGGTCCTCGCGAGGGCCGCGGTGCACGTGGTCCCGTGCGCCAACCCGGACGGCGCGGCCCTCGGCCACCAGCGCGCCAACGCGGCGGGCGTCGACCCCAACCGCGCCTGGACCGACCCGGAGGACGCGCCCGAGATCGCCGCCATCCGCGCGGCGATGGAGAACACGGGCGTCGATCTGTTCGTCGACGTGCACGGCGACGAGCGCGATCCCTACTGCTTCCTGGCAGGGTGCGAGGGCAACCCGTCGTACTCCGAGCGGATCCGCCTCCTCGAGAACGTGTTCGAGGAGGCGCTGTGCACCACCAACCCCGATTTCCAGGACGAGTTCGGCTACGACCGCGACGAGCCGGGCGAGGGGGATCTGCGCACGGCGAGCAACTGGGTCGGCGAGCGGTTCGATTGCCTCTCCTACACACTGGAGATGCCGTTCAAGGACAACGCCAACGCCCCGGACGACCGGCGCGGGTGGTCGCCCGAGCGCTCCGCGCACCTCGGCCACGACGTGCTGTCGGCGATGGCCGAGGCGCTGCCGATGCTGCGCTAGAGGTCGTCGCGCAGGGAGGCCAGGGTGGCCGCGCCGAGCGCGACGCGCGCGCCGAGGGCGGGGTGGTCGAGCACCAGCGCCGCCGCATCGGTCTCGAGCAGCGCCTTCACCGCGGCAGGGTCGAGCGGGAACTGCAGGTACTGCACCGCGGCCGCGCGGCCCTTGTCGCGGCGGCCCTCCTCGAACGTGGCGCGCACCTGCACCGTGCCGAGGTCGAGCACCACGTGCTCCTCGATCGCGCAGAGGCGGGTGAGCATCTCGTCGCGACGCTCGCGGTCGGGGATCTCGATGTAGAGCGTGGCGGCGAGGCCAGGGCCCTCCGGCAGGAGCTCGTTGTAGGTCTCGAGCTCGTGCAGCAGCGCCTTCTCCTGGGTGATGCGCTCGGTGCGCAGCATCTCCTGGATCTGGAGCAGCACCGTGTCGTGGTTCTCGAACAGCAGCGAGAGGTCGTCCGACAGCCGGAGCCGGCGCCGCTTCTTGTCCTCGATGACGCGACCGCGGAACCGCTCGCGGATCTGCTCGTAGTCGCCGAGCGGCAGGAGCTCGCTTCTCTCGACCTTCTTCATGGGATCAGACCTCCTTCTCGCGCAGGCCATAGGCCCGCGCCAGCAGCTCGATCGGGTGCTGGACCCGGACGCCGAGCTCGTGGGCCACGCGGAGCGCCGACAGGGGGCAGTCGCTCGCATAGAGGGTGGCCTCGGCGTCGCGCATGCCGCGCAGGAGCTTCTGGGCGTACTTGCGGCCCGTCTCGTAGTACTGGGACTTCATCCCCCAGGTGCCGTCGACCGCGCTGCACTCGGCGACCAGCTCCACCTCGGCGCCGGTGGCCTCGAGCAGCTGCACGGCGGGGGTCGCCACCTTCTGGGCGCGGAGGTGGCAGGGCGCCTGGTAGGCGATCTTGCCGAGGCTCTCGGGGAACTCGCGCTTGAGCTTCTTCTTGCGACGGAGCTCGACGTCGATCCACTTCATCAGGTCGAACGTGGCGCTGGCCACGGCGGTGGCGTCGTCGCCGCCGATCAGCTCCGGGTACTCCTTGCTGATCGTGTATCCGCAGGTGGGGTTGGGCACGAGGATCGGGCGCCCGGCGCGCACGTGCGGCAGGAGCGCAGCCACGTTCTGCCTCGCCTTGGCCTGGGCCCGCGTGACGTCTCCGCCGTCGAGGTTCGGCATGCCGCAGCAGGTCTGGCCCTCGGCGACGTGCACGCGGTAGCCGTGGTGCTCGAGCACGTGCACCGCGGCGATCGACGGCGCGGTCACGTTGAAGTCGCCGTAGCAGCTCGCGAACAGCACGACCTCCCCCGCGGTGCCCGCGCCTTCGGCCTCCTCGTGGCGCTTCATCCAGGCGGGGAACGCCTCGGTGGCGAACGCCGGCAGCGGGAACTTGCTGCTGACGCCGAGCGTCTTCTCCATGCCCTTGCGCACGAGCGACTTGGCGTTCACGAAGTTGGCGATGCGCGCCTGCGGGCCGGCGGTGAGCTCGCCGAGCAGCTGGGGTTCGCCGAGGAACTGGTCCTGCAGGGTGACGCCGTCGCGGCGCGCGCGCTGGGCCTTCTCGCGCTGCATGAGGCGCGGGAAGTCGAGCAGCCAGGGGTGCCCCTCGTCGGGCGTGTAGGGGCACTTGATGTAGCAGAGCTTGCACTGGAAGCAGTTGTCGACGACGGAGGCGATGTCCTGGTCGTCGAGCTTCTCGGCGCCGGTGGAGGCGCCACGCGCGATGTCGCGATCGACGCGCGCGAAGAGATCGGGGAACGACGGGCAGTAGGGCAGGCACATCCGGCAGGTGTGGCAGATGTCCAGCACCCGGTGGAGCTCGGCGTCGAGGTCGGCCGCGTCCCAGTAGCGGTCGTCGGTCGGCGAGAACGCCGGGGGGCGCTTGGGGTTCGGATCGTTGGACATCGGGACCTCGGCTGCACGTCGCGAGGACGGCACGGCGTACGAGACGCCGCGCCGCCGCTCGGAACCACTGCGACTACTCGAGCTCGTTGAGCGCCTTCTGGAAGCGACCCGCGTGCGACTTCTCGGCCTTGGCGAGGGTCTCGAACCACTCGGCGATGTCGTCGTGGCCCTCTTCGCGCGCCTGCTTGGCCATGCCCGGGTACATCGTCTCGTACTCGTAGGTCTCGCCCTTCACGGCGGCCTTCAGGTTCTTGGACGTGTTGCCGATCGGCTCGCCGGTGGCGGGATCGCCGACCTGCTTGAGGTAGTCGAGGTGGCCGTGCGCGTGGCCGGTCTCACCGTCGGCGGTGTCCTTGAACAGGCCCGCGACGTCCGGGTAGCCCTCGACGTCCGCGACCTTGGCGAAATACAGGTAGCGGCGGTTGGCCTGCGACTCGCCGGCGAACGCCGCCTTCAGGTTCTCGTGGGTCTTCGATCCGGCTTGCAGCTTCGGCATGGGATGCGTCCTCCGTTTCGTTTCGTTCTCTTCGGACTGCGGTGATTCGACGACGGCGCTGGCGGTGCCGCCAGCGCGAAGAACAGGTGGGGCCCGGTCAGGAGCCCGGTGCGCACCGCGTGCACGCGCCGCGGAGGATGCGCTCGACCGCGCGGACGCGAAAGCCCTCTACCCGAGGGAGCGCTTCCCGGCGCGTGGACCCGGGGGACGGCACGTCGGCGACGGCGCCACAGCGGTCGCAGACGGCGTGATCGTGCGGATCGACGTTGGGGTCGAAGCGGACGCCGTCGTCGCCCGCCGGCCCGTCGAGCCGCAGGGTGCGGCACGCCCCGGCGCCCTCGAGGGCGGCCAGGGTGTTGTAGACGGTGGCGAAGCTCATGGTCGGCATCTCGTCGCGGAGCCGATCGAAGATCATCTGCGCGGTGGGGTGCGACGGGTCGTCGACGAACGCGCGCACGATCGCGAGCCGCTGCGGGGTGCGGCGCAGGCTGGCCCGCTCGAGCGCGCGCACGGCGCGATCGACGCGGCTCGGCTCCGGCGGGTGTCGCACGGCCGGTATGATGTTTGGAATCATTCTTGGTTACAAGTCATTTTTGATCGGACGCCGGCGCCTCAAGGGCCCGCCAGTCGACCGCCGCAGACGCCTGCGTCACAGAAGCAGGTGAAGGTGACCGCCGCCTTCTTGCAGATGCGCTCCTCGACCGCGCAGTGCTTGGCCAGCGTGCCGTGCACGCACTGCGACGGCTGGGTGGCGGGGCAACACGTGCGGCTCCAGCAGTCCTCGTCCTTCGCGCACGGCGGCGCAGGGCCGAGCGGCGCCTCGCCGACGCTGGTCACGGGGCTGGCAGTATCTGGCAGCAAGAGGCCGCCGGTGAGCGAGATCTTCGGCCGCGCCGCCGAAGCGGTCGCGCTGGCCACCGACGCGCTGCTCGACGCCGCGGGCACGGCGGCGGGCGGAGCGGTCACGCCGGGG
>CAZUZY010000154.1:0-17824 GCA_964624885.1 uncultured Polyangiales bacterium | reverse complement strand
GGCCGCGGTGCGCGCCGACGCCCTGCGCGCCGCGCGGCCGACGGTCGTCGCGCTGCTCGACGCGACCACCGGAGTCTCCTCGGACCTCGCGGCCGTGATGCTCGATCCAGCGTGGGAGCGCGCGTTGCGCGGCGTGACGAGCACGGTCGCCACCGTGCGCGTCGACGGGGGTCTCGCCCGGGCGCGGCGCCTCGCCGACGGTCGGCTGGTCGGGGTGTTCGTCGGGCCCGCTGCGATGGGCGCGTGGCTGTCGGCGCGCTCGACCACGGGCCTGCGCTTCCGGCTCACCCCACCGAGCGCCGCGCGGATCGACCCGCCCACCGCCTGGGTGCGGATCACCCCGAGCCTCGGGGTCCACGTGGAGCACCGCGATCCGGCGGCCCTGGCGCGCGCCACCACCCGGAGTCGCCTCGTGCTCGGCGCGATCGCGGTGATCGGCGCCACCCTGGCGCTGGTCGGCGCGTGGCTCACCGTGGCGCGGCTCCGGCGCGAGCGGCAGAGCGCGGCCCTGCGCACCGACTTCGTGAGCACGGTCTCCCACGAGCTGCGCACGCCGATCGCCTCGATCCGGATGCTCTCCGAGCTGCTCGAGCAGGGGCGCGTGACCGGGTCCGAGCAGGCGGAGCTGTTCGCGGCCATCGCCTCCGAGTCGCGGCGCATGGGTGACACGGTCGAGCGGCTCCTCGGCTTCGGCCGCCTCGCCGCGGGGCGCTCGGTGGCCACGCGCAAGCGGGTCGACGTGGCGGCGGTGCTCGGCGCGGCGCTCGACGACTTCGTGGCGCGGTTCCCGGACGCGACCCTCGAGCGCGCGCTGCCACCCACCGAGGGCGACGTCGACGCGGACCAGCTGCGCCTCGCCCTCGACAACCTGCTCGCCAACGCGCGGAAATACGCCCCAGAGAGCGCGTGCGCAGTGCGCCTCTCCTCGACCGCGACGCAGCTCGAGCTCCGGGTGGAGGACCACGGGCCGGGCGTCCCACGGAAGGATCGTCGCCGTGTGTTCCAGCCGTTCGAGCGCGGCGACGCGCGGCTCTCGTCGGCGACCGAGGGGAGCGGCATCGGGCTCTCGCTGGTGGCGCACGTCGCGGCGGCGCACGCGGGCCGCGCGTTCGTCGAGGACACTCGAGGGGGTGGTGCGACCTTCGTGGTCGTACTCGGGAGGTACGTGTGATGCGCATGGAGACCGTGCTGGTGGTGGAGGACGATCCGATCCTCCGGATGGGCCTCGAGAAGACGCTGCGCTCGGAGGGATTCCGCGTGCTCGTCGCCAAGACCGGCCCCGACGGCCTCGCCCTGGCGCTCTCGGAGCACCCCGACCTCGTGCTCCTCGACCTCATGCTGCCCGGCATGAACGGCTTCGAGATCTGCGAGGAGATCCGCCGGCGCGACGCCGACGTGCCGATCGTCATGCTCACCGCCAAGGGCGAGGAGCACGACAAGGTGCGCGGCCTCCGCGTGGGCGCCGACGACTACGTGACCAAGCCGTTCGGGGTCGCCGAGCTGCTCGCCCGCCTCGAGGCCGCGCTGCGCAGGCCGAGGGCGCGCCGCGCGGCGCAGGAGATCGTGCGGATCGGCGCGGTGGAGGCCGATTTCCGCGCGCACCGCCTGAGCCGCGAAGGGGTGGCGCTGGAGGTCACCGCGCACGAGATGAAGCTGCTCGAGTTCCTCCTGCGGCACGAGGGCGCGCTGCTCTCCCGGCAGCAGATCCTCGATGGCGTGTGGGGCGCCGACTACTACGGGACCGAGCGCACGGTCGACAACTTCGTCAACCGGCTGCGCGCCAAGATCGAGGTCGATCCGCGCGCGCCGGTGCACCTCGTGACCGTGCGGGGCGGTGGCTACCGCTTCACGCGGTGACCGAACGGTGAACTGGCGAACAAGGACCGGACAAGGTCGGGACGCAGGATGAGTGGGTCGACGCCGGATGCGCGACAGGAGAACGAACCATGAAGCACCTCGTCACCCTCACCGCCCTCACCGCCCTCAGCACCCTGTTCACCGGCTGCCTCGGTCAACCCGAGGCGACCCCCAGCGAGGCCGGCGCCGCGCCGAGCGCCGTTCCCTCGGCGGCTCCGGTCTCGAAGGTCGCGCTCGAGGTGGAGCAGGCCATCCGCAACGTCGACGTGGGCAAGTCGCTCGGCGAGGCGCGCGCGACCCTCGAGGCGAGCCTCGGTGACCCGACCCTCTCCGACGACCTCCGCGACGAGGCCACCCTGGCGCTGGCGCGCGCCAAGGACGCGCTCGGCGACCGCGAGGCGGCGATCACCACGGTCGAGGGTCTGCTCGAGAAGCGCGTCGACAAGCACCCCTGGCGCTTCGACGAGGCCGCCGACGTGCTGCTGCAGAAGCTCGTGACCGGGAGCGCGCAGAAGTCCCTGCGCGAGAGCGAAGATGGTGCTGCGCCCGTGGCGCCGTTCGCGCGCGCGCTCACGCCGTTCTTCCCGGTGCGCGAGGGCAAGGTCAAGGTCGACCTCTTGCAGTTCGGCGCCCCGTCCGAGCCCGACGAGCTCGGCACGTTCGCGGTGGTCGACGCGGTGCGCGCCAAGGCCCGCGAGGCCTGCCCGCTCTGCGACGACAGCCTCTCCGGGCACACCTCCTCGTCCCGCCACGGCTCGTGGACCGCGATCGCGGCGGAGCGCGCGCGGCTCGACAAGTCGCTGGTGGTGTTCTTCTTCGACCTCGGGGCGCACAAGATCCCCGCCCGCTACGACGCCTACCTGCCGCTGCCGAGCGCCGAGGTGATCGCACGGCTCGAGAAGGGCGAGGGCGTGGTGGTGGTCAAGTCGCGCCCGGGCGCGCCCCCCGTGATCCTGGTCGGCGCGCCGCGCGAGGCGCAGCTGCCCGACGTCCAGAAGGCGCTCTCGGCCCTGACCGAGCTGCCGACGGCGCCGGTCACCGTCCCGCTCACCGCGAACCTGCGCCCCCGCGAGATCAAGGCGGTGGTGCGCGGCGCGCGAGGCGCGATGAAGAAGTGCGTCGAGGCGCACGCGCCGAAGGCCGACGGCACGCTGAAGCTGCGGTTCGACGTGAAGGAGGACGGCACGGTGACCAACCTCTCCACCAAGCCCGAGGGCGAGGGCGTGTCGGACGCCGCGTTCCTCGCCTGCATCGACAAGGTCACCGCGACGCTCGTGTTCCCGAAGACGGGGCAGAAGCTCACCGTCGGCTACCCGATCCGCGTCACGAACTGAGTCGAGGCGAGCGAGAGCTCAGGGCGCGACGGGGCTCGGGGTGGACTTGTTCGCCTTGGTCCCGTCGCCGAGCGAACCGTAGACGTTGTAGCCCCAGCAGACCGCGGTGTTGCCGGTGACGCGGGCGCAGGAGTGGTAGCGGCCCGCGTCGAGGTCGAGCGCGGTCGAAAGGCCACTCACGGTGGTGGGCAGCGAGCGGTTGGTGGTCGTGGCGTCGCCGATCTGTCCGTAGAACCCGTACCCCCAGCACTTGACCGAGCTGTCGGCCAGCCGCGCGCAGGTGTGGCTGTCCCCGGCGGTGATCTCGACGACGTTGGTGAGCCCGGTCACCGTCACCGCGGTGGAGCGGTTGGTGGTCGTGCCGTCGCCGAGCTGGCCGTAGAAGTTGTACCCCCAGCACTTGACCGAGCTCGTCGCGCCGGTGCCGATGAGCGCGCAGGCGTGGTTGGCGCCCACCGCGAGGTCGGTGGCGCCGGTCACCCCGGTCACCGCCTTGGGCGCGCTGCGGTCGACGAGCGTGCCGTCGCCGATCTGCCCGTAGGCGTTGTCGCCGAAGCAGCTCACGGTGCCGGTCGCGAGCCGCAGGCAGGTGTTGCGGGCGCCAGCCGAGACCTGGGCCGCGTTGGTGATGGCAGCAATGGCAGTAGGCACCGTCTTGTCGACCAGCGTGCCGATCCCGAGCTGCCCGTAGGCGTTGCTGCCCCAGCACTTGACGGTCGCGTCGGTGAGGCGCGCGCACGTGTGGTCCTGCCCGGCGACGACCTCGGCCACCTTGGTCAACCCGGTCGGCGACACCGGGCTCGGCTTGGTCACGAGGGTGCCGTCGCCCACCTGGCCCATCGCGCTCGAGCCCCAGCAACGCACGGTCTCGTCGGAGAGGCGCGCGCAGGTGTGGTTGCCACCCGCGGTCACGCGGAGCGCGGTCAGGGTGCCGCTCAGGAGGCCGAGCACGGCCTTCGGCGAGGCCTGGTTGGTGGTCGTGCCGTCGCCGACCTGGCCGTAGAAGTTGTAGCCCCAGCACTTCACCGATCCGTCGGTGAGTCGCGCGCAGGAGTGGTAGGTGCCGGCCGTGATGCTGGCCACGAGGCCGAGCGTGGTGCCGGTCTCGCCGCCGCTGTCGAGGGCGTCGCTCGCCGCGTCGCCGGCGGCGTCGGTGGCGTCCAGCGTGGCGTCGGTCGTGCCGTCCGTGACCAGCGTGTCGCCGGGCGTGGTGTCGATCGCGGCGTCGACGCCGCTGTCCACCGCGGCCTCCTTGGCGGCATCGGCCGTCTCGGCCGTGGCGTCGTCGGTCGCGCCCGTGTCTCGCGCGCCGCTGTCGGTCGCGGTGTCGACCCCCGACTCCCCGACGGCGCACGCCGAGAGCACGAGGCCGACGCCGAAGCGCAGCAGACCCACCCTTCCCCACCGTCCTCCCATGGTCTTCGAAAGGTAGCAGCGAACCGAGACGGAGGTATCCTCGGAGCGACATGCGCCGTCTCTTCCTTTCCGCCGCCTTCGTCCTCGCCAGCTGCTCCTCCAAGTCCGACACACCTGCTCCCACTCCGGAGCAGGACAGCGGCGTCGACGAGCTCACGACCCTGCTCGGCGCGGGCCCAGCGCCGCTGAAGGCGGATCTCGCCGGCAAGTGCGATGGGATCACGGGCACCGGCAAGCTCGCCTTCGTGAAGAAGACCGACACGTGGGACCTCGACAAGGATCACCTGAACGTCCACGGCAACCACCTGCAGGCGATCGACCTGGACGGCGACGGCTACCCCGACCTGCTCGTCCAGGGAGGGCCCGGGCGCATCGACCCCAAGGACCCGAAGTCCGCGGGCCGCGTGCTGATGAACCGCCCGAAGCCGGGCGGCGGCCGGCACTTCGTGGACGAGACAGAGGCGAGCGGGTTCGGCGCGGTGCGTCCGACGGCGCCCCCGGCCGACGGCAAGCTCCGGTCGGCGCAGCTCGCCGTGGCGGCCGACGTGGACGGCGACGGCGACCTCGATCTGTTCACCGGTGCCAACTACGGCGAGCCCACCGCGCTCGACAAGGATCTCGGCGATCGCAACGAGATCCTGCTCAACGACGGCAAGGGCAAGTTCACCCTCGCGCCGCTGTCCGACGTGCAGAAGGTCCCGGGCGACATCCTCCCGCCCACCACCAGCGCCACCTTCGCCGACGTGGATCACGACGGCGTGCCCGATCTGTTCGTGGGCTTCTGGTACCGGAGCTACGGCGGTGGCTACGCGGGCGTCCAGGCGCGGCTCTTCAAGGGCGTCGGCGACGGCACGTTCAAGGACGGCACCCCGGGCTCCGGCCTCGAGACGCAGAACGCGGGCTTCGACGCGGGCCTCAACCACCGCCCGGCCTACGGCGTGACCGCGTGCGATCTCGACGGCGACGGCTACCCCGAGCTGCTCGTGTCGGCCTACGGGCGGCAGTCGAACCTGCTCTACAAGAACCTCGCGGGCACTGCGTTCCAGGAGCTCGGCCAGGCCTCGGGGTTCGCCGGCGACGCGAACGTCGACTACTCGGACAACGAGTTCTACCGCTGCTACTGCGCGAACGAGGGCGCCGGCAAGTGCCCGGCCACCCTCCCGAAGCCGCGCACGAGCTGTAGCCCCGGCCTCTGGAACCCGGCCCAGGACGCGAAGCCCTGGCGCAACAACGGCAACACGTTCACCACCACGTGCGGCGACCTGAACGGCGACGGCAAGGCCGACCTCTACAGCGCCGAGATCAAGCACTGGCACATCGGCGAGTCGTCGGATCAGTCGGAGCTCCTCGTGAACGACGGTCCCACCGCGGACGCCGCGATCCACTTCACGCGGCCCGGCCGACCGGCCACCGGCCTCGACTGGAAGCACGTGGGCAGCGACTGGAACGAGGGCGGGATCATGGTCGCACACGCCGACCTCGACCTCGACGGCCTCGACGATCTCATCGTCGGCGCCAGCGACTACCCCGACAACTACGCGCTGGTCTACCGCCAGAAGCACGACGCCCCCGGCACGTTCGAGGAGGTGGGCGAGGCGATCGGGCTGCACCACCCGTGCACGGTCGGCATCGCCATCGCCGACTTCGACCGCGACGGCGACCTCGACGTGGTGGTCGGCAGCTCCACCGCGCGCGACTGCGGAAAGATCTACACCAACGGCAACGAGGTGCACTTCTACGAGAACACGCTGAACGACGGCGCGCAGAAGAACGGCTTCTTGCAGATCGCGCTCGCCGGCAAGGGCAAGGGGGGCGCGAACGGCGCCGGCATCGGCGCGCGCGTGCGCGTGGTGGTCGACGACAAGGGCACCTCGCGGGTGATCACCAAGGAGCTGCTCGGCGGCTACGGCCACTTCGGCATGCAGCACGACACCGCGCTCACCTTCGGGCTCGGCGCCGCCTGCTCGCCGAAGGCGGTCGAGATCCGCTGGCCGGATCAGCCGGGCACGGTGGTGCGCCTCACCGGCATCGGCGGTGGCCGCCGCATCCGCATCGGCGAGGCCAACCCGACCGCCCCGGTGGACCTGCCGAAGTAGCCCCCGTGCAGCCCAGTAAGGCAAACCAGAAACCCCGTGCGGCCCGGAAGGGCAAACCAGAAACCCGTGCAGCCCGGAAATGACGTCGCGTAGGGGCCGCAGGCGCCGGAGCGGCGGCACGTAGGGCAAACCAGAGATAGAGCCCCAACCGCCGTTGCCGTTGGTGTGCCGTGATGAACCCCTAGCGAGAACGCTAGGTGGGGGCCGTGGTTGTCGCACCTTCAGGCTTCCCGGCGAAGAACCCCGGGCTTGCACAACGGAACGACGCGGGCCCCCTGGTCGACCTCATCGGGGATCATCGAATGGCGACCTGACGAGCAGGGCAGAAGGGACGTCTTTCGTGGTAACACCGTGGGCGTCCCCGTCAAGCGCGGGTGTCGGCGATGAACCTGCCCTTCCACATCGATCCCTGGCACCGGCTGCTGGACGACGTCGGGGTCCTCGGGCCGATCCTCGCCCTGCTGATCCTCGCGGGCGACGCCCTCCTCACCAGCGTCCTCCACACCGAGCTCAAGAAGTCCCTCCGGCTCTCGTCCTCGCTCGCCTGGTTCTACCTGGTCATCAGCGGCGCCCGGTGCCTCGCGCCGCAGGGCGAGTCCGAGATCGACCGGCTGTTCAAGCTGCTCTCCGCGGTGGCCCTCGCCCTCGCCGTCGCGCAGACGAGCTTCGTGCTGGTCGCCGACTTCGTCCTCGGCCGCAACGGCAAGCGGCCGCTGCGCCCGATGATCCGGTACAGCCTCCTCGGCGTCACCTTCCTCGTGGCGTCGCTGATCGGCCTCCGTGCCGGCGGCGTCACCACGTTCGGGGTGCTCGCCTCCGGCGCCGTCGTCGTCGGCGGCATCGGCGCCGCCGTGGCCGAGGTGCTGCGGCAGGTCGGCGCGGGCGTCCTCGTGCAGTACGCGCGCCCGTTCGAGGTGGGCGACATCGTCCACGTGCAGTCGTTCGAGCGGCGCGGCCGCGTGATCGCGACCAGCTGGCGCACCACCACCCTGCGCTCCAACGACGGCGTCGACCACCTCGTGCCCAACAACGAGTTCGTCACCAAGACCGTCACCAACTACGGCCACGGCGAGCGCACGTTCCGCCGGGACGTCGACTTCGACGCCACCTACGACGCCCCCCCCGAGCTCGTGAAGCAGGCGGTGCTCGAGGCGATCCGCGACGTCGCCGGCATCGAGCCCGAGCCCGCGCCGCTGGTCGTGGTGAGCGCGTTCCGCGACAGCGGCGTGGCCTACCAGTTCCGCTACTGGACCCGCCGCGGCGAGGACTTCGAGCTGGTCGACGCCGACGTGCGCGCCCGCCTCTGGTACGCGTTCGCGCGGAGCGGCCTCGCGTTCCCCTTCCCCACCCGCACGCTCCACCTCGCGCCCACCCGCGACGCGGTCGTCGACCAGGACGCGCGTGTGCGGCTCTTGCAGAGGTGCGAGCTGTTCGCGCCGCTCAGCGAGGAGGCCGTGTCCGACATCGCGCTGCACGGGCACGAGCACCTCTACGGCGCCAACGAGGTGATCGTGCGGGCCGGCGACCCGGGCCGCTCCATGCACGTGATCCTCGACGGCGAGGCCATCGTCACCTCCGGGGACGATCGGCGCGAGCTGTTCCGGCTCTCGGCGGGGCAGTTCTTCGGCGAGATGTCCCTGGTCACCGGCGCGGCGCGCACCGCCACGGTGATCACCGCGGGAGCGACCCGCACGTTCGTGCTCGACGAGCCGAGCTTCCGCGCCACGCTGGCGCGACACCCCGAGGTGGCGGAGGCCTTGAGCGACATCCTCGCCACCCGTCAGACCGAGCTCGCGGCCAAGCTCGAGGCGCGCAGCCCGGACGATGATCGCCGCAAAGAGACGCGCAGCGTGATGCTGGAACGCCTCAAGAGCCTGTTCGGTCTCCGCCCCGATCGGCCCCCTGAGGAGCCAGGAAAGTGACATTGTCGTTGCAAGAAACGCCGATTTCGCCTATGTAGAAGCTCGATGGCCCGCGGAGACGCTTCCCGCGAGCGCGCAGCGGCGGCCGCGCGTGACGGTGGGGATTCCTCTTCGGGCGGGGGCGGCGCTCGCGACGGCGTGGTCGAGGAGCCGCCGGCGGTCCTGCCGCCCGTCGCCCCCAACGCCCCGGCGATCCCCCGCGCGGCCGAGCCCGGTGACGCCGGCAATGCCCCGGGCGCGCCCGAAGCTCCGCTGGTCGACTTCGTCGCCAACGACGTCGACATGAGTCCGGTGCCCTCGATCCCGCCGCTGCCGGTGGCCGGTCCGTGGCGCTCGTACAAAGAGATCGTCGCCACGCTCTCCCAGCGAATCGTCGACGCTCAGAGGCCGATCCGGGTCCTGAACTCCCTCCGCTGGGATCCGACCATCTTCGAGAAGTTCCGCGCTTCACGCTTCAAGGACGTGCCGGTGGTGGGCCCCGAGCACTACGGCACCGTCGATCTCGGCTTCGACCCCCGCCAGAAGGCGGCCGAGTTCGACGAGATCGCGCGCGACGCGGCGCGGGAGCTCAAGGGCGACCAGCTCGGGCAGATCCTCATCGCCACGGCGGTGCAGTACCGCGATGTCGTGCGCATGCTCGAGGCGCGCGGCACCAACATCTTCTACGCCTACTCGCGCAAGCTCTACGGCTCGCCCAAGGACAAGTACCCCGACGGCAAGACCACGGTTCGCGACAGCGCCCACGTGCTCTACGGCCTGCTCACCAACCTGCAGGACGAGCTCGGTCCGCCGAGCCCGCGGGACCTCCCCGCCCGCAAGGCCGTCGACATCCTCAACCACCGCCTCACCGCCTATTTCGGCGAGTCCACGGTGCGTGTCTCCGAGGACGACGGCATCTTCGCCGACGCGGCGGCCGGCAGCGACTACCTGAAGATCCGCACCGGCGCGATGTTCTCGATGCGGGACATCGACCTGTTCGAGGTGCACGAGGGCTGGGTCCACCTCGCCACCTCGCTCAACGGACAGGCGCAGCCGGTCGCCCGCTGGCTCTCCAAGGGCCCGCCGCGCACCACCGCGGCCCAGGAGGGCCTCGCCGCGCTGCTCGAGATCTTCACCTTCCGCACCTATCCGCGGCGCGCGCGGCGCCTGAACGATCGCGTGATCGCGGTCGACAAGGCCGAGGACGGCGCCGACTTCGCGCAGGTCTTCGACTGGTATCGCACCGAGGGCTACGAAGAAGAGGAGTGCTTCAACGCCACCCGCCGCATCTTCCGCGGCGGCACCACCACGGGCGGAGCGCCGTTCACCAAGGACCTCTGCTACAGCAAGGGCATCGTCCTCAACTACGCGTTCATCCGCGCGTGCATCGAGCACGATCGCCCCGAGCTCATCCCGTTCCTGTTCGTCGGCAAGATCGAGCACGAGGACATCCCGGTGCTGGCCTCCCGCGCGCACGACGGCGTGGTCAAGGCCCCGATCTACCTGCCGCCCGTGTTCCGCGACCTCAACGGCATCGCCATCTGGATGTCGTACAGCACGTTCTTCACCCAGCTCGGCGGGGCCGAGGTCAGCGAGCACTACGCCCGCATGTTCCGCCGCGGTAGTTGATCTGGGGCTGCCGCCGGCTGCGCGCCCGTCCCGGTCTGGCCTGCGGTTGGCTCCGGCTGCGGCCGTGAGGGCGTGGTCCGTTCACGAGGGCGATGGCCGTCGTCCGCCGTGCTGCCCCTGCGCATCCGCGCCCCACGCCCGACAGCGGCGTGTACGCACGGGTACGTCTGCTCGACCCGTTCGAGCCGCAGAACCTGGCGCGCGAGGCGGCCGCCCGGCTCGGTCGCCCCTCGGCGGTCGTGCTCGGGCCGCGCTTCGGACGGGCTGCGCGCGGCGCGCTCGCGCCGATCGACCCCCTCTCGGCCGGTCTCCTGGATCGCGCCCTCGTGGCGCTGCTCGGGCGCGACCTCGACCTCGACGCCCGCATGATCGCGGTGCCCTATGCGCTCTCCGCGCACCTCGAGGGCGCACGCGCGTGGGTGTTCCCGCTCGAGAGCCCCGCGTGGCGCATGGGCGCGTTGCTGGTCGGGGGGCGCGAGCCGCTCGCCGCAGGCATGCTCACCGACGCGATCGCGCTCGCCGCGGACTTCGCGCTGGGACTCGAGGAGGAGGATCGTCGGCTGCGCCGCGCGCACTTCCTCTGCCCGGCGTAGCCGCGATCACCTTGCGGGCGAGCGTGGAGATCGCCCGCCCTCCCTCGTCGTCCACCACCGCCACGGCGTCCCAGGTGTCGTTCGCGTGGAGCACGGGCGCGCGGTCGATCTCGGCCGCGAACACGCGCACGTGCAGCTCGCGGTGGGTGAGCACGTGCTCCACGAGGTGGCCCGCGCCGCCCTCCGCCGACACCGTGCCCCCGAGCACCCCCGCGACCTGCTCGCAGGCGGTGACGACATCACGAGCGCCCACGCGTGGGGCCTCCCAGAGCCCGCCGTAGAGACCCTGCTTCTTGCGCTGCACCAGCACGAGCCGCCCGCGGTGGCGGAGCACGAGCGCGATCTCCTCCACGCGGGGCCGCGCCGCCTTCTCGACGCGGATCGGCAGCGCCTCGGCGCGACCGTCCCGCCGGGCCACGCAGGCCTCCCGCCAGGGGCAGACCAGGCAACGCGGCCGGGTCGGAGCGCACACCGTGGCGCCGAGCTCCATCAGGGCGTTGTTGAGGGCATCGGGACGCTCCCCCACCACGAGCTCGCCCGCCCGCCGCCACACCTCCGCGAGCCCTGCCCCCCTTCGGGGATCGGTCTCGATCCCGAACACTCGACAGAGCACGCGGGCGACGTTGCCGTCGACCAGCGGCGTGGGCTTCCCGAACGCGAAGCTGGCGATCGCGCCGGTGGTGTAGGCGCCGACGCCGGGGATCGCGCGGATGGCCTCCGGGTCGTCGGGCACGACGCCGCCGTGCACGTCGCGCACGTGGATGGCGCCGGCGTGCAGCAGCCGCGCGCGGCGGTAGTACCCGAGGCCGCTCCACAGGGTGAGCACGTCGTCGACCGGCGCGTCGGCGGCGTCCTTCGACGTGGGGAACCGCGCGAGGAAGCGCTCCCAGTAGGGGATCACGGTCTCGACGCGGGTCTGCTGCAGCATCACCTCGGAGACCCAGATCGCCCACGGGTCGCGCGTGCGCCGCCACGGGAGGTCCCGCGCGGCGCCTTGGTACCAGGAGAGCAGCGAGGCCCGCAGCTCGCGCGCCGTCACCGCGCGATCACTTCACTGGCTTGGTGGTGAGCTCGAGGTTGAAATCGCCCTCGCTCTTCACGCCGTAGCCGTCGACCACCACGTAGTAGGTGCCCGGATCGAGCTCGCGGTCGATGGTCTTGCTGTAGGTGTTGGAGCAGACGATCTCGTTGCGGGTCGGGTCGCTGCAGTCGGAGCGCAGCGACATGATCGCGTTGTAGAACGTGCCGCCCTTGAGCTGCAGGTTGACCTTCGACTTCTCCTTGAGGGTGAACTGGTAGACCTTGTCGCCGCTCGACTGCTGGGCGATCTGGCCGCCGCAGCCCTGCGAGGCGAACCGGTCCGGCGCGTCCTTGGTCGTGTCCTTCACCGCGGTGCCGGCGACGAGCTTGGTGGCCGCCTTGCACGCCGCCTGGGCCGGCCCGAGCTCGCGGAGCTTGACCGACATCTTGGCGCGGCCGAAGTCGTCCTTGCTCTTGCCCTTGACGATCACGAAGTAGCTGCCCGGATCGAGGGTGGCGTCGACGCCCTTGCTCTGCGCGACGAGATCGCAGGAGAGCTCGCCCTTGGTGTCGCCGCAGGCCTTCTGGATCGCCACCACGTGCCGCCCCTCGTCCTCGCTGGCCGAGAAGAAGATGCGGCTCTTCACCTTGACGTCGAGCTTGTAGACGAGGTCGGCGGCGCCGTCGCTCGCGCAGCTCGCCTTGGCGTCGGCCTTGGCGTGGAGGGTGTCGATGTTGAAGGTGCCCGAAGTCTGCAGGGCCTTGGCGCTCGTGCAGCTGTCCGACTCGACCGCGCCGTCACCGCCGTCCGCGGCGATGTCCATGGTGGCCTCGGAGGTGCCGCTCAGCGCCGGGTCGCTCGAGTCCACGAACAGCGTGTAGTTGCCGGCGTCGCGGATGCCTGTCCACGACACGCCGTCGATGTGCCAGGTGGCCGAGCAGGCGACCTCGCTGGTCACGTCGTCGCAGCGCGTGCGGAGCGAGACCACCACGTTGCTCCCGCCGCCGACCTTGCCGCCCACGCGCACGCGGGAGCGCTGCTTGAGGTCGAACTTGAACAGCGACTCGCCGCCCTCGCTGTTGCCGCAGCTCGCGCGGAAGTTGGAGCCGTCACCCGCGATGAGGTCGGTGCTCTTGGTGCCCGCCACGAGCGCGTGGGCGCCGGTGCAGATCGTGGAGAGGCTCGGTGCGTCCTCGAGGCGGGTCTTGATCTCGAACTCGCCCTTGTCGGTGGGCTCGTAGCCGCCGATCATGATGCCGTAGTCGCCGGTGTCGACGATGGCCTCCATGTGGCCCTTGCCGGTGTTGCCCTCGCTGTCGTCCGAGCACTCGAGCTCGTTGACCGAGTCGCAGAGCCAGCCGTCGGAGGCGGCGCGGTAGAGCGCCATCACGGCGTCGAACTTGGGCGCCGTCATGTCGACCACGAGCTTGTGGCGGCCCTCGACGTGCACGCGGTAGATGACGGCCGGACCGTCGCTCGCCGCGCAGGACCAGTGCACGCTCGTGTTGTTGCTCGCCTTCTGGCTGTTGCCCTTGGCGCTCCCGCCGGGGCTGAGGTCGATCCCACCCTGGCAGTCGTCGGCGCCCGTGGGGTTGCCGCCGGGATCGGGGCCGCCCGGGTCGTCGCAGTCGGGGCCCTCGCACGGGGTCGGGGTCGGGCCGCCGCCCTCGCCCTTGCCGGCGCCGAGGTACGGCTGGACGATGAAGGCGCCGCCGCCGGTGCCCTTGACCACGAGGGTGTAGGTGCCGGCCTCGGTGACGCACTGCTTGACCGAGACCTGGCCCTCCTGCTTCTTCACCTCGCCGACCGCCTTGCCCGCGGGGTCGTTGAGGGTGGCCTCGATGGTCTTGATGCCGTCGCCGGCGAACGCCACCACGAGGAAGCAGCCCTCCTTGAGCTTGAGGGCCACGCGGCTGTCCTTGCCCTCCTCGACCTTGCCGGTCTCCGAGGGGCCGAACGGCGCGTAGCCGACCGACTCGTAGTTGGCGCGCGCGGTGCCCATGCGGCTCGCGAGATCCGGCCCGCGCGAGGCGCAGCCGTTGGCGAGGGCGAACGGACCGGCGAGGAGCGCCAGGGCGAACAGGGACGAAGCCACCCGACGGAAAGGGGTACGCGGCGACATGGGCGGCAAGCCTATCACGGGCTCTGGACCGAGGTGTCTCGACACGGCTTTTCGAGGCAGCTAGCGTCCGCGAACCCATGTCCGGGCCAGCGCCCCACTTCAGCGTCGTCATCCCCGTCTACAACGAAGAGGCGATCCTGTACGACGCCATCTCCGGGCTTCGAGAGAAGTTCGCGGAGCGGGGCTTCTCGTACGAGATCATCGTCGCCGAGAACGGGAGCAAGGACGCGACGGTCCGTATCGGCACCGAGCTCGCCCAGAAGCACCCCGACGTCACCTTCTTCAGCCTCGGCGAGCCGAACTACGGCAAGGCCATGAAGGAGGGCATCCTGCGCGCCCGCGGCACGTTCGTGGTGTGCGAGGAGATCGACCTCTGCGACGTGGACTTCCACGCCCGGGCCCTCGCCATCCTCGAGTCCTCCGAGGCCGACCTCGTCATCGGCAGCAAGCTGCTCGGCGAGGCGCAGGACGACCGCCCCCTGGTCCGCCACGCGGCCTCCATGTTCTACAACGGCTTGCTCCGCGTCACCCTGGGCTTCCGCGGCACCGACACCCACGGGCTCAAGGCGTTCCGCCGCACGGCCCTCCTCGAGACGGTGCGCAGCTGCCTCGTCGACAAGGACGTGTTCGCGAGCGAGTTCGTCATCCGCGCCGAGCGCGGTGGCATCCGTATCAAGGAGATCCCGGTGCGCGTGGTCGAGAAGCGCCCGCCCTCGATCAACCTGTTCAAGCGCGTGCCCAACGTGATCAAGAACGTCGTCAAGCTCACTGTCGCCATCCGCGTCCGCGGGTAGCGCCGCCAAGAAAATCGCGAGGCCGACGGCTCCCGCAAAAAAGGGATCGCCGAAGCCCACGGAATTCCTGTTACGGTGACCCCCTCGACATGGGGAAGATCATCGGGATCGACCTGGGGACCACCAACTCGTGCGTCGCCATCGTCGACGGCGGAGAGCAGAAGGTCATCCCGAACGCCGAGGGCGCGCGCACCACGCCCTCGATCGTCGCGTTCACCGCCAGCGGCGAGCGGCTGGTCGGGCAGATCGCCAAGCGTCAGGCCGTCACCAACTCGCAGAACACGATCTACGCCGTCAAGCGCCTGATGGGCCGCAAGACCGTCGAGCCCGAGGTCTTCAAGCAGATCGAGCTCGCCCCCTACAAGATCGTGTCGGCGGCCAACGGCGACGCCTGGGTGCAGGTGCAGGGCCGCGACATGAGCCCGCCCGAGGTCTCGGCGATGATCCTCGCCAAGATGAAGGAGATCGCCGAGGCGTACCTGGGCGAGCCGGTCACCGACGCGGTCGTCACCGTCCCCGCCTATTTCGACGACGCCCAGCGCCAGGCCACCAAGGACGCCGGCCGCATCGCGGGTCTCGAGGTCAAGCGCATCGTCAACGAGCCCACGGCCGCCGCGCTGGCCTACGGCCTCGACAAGAAGGACAGCGAGCGCATCGCCGTCTACGACCTCGGCGGCGGCACGTTCGACATCTCGATCCTCGAGATCGCCAACGGCGTGTTCCAGGTGAAGTCGACCAACGGCGACACCCACCTCGGCGGCGAGGACTTCGACCTGCGCATCGTCGAGCAGCTGGCGAGCCAGTTCCTCGCCGAGAACCAGATCGACCTGCGCAAGGACCGCATGGCCCTCCAGCGCCTCAAGGAGGCCGCCGAGAAGGCCAAGCACGAGCTGTCCTCTTCGCTCGAGACCGAGATCAACCTGCCCTTCATCGCCGTCGGCAAGGCTGGCCCCGTGCACCTGCAGCGCATGATGAAGCGCGCCGAGCTCGAGGGCATGGTCGCCGACCTCATCGACCGCACCATCGAGCCCTGCAAGGCGGCCCTCGCCGACGCCAAGCTCGACGCCGCCAAGATCGACAGCGTGGTGCTCGTCGGCGGCATGACCCGCATGCCGGCGGTGCAGCGCGCGGTGAAGGAGTTCTTCGGCCGCGACCCCCACAAGGGCGTGAACCCCGACGAGGTGGTCGCGGTCGGCGCCGCCATCCAGGGCGCGGCGCTGCTCGGCCAGATCGACGACGTGCTGCTCCTCGACGTCACCCCGCTCTCACTGGGCGTGGAGACCGGCGGCGGGGTGTTCACCAAGCTCATCGCCCGCAACACCACGGTGCCGACCGAGCGCAGCGAGGTGTTCACCACCTCGCTCGACAACCAGTCGTTCGTGCCGGTCCACGTGCTCCAGGGCGAGCGCGAGATGGCCGCCGACAACCGCTCGCTCGCCCGCTTCGAGCTCACCGGCATCCCGCCGGCGCCCCGCGGCGTGCCCAAGATCCAGGTCACCTTCAAGATCGACGCGAACGGCATCGTCGCCGTCGAGGCCAAGGATCTCGGCACCGGGCGGGGCCAGTCGATCAGCATCACGCCCGCCTCCGGCCTCTCGCAGGAGGACGTCGAGCGCCTGGTCAACGAGGCCGACAAGCACCGCGACGCCGACGTCTTGCGGCGCGAGCTCGCCGATCTGCGCAACCAGGCCGAGACCTTGCTCTACACGACCGAGGCCGCCCTCGACGGCTACAAGGACCTCGTGGCCAACGACGTGCTCGAGAGCCTGCGCAACGACGCCAAGGCCCTGCGCGGCCACCTCGACTCGGGCGCCGACGTCGGCGCGATCCGCGCGGCCTATCAGTCGCTCGAGGCCGCCACGTTCTCGATCGCCGAGTCTCTGTACGGCGGCAGCGAGGGCTAGGCGGGGCGGTCGTATCGGACGGCCGCGACCGCTCTTCAGTCGACCTTCTCGCCCCTCCGCGCCTTCGCGGGTGCCTCGGCCGCAGGACGCACCAGATCAGGCCGCCGCGCGCGGGTGCGCTCGAGCGACTGGGCGCGGCGCCAGGCCTCGATCTGCGCGTGGTGGCCGGACGACAGCACCTCGGGCACCGTCGCGCCCCGGAACTCCACGGGCCGCGTGTACTGCGGGTACTCGAGCATCCCGCCCGTGGCCTCGGCGTGCGACTCCTCGGTGGCGGAGCTCTCGTTGCCGAGCACCCCGGGCAGGAGCCGCACCGTGGCCTCGATCACCGCCATCGCCGCGACCTCGCCGCCGGTCATGACGAAGTCGCCGAGCGAGATCTCCTCGTCCACGTAGGCGCGGATGCGCTCGTCGAAGCCCTCGTAGCGCCCGCAGATCAGCATGATCGCCGGCTCCGCCGCGAGCCGGACGGCCGCGCGCTGGTCGAACGGGGCGCCCTGCGGCGTGAGCAGGACGCGGCGCGCCCGCGGCTCGGTGTCGAGCGACTCCATCGTGGCCACCATCACGTCGACCCGCATCAGCATGCCGGAGCCACCGCCGTAGGGCGTGTCGTCCACCGACTTGTGCTTGCCGAGGCCGAAGTCGCGCGGCGTGGCGGTGCGCACCGTGAGCAGATCCTTCTCGACCGCGCGACCGACGAAGCTCGTCGCGAGGAACGTGGTGAACAGCTCGGGGAACAGCGTGATCAGGTCGACGCGCATCAGCTGCCCCGCTCCTCGGTCTCGGCGCCGGCCGCGCTGCGCACGAGCGCGTAGCTCATGGACGCGGTGGTGCGGGCGAACGCTCCGCGGCCCCTCCGATCGACGAGGATGACGCCCCCCGTGCCCCCGACCCGCGCGGTCATGGCCTCGAGCGCGGCGCCGAGCATCGCGCCGAGCGCGGGGACGGTGGTCGTGGCGGTGACGCGCGCCGCGAAGGCCGTGCGCAGGAACGACTCCCCGGTGCCGGTCGTGGAGGCCGCGCCGCCCTCGTCGTCCGCGTAGGTGCCGGCGCCGACGATCGGCGAGTCGCCCACCCGTCCGACGCGCTTGTCGACCATGCCGCCGGTGCTCGTCGCGGCGGCCACGTGGCCCGCGGCGTCCTTCGCCACCGCGCCC
>CAZUZY010000153.1:0-17855 GCA_964624885.1 uncultured Polyangiales bacterium | reverse complement strand
CGAAGCCGCCCCACATGCCCGCGCCGCCCCCCCACCCACCGCACGGGGCGCCGCACATCGGCCCCGATCACCAGCCGGGGCGGCTGCGCACGCCCGTGCCGCTCCCCACGGCCGACGGCATGGTGGCCCACGAGCCGCCCGCCCCCTCGGAGGCACCGAAGACCGAGGACGTCACCGAGTCGGATCTCATCCGCAGCGTCCCTCCGAAGAAGGACGTGGAGCCGATCGAGATCGAGCTCGGGCCGATGGTGCCAGTTGCTGCCACGCCGAATCCGCCCGAGGCCGCACCCACCCCCGCGGTGCCGGCCGTCGCGCCGATCAGCGTGCGGCCCATCCCCATCCCCGATACTGCCAAGTTCATGACACCGGCGCCCGGGGCCCCGCTGCCCAAGGTGCCGACGAAGACCCTCCTCGGGCTGACCCCACCGCCGCCGCCCGCCGAGCCCCTCGCCCTCGCGCTCACGCCCCCGCCGCTCCCCCACCCCGTGGTGCCGGACGAGCCCAAGGTCATCCCACCGCCCGAGGCCGAGCCAATCGTCACCGCGCCCCCGGTGGCCGAGGCCACTCCCCGCCGGGAGTTCGTGCGCTTCGAGGAATCGCTGGTGACCCAGCGCAACCCCGGCCGCCGCCGCACGGGGCTCTACGTGCTCGGAGGCGTCGGGCTCGTGGCGCTGGTGCTGGTCGTCGTGGCGATCGCGAGCGGCGGCAAGCCGAAGCCCGACGAGCGCAAGTCCGACGACTCCGCCGCGAGCGAGCCGACGAAGAAGAAGTCGCCCCCCGAGCCCTCGACGACCGCCAGCACGAGCGGCTCGGCCTCGACCAAGCCCGCGCCGGTGCTCGCCGAGCCGACCGGCAAGCCCAAGAGCGGCAACGGTTTCCTGCGCGTGCACACGGAGAAGGTCGGCAAGGTGTTCGTCTCGGGCAACCCGACCGGCGACCCGGAAGCGGTGCTCGAGGCCCCGTGCGGCCGCAAGTTCATCAACCTCGCGCGCCTCGACGAGAAGGGGAAATGGAAGGCGTGGCTCTCGAAGGGGACCCTCGCCACGGTGACCTGCGACGGCAAGGTCACCGACGTCACGCTGCCCTGACCTCGGCTCCTCAGAGGACGAACGAGGCGCCCACCGTCACCAGCCGCTCCCGCAGATCGGTCGAGAACGGCCCGACCGTGCCAGCGCGCACCCGGCGCTCGAGCGCGGCCGAGAGCCGGAGGAGAGGCAGAGGGGCGACGCCCGCCGTGAGGCGGTAGGACACGCGACGGTCCGCGAAGTGCGAGTCGTCGGTCACCTGCCACTGCCGCCGCTCCATGCCGTCGATCGACGAGAACGTGTCGAGACGCGCGGCCGCGTTCACGAAGAACGGCGCGAGCTCGATCTTCACCGAGGGCAACACGCTCGCGCCGACGGCGTAGTAGTAGTCGTTGGTCTGGAAGCTGAGCCGGGTGCGGGCGTGCGGCCCGAGCCAGGCCCGATACGCGGCGCCCGCCATCGGCGTGACCATCGCGAAGTCGCCCATCACGTCGAGCGTGGCGCGGAGACGGAGCGGCGCCCGCTCGAGGAACGCGTCGAACGTGACCCCCAGCGCGCTCACCCCGAGGCGCTCGGTGACCGTGTCGAGCTCGCTGACGGCGTAGTCGAACGACGACACGAGGCCCGCGTAGAACGCGTGACCGGTCAGGGATCCGGTGACGCCGCGGAGGTCCTGGTCGTAGTAGCCACCCAGCGTCGCCCGCGCCCGGATCGTGAGCTCCTGGACCCCTTGCTCGTGGTACGAGAGCTGCGCCGACAGGCGGGTGAAGTTCTCTCCGCCGACCCAGCGACGCGCGCGCCCTTCCTTGTCGAACGAGTCGATGGTGACGATCTCGGTGTCGAGCCCGAGCTGCAGGCGCGTCTCGGAGCGGGTCGGCTGGTCGACGAGCTGGATCGCGGCCTGCAGCTCGAAGCGATGCCAGCGGTCCGTGGCGAACCCGAGGGCGTCCGTCGTGGGGCTCTTCGGCTGCACGGTGCGGTCGAGGCGGCGGTGGAACGTGGAGAGCCCGCCGAACCCCGTCGCGAAGACCCAGTTGACCGGGTGATCGCCGCCGCGCAGGAACAGCTCGCCGAGCTGGAAGAACGTCTCTCCGAGGGCGAGGCCGGAGAGCGGCGTCGTGATCATGTCGTTGACGCTCGGCCCTTCGCGGAACTCGACCAGGTACTCCCAGGTGGTGGAGGCGAGGATGCTCGCGAGGAACGACTCGGGGATCGTGAGGCGGTTCGCGCGGCCGATGAGGAAGTAGCTCATCCCCGAGACGAACGTGTGGTGGACGGCGTTGGTGCGGAAGTCGTCGCCGTCGAAGCGCACCGCGTCGAAGGTGACGAGCTTGGCCTTCCAGCTCTCGCGGTCCCACTTCCAGTCCCAGGTGCGCTGGCTG
Organism: uncultured Polyangiales bacterium; assembly: GCA_964624885.1. GTDB lineage: Bacteria > Myxococcota_A > Polyangia > Polyangiales > JADJMO01 > JADJMO01. The sequence continues at coordinate 15,448 of CAZUZY010000153.1, read as the reverse complement.
TAGTCCTGGTTGCCCCAGTACCAGGGGATGCCGAGCACCCCGTTCACGATCACGTACTCCTGCAGCACGCGCGGCCATTGGGGGCGGTCCCGCGGCTCCGGGTCGTCGGCGCGGGCAAGGGTCGGCCACACCGCGACGAGCGCGGCGAGAGGCCAACGCCGACTCGCACGCATGCCTTCGAGCGGTGCAACGCGCGGGCCGAGGTACGGAAGGTGCACCACCCGAGGACATGGCCGACGCCACCCTGGTTCCTCCGCGCAGCGGCCGCGGCGCCGCGCAGTATGTGCGGTTGCTCGCCATCGCTGCGTGCACGCCGGGCTGCGTGGGCGCCTACGTCGATCTCCAGGCCACGGCGTACCCGGCCCTGCACGCCGCGGCGCGCCCGCACGACGACGGGCCCCTCGGGAGCAAGCTCGTCGCCGACGCCACCCCCTCGGCCGCGATCGGCATCGGCCTCGGGCTCGACTTCGACGACGGTCGGTCGTCTCGCTGGTCCATCGGGTACTCGGCCGAGTCCTACACGCTCGGCGGCAACGGCAGCGCGCGTCAGCACTTCAACGACCTGCGCCTCGACGTGTCGGTCCAGGACCTCGGGCCCGACGCGCGCCTGCGCCTGGTCGCCGGCGGCGGCATCGGCGCGGGCAGCACGCGCTTCCTGCGCGAAGACGGCACGTTCTACGGCGCGAGCGGCGGCAGCGCGCGCGTCTACAGCGGCCCGGCCTACGCCCGGTTCGTCGGCGCCCACAGCGTGTTCTCGCTGCTCCTCGGTGGCTCCTTCGTCATCCTCGGCGCCCGCGACTGGGTGGTCCGTGGCTTCGGGCTCACGACGCACCTCACCTGGACCTGGTCGTTCGTCGACACCCACCCCGACGTCGTGTTCTACCGCCCGCTCGAGAAGGTCGACCTCGTGGCCGTCGAGGCCTCGGGGCGCGCGCTCGGCTGTCGCCTCGTGCACCGCACCAACACCGAGGTGCACCTCGATTGCGCCGCCGGTGAGCTCGAGATCCACCAGACCGAGCGACTGCTCCACGTGCACTGCATCCGCTCGACGCCCACCCGCTGTGAGGCGCTCGCCGGCCGCATCCTCGAGAGGCGGAGCCCGCCGTGAGGCCAAGAGTCCTCTTTCTCGGCGCGCTCCTCGCTTGCGCCACCCCCCGCGCGACGCTCGGGGCCGAGATCGACGCCACTGGCGAGGAGCGCATCCGCGACCCCGAGCCGCGGCGGCGCCACTGGATCCGCGCGGCCGAGGAGATCTTCGTCATCAACGGGCCGATCGGCACGGTGTGGTACTGGAGCAACGCCGACTTCAACCAGGCCGACTGGGATCTGCGCTGGGACTGGCCGAGCTGGCGGAGGAAGATCGTCACCTTCGACGCACTGCGGTTCGACTCCAACGACTTCGGCACCAACGCCTTCAACCACTCGCTCTCCGGGACCGCCTACTACTGGACCGCGCGGGCCAACGGCCTCTCCATCGCCCAGTCGTTCCTGATGGCGAACATCGGCTCGCTCACGTGGGAGTACGTGGTCGAGTACAAGGAGTACCCGAGCCTCAACGACGTCATCTTCACCCCCATCGTCGGCATCCCGTTCGGGGAGGGTCTCTACCAGCTCGGGGAGCTCTTCGATCGAGGGAGCGACGCCATCCCGGTGCGGGTCCTGGCCGAGATCTTCGGCTTCCCGCGCAAGCTCCACGACCGCATCGACCGCTCGCAGGGCGGCCGCGCCCCACAGACCGACGCGCTCGGGCTGCCGAGCGACACGCACCACCGCTTCGTCCTCTCGTCCGGGATCGCCCGCGTGAGCCAGGCCGGTCGCCCCGACGCGAGCCGCGCCGAGCTCGGCCTCGAGACCGAGGTGGTCACGCTGCCGCACTACGGCGGCCCGGGCCACGCGGGAGGCTTCGTGACCGACCGGGGCTTCACGCGGTTCTCGTTCGATCTGGCGCTCGGTGAGCGGCGCGTCGAGCGACTCGGCGTCACCGCCCGCGCGAGCCTGTTCGGCTACTACCACCAGGAGGTCCGCGGCCACCACGGGGCGAGCGTGTTCGTCGGCGCGGCCACCGAGTTCGAGTACGTCGAGCGATGGGTGGGTGACATCCTCGATCGCCTCGGCATCGTCCGGGCGGCGAGCGCCGTCGCCGACGCCACGCTGCACGTCGGTCCGGTCCGCGTGCGCGCGGCGGTCGACGTGTCGCCGGACTTCGCCATGATCACCTCGCTTTCGTGGCCCGCGTGGCTCGCGACGGGCAAGCCGGCCAGCAAGTCGGTCCTGCACATGAAGGGCTACTACTACGCGGTCGGGCTCAGCGTGCTGCCCACGGTCACCTTCACCACCGCGGACGTCGAGGCCGGCTTCGGCGCCAAGTGGGAGGCGTTCGCCTCCATCGACGGGGTCGACCGCTTCCAGGAGAACGTCGTCGACGACGCCCGCCTCACGGACCATCGCCTCGAGTGGCGCGCGTTCTTCGGCGTGCACGCGGTGGGGCCGCTCCACCTCTCGGCCAGCGTGACCGAACGCCACCGCGCGAGCGCCGTGGCCGGCTTCACCAGCACCAGCGTCGAGCGAACGCTCGCGGCGACCGCGCGACTCGTGCTGTAACCTGCTTCCGTGCGTCGCCTCGCCTGCACCCTCCTGTGGCTGCTCTCGTGTCGCCGCGAGGCGCCGGTGGCCCACGCGCTCGACGCCGAGATGAAGCCCACGCCTTCGGCCTCGGCGCCGGCGCCGCGCTGCCCGGACGCAGTGACCCTCGCGTCGCTCGGTGAGGCCCACGCACCGCCCGGGGCTTGGCTCGCCCGGCTCGAGTTCGCCGAGCTCTACGTACGCATCCCCAAGGACCTCGTGCGCGCGCCCGAGGCCGACCACCGCGTCCTGCGCTCGTACCCCAAGAGCCCGGTGCGCGGCCGCAGCCACGCCGGGAGACAGATCACCCTGCTCGCGGAGTCGCGCGTCTACGCGGTCCACGAGGCCGTGCGCGTGCTGCACGTGCTCGAGGTGACCGCCAAGGGCGAGGAGCTGTTCGTGATGGGCCCGAAGCCGATCACCGGCGAGTGGGTCGACGGTGTCCGGGTCACGCCCGAGGTGCCCAAGTGGGGCGCGTTCACGATGGGGGACTATGACGGCGCGGTCCTGCAGAGCCCGGGGCTCGACGTGAACTTCGAGATCAGCGTCTACACGTTCGCGACCCCCGGCCTCCACCACGTGCAGTGGAAGGCGGGTGTCGTCGACTCGAACGTGCTGTGCATCGAGGTGCGCTGAGCCGCCGGCCGGCCGGTTCAACGGCGGCGGCGCGAGAGGGCGAGGCCCACCAGCGCGACACCGACCGCGAAGGTCGGAGCGCTCTTGCCGTCGTGGGTGGCACAGCCGAAGCCCGTCCCCGAAGACGAGCCCGCGTCGTCGACGGCAGGGTCGGCGCAGTCCACGTACACGGTCTCGTTGACGGTCTCCCGGTAGTCGACGGCCGGCTCCTTCTTCAGTCCGACGTCCGCCGTGCGGGCGCCGTCGAACGTGACGGTCAGCTCGGTGAGCCGGTCGCCCGCGACCGCGAGCCCGCCGAACTGGCCGATCCGTGGGGTGGGGATGACGCCGCTGAAGGCCTTCTTCTGCGTCCAGTCGAACCCCGTGTCGAACCCCATCTGATCCTTGCCGTCGGTGATGGCGAACACCCGCCAGGAGAAGCCACCCGACGCCGCACCCCCGACCGTCGCGATGCGCGAGGGCAGGACCGGCGTCGCCGTGGTGAACTGGAGCGCGACGGGGCCGAGCGACTTGCAGTTCATGCCACTCGGCGGGGTGGCGCCGTTGCTCACCTTGAACGCGACGAAGTACCACTTCTTCGCGACGTAGTAGTCGAACGCGGCCTTGGCCTTCGCCTCGTAAGGGTACCCGTTGGCCTCGAGCCAGCTGGTGAACGAGGCCTCGTCCTTGGCCTCGAGCTGCACCCAGTCGAGGAACCCGACCTTGCCGCTCGCGACCACGGTCGTGCCGTCGCTGGCGTCGCCGAACGAGCCCATGCCGGCGTCCAGGCCCCCTCCCCGGCTCCGGCACTCGGTCTTCTTGACGACCGTGGGCGCAGCGATCGCGCTCGCCGCGTCGAACATCGCCGCGTCCGCGAGCGCCGGGGCGGCCGAGAGCAGGGAGGGGACCGGGAGGATCACGCCGAAGTCCTTCACGTCGCCGCAGAACGTGGGCTGGAAGACGTAGGTCTCCTGATCTCCCTTGTGCGCGAGCAGGACGGCCTGCTTCGGATCGGCCTTCACGCCGGTGCCGAACGGCGCGCCGCAGGGGAACGCCTGGCCCGCGACCAGCAGGCTCGCCGAGGCCAGAAGGGGGGCGACGAGGCGGTTCACGACGCACCTCCGTACACGCAGCGGAAGCCGACGTTCGGCGCCCAGGAGTCGGGGAGCTCCGCCTTGCGGCACGTGGTCCGGAGCGAGCTCTCGCCGCTGACCCAGCACCCGCCCCGCATCACCTTGAGCTTGCCCGTGCTCGGGCCCTTCGGCGCCTCCTTCGGGCTCGTCGCGTAGTAGCGCGCGTCGTACCAGTCCGCGGTCCACTCCCAGACGTTGCCCGCCATGTCCATCGCGCCGTAGGGGCTCGCGCCGCCCTCGCGCCGGCCCACGAGGTCGGTGTCGCCCACGCAACCGCCGAAGTTCGCCTTGCTGCAGTCCGGCGCCGCCTCGCCCCACGGGAACGTGCGCGGCGCCTCCGTGCCCTTGGCGGCGCGCTCCCACTCGGCCTCGGTCGGCAGACGCCCGCCCGCGTAGCCGCAGAACGCCGCGGCCTGGGCGAACGACACGTGGATGACCGGGTAGTCGGCGAACTTCGGGTCGTCGTAGTAGTGGGCGCGCAGCTTGGACGAGACCAGCGTCGGCTTCGCGCATCGCCCGGCGGCCACGCAGGCGGCGAAGCGCCCGTTGGTCACCTCGTAGCGGTCCATCTCGAAGGCGCCACCGCTGACGGTGTGCACCGGCTGCTCGTCGGCGGCGCCGCTCATGCTGCCCATCGCGAACGTGCCCGCGGGCACCTTCACGCGCGCCGGGTTCTGCTTGGGGACCGTGCAGCTGGGCGCCTCGTCGACGAGCGCGTTGCAGTCGTCGTCCTTGAAGTTGCACAACTCGGTCGCCCCCGGATGGACCTTCGGATCGTGATCGTTGCAGTCGGGGCCCTTCGCGCAGCCGACGCCGTAGCCGTCGCCGTCGGCGTCCTCGCAAGCAGCGATCGGCGCCGGGAGGCCCGGCGGGGCTGCCTTCGCGGCGCGCTGGTGATGGACGAGGGCGGCCGCCGACGCGCTGGCGATCGCCACGACGAACAAGAGAGCGGAACGGGCGGCGGCTCTGGACGACAAGACGGGAAGGGGGCGCATGCCCGACGCGAGAGCAGACGCCATGCCACCGACGCCGGCCCTGCAAAACCGCGGGGCTCTCGGCGTGGACGCTGTGCCACTGGCACAGCCGCATCGTCAGGTGCCAGGCCTCTTGCGCAAGGCCACGACCTCGGCCCGCAGCGCATCACGCTCGGCCTCGCACCGCTCGAGCGCGACGAGCGAGGCAGGGTCGGGGCCTTCGTGCCGCGTGCGATACGGCGCCCCGGCCTTCGCCCCCTCTCGTCGCCCGACGAGCGAGAGCGCCAGCGCGGCCAGCTCGTGCGCCAGCGCAGCACTCGGCGTCTCCGTCGCCAGGCAGGCCTCGGCCAGCCGTTGCAGCTCCGCGAGGCGGTGGGTCTCGTGCGCATCCACGACGACACTCTACCGCGACCGCTTCGGGCGTAGCATCCCGGCATGTTCGCCTCGCTCCTCTCCAAACCGGCGCCGCAAGGGGCCGATGCGCTCTTCGACCACCTCGAGGGCGCACTCGTGCCGGGGATCCTCCTCGGCGTCCTCGTGTGGATCCTCGTGCGCGTCGTGCTGCGCGGGCTCTACACCGTCGACCAGAGCGAACGCGCCGTGAAGACGGTGTTCGGGCGCGCCCAGCGCGTGCGCGAAGACGCGACGACGCTGGAGCTCCCGATCGCCAGCGGGCTCCGCCCCGACGAACGCGAGCGGTACGTGTATCCGCAGGTCGTGGTCATCCCCCCCGGCGGGCCCTACTTCAAGTGGCCCTGGGAGGAGGTGCGCAAGGTCAGCGTGGCGACCACGACCACGAGCCTGGCCTGGGACCCGGAGCACCCCGAGGCCAACGAAGGCGGGCAGCGCATCGAGGCGGTGACGAAGGACCATCTGGACACCCGCATCAGCGGACAGATCCGCTTCCGGGTCTCGGAGCAGAACCTCTACGCCTACCTGTTCGGCGTCCGCCACGCGATCTCCCACGTGATGGGGTACTTCGTCTCGGTGCTGCGGCAGCGCATCGCGAGCTTCGAGGCGCCCCACAAGGCCGACGGCGACTTCTCCGCCGCGCAGGGCATCTCGATCAACGACCTGCGCAAGAACCTCCGCGACCTCAACGACCGCATGGAGGCGGACTGCGCGAGCTCGGCGGCGCGCTACGGCATCACCCTCGACGCGTGCCTCATCACGCGCATCGACCCGCCGGACGAGGTGGAGTCGGCGCTGGCGGCGATCAACACCGCCCACAACCACGTATCGTCGGAGATCAGCCTGGCCCAGGCCTCGGCCGACCAGCGCATCGTGCAGTCCCGCCGCGCCGTCGAGATCGAGACCCTGCGGGTGCAGACCGAGGTCGAGCCGCTGCGGGCGCTCGCCGAGGAGCTCGGCCAGCTGGACGCGGCCGGCCCCGGCACCCTCGAGGCCTACATCAAGAACCTGCGGCTCGGGCTGCTCGCACGGGCGCGCCGCGTGTTGCTGCCACTTGCTGCCAAGATCGAAGGAGGCGACCGATGACCATCCTCGTCGTCGCGCTGATCACCTTCCTCGCCCTCATGGTGGGCGTGCCGCTCCTGCTCGCCATCGCGCGGTTCCTCGGCCTCTACGCCACGGTCGAGGAGCGCGAGACCCACGTGTTCATCCTGTTCGGGCAGGTGCTGGGCGTGATCGCCGAGCCCGGCCTGCACTTCTTGCCCGGCAAGCTCGGCTTCGGCGCGCTGCTCGTGCGCGCGTTCGGGCGCCGGGTGGTCCTCGATCTGTCGCTCACCCAGGAGTACCTCCGCAGCCAGCCCGTGAACTCGGAGGAGGGCGCGCCGATGGGCATCGGCATCTGGTACGAGATGTACGTCGACGACGCCGAGGCCTACCTGTTCAAGAACACCGACCCGCGCGGCTCGCTGCGCGCCAACGTGGGATCCTCGGCGGTGCGGGCGCTCTCCAACATGCGCCTCTCCGACATGCTCGAGACGCGCCACGCGATGAGCATGCTGGTGCGCAACGAGGTGTCGCCGAAGTCGCACGAGTGGGGGTTCAAGCTCGGCAGCGTCTACATCCGCAAGGTGCACTTCCGCGACGGCGCCATGGTGCGCCAGATCCAGGAGAAGGTGGTCAACCGGCTCCGCCAGGTCACCAGCGCCATCCAGCAGGACGGCGCCAACCAGGTGAACCTGATCCGCGGCACCGCCGAGCGCGAGGCGGCCATCGAGTTCGCCAAGGCCGCCGCGCTCCGCCCCAAGATCGTCGGCGAGGCGCTGCGCCAGCTGCAGCAACACCCCCGCGTGGCCGCCGCCACCTTCGAGGTGCTCGAGACCCAGCGCCTGCTGGAGAGCCAGGCCGAGATCACGCTGCTGCCGTCCGGGGACGGCCTCGCCGCCCTCGTCGCCGCGCAGCAGAAGTGACAGCCTCGCGGGACATGCGCCGCGCGCTCCTCGCCTCGCCGTTCCTGCTCGTCACGTGTGCGCCGGCGCCCCCGCGCGAACCCGGGGTCGGCGCCGCGCCCACCGCGACGGCCCCCGCGGGCGTCGACGCCGCTCTGCCGCCCGCCGAGCCCACCTACGCCGCCACCTCCACGACCCAGATCGGCGCGCTCGACGACCACGCATGGCCCCCGCCCAAGATGGCCGTCGAGGGCGAGAAGCCCGCGCCGAAGGAGGGCGAGTGGGCTCCGTGGCAGCGCGACTGGCTGCACACCCTCGAGGGCGCGCCGCCCGCGTTCTACACCGGGTTCGTGCGGCCCGACCCGGCGCGCACGGCGAAGGTCGAGGTGGTCGCGATGGACGCGCGCCAGCTCGAGCTCGACATGGCCATCGGCGTCGAGGGCCCGTTCCCGCCGGACGAGAAGACCGCCGGCAAGTGGCCGCGCTCGGGCGGCAAGCTCCCGCGCGAGGCTCACGTGGCCAAGCGCGTCGTCGCGGCCTTCAACGGTGGGTTCCGCTTCGACCAGGGCAAGTGGGGCATGAGCATCCGGCGCCGGGAGTTCCAGCCGCCGGTGCCCGACGTGGCCTCGCTGCTCATGTTCGACGACGGGCGGCTCGCGTTCGGCACCTGGGGCCCGAAGATGCAGACCCCGCCCGACGTGCGCTCGCTCCGCCAGAACCTCGATCCGCTCGTCGACGGCGACGACATCGATCCGCGCAAGCGCCCGAAGTGGGGGGGCATCCTCGCGACCGGCAAGCAGGTCGGGCAGCGCGCCAAGCGCGCCGGGCTGTGCCGCACCAAGGGGGGCCACGTGCTCTACCTGTGGGGCAACGAGCTCGACCCGCACGACCTCGGCAGCGGGATGAAGAAGGCAGGCTGTGACTACGGCCTGCACCTCGACATGAACCTCTACCACGTGGGGTTCGTGTTCATGTCCTACGACGACGCCAAGTACGAGAAGGGCAAGAGCGAGGCGCTCTCGATGGCGATGGGCGTCGCGCACACACGGTACGTCCACGCGCCGAGCCCCAAGGAGTTCTTCTACGCCACGCTGCGCGAGCCGCTGCCTCCGGGCTTCGTGGCCGACGGCCAGGCCCAGCCCGCGCCCGCCTGGGCCCCCGCGATCACCACCCAGACCGCCTTCGCGGTGCGGGTCACGCGGCTCGACGCGCGGCGGCTGCGCGCGGTGCTCGTCGGCGGGCACGCCGAGCTCGATCCCACCGGCAAGCGCCTCTTCGAGACCAACGCCCCCGCTCCGCTCGCCGGCGACGACGCGGCGCGCGTGCTCGGCGCGCTGCGCCTCGGGATCGCGAGCAAGGACGCGCCGCTCGGGCTCGTGCTCGACGGCGCCCCGCGCACCAGGCCCGCGTCGGGCGCCGCAACCCTGTTCGTCGACGCCCAGGGACACGTCGGCATCGTGGCTCCGGGCGCTTCGCCGCCGAACGCGAAGTACAGCCTCGAGGCCCCCGCCGTCGTCGTCGCCGGCAAGGCGGTCGCGCTCCCGCCGACGCTCGATCTGGCCCTCGGGCTCGACGCCAAGGGCAACCTCCTGATCGCCGAGAAGACGAGCGCACCCGACGCGAGCGCCCTCGTGCAGGCGCTGCTCCAGGCGGGCTGTGTCGTCGCGATCGCCCCGCGGGGCGCCGGGGCGCGCCTCGAGCGCGCAGGACGCGACGCGATCGCGACCGGCGGCGCCGACACGCGGGTCTACCTGCTCGCCGCGCGGCCGCCGTCGACGACGTTCCGGTTCGATCTCGACGAACAGGGGCAGCCGCTCTGGCCGAAGGTGACGACGCCCGTGAAGTGACCTCGAGCCGGGTCAGTGCACCCACACCTCGAGGTCCTCGACCTTCCAGTCCGAATAACTGCCGCAGAAGTCGTTGCGACACACGGTGTCCACGCCGCCGTTGGTGCCGATGCGACACTCGAAGGTGTAGCCGATGTAGCAGTAGCCGCCCTCGATGGACCCGTTGACGTGCCAGTCGTGCCCACCGCCGAACGTCGGGCCGTAGTTGGTGGCGCTGTACTGCGTGTAGCTCGGGAGCTTGCCGATGTAGTTGTGCTTGAAGCGGTAGGTGAGCGAGAACAGGAACGTGCCCTCGTCGCCCATCCAGTTGCCGACCGACGCCCACGACTTCGACGCGTACGCGCCGATGACCCGGCCGCTCGAGAGGCGGGCGACGGTGACCGACGGCCCCTGCCCGTCGCAGTTCTTGTGGAACGCGGTGGAGGTCGCGCCGTCCGCGGCCTTGGAGTAGCAGCGCCGCCAGCGCTGGCCCGGCGTGCCGATCCACGTGTTGATCAGCGTGGCGTCGGTCGCGTTCACCAGGGTGGAGCCAGGCATGCCCGGGATGTACGTGGGCGGCACGACGACCGGCTCGGACGCGGCGCTCTGGGCCACGGTGGCGGCGGTGACGAGGAGGGCGAGCGACGGCAGACGCATCGCCCCGCATGGTACGCCAAGCCGGCACGCCGGTCGCCGGTTCTCGTCACAGCGCGAGCGGGAGCGGCGCCGCGAGCCCCTCGTCGCTCGGCCCCGCGACGGCCCCCAGGTGGCCCGCGAACGAGAGCCGCTGGAAGCGGTGGAGGATCCCGTCGTCCGCGAGCGGCGCCGCGAGGGCGAGCCGGATCTCTGGCTCTCCGAGCGTGAACGACACGAGCCGAGGATCGACCCGCAGGCCGATGCCACGGGCCTTGAGGTAGGCCTCCTTGAGCGTCCAGAGCAGCACGGCATCGGCGGGCGGCGCGCCGCGCGTGAGGTGCGCCCGCTCGTCGTCCGAGTAGATCGTGCTCGCCATCCCGAGGAGCGCCTCGGCGCGGTCGAGCGGCTCGGCGTCCACGCCGTGGGGCACCCGACCCACCGTGCACACGACGAAGGTCGGGCCGTTGGCGAGGCTGAAGCAGAGCGCGTGGTGCCGCAGGCTCGGGCGCCCCAGCGCGTCGCGCTCGAACTCGAGGGCCGCCGGGGCCACGCCGAGCTTCCGCGCCAGCACCGTGCGCGCGACGACCCGCGTCGCGAGGTACACGTGGGCCGAGGGCGCGTGCGAGAAGCGCTCGTAGCGCGCCCGCTCGTCGCCCGCGAGCCACCCTCGGCCACGCTCGAGGAGGGCGTCCTCCGACACCGTGCGCGGATCGAAGAGGAAGGCTTCGATCACCGCGCCCCGAAGAGCAGCTCCTCGAACGTCTGGGCGAAGGCGCGCTCTGCTCCGAGATCCGCCGTGTCCCGGGCGAGGATCTTCCGCGTCACCGCCGAGGGCGCCGGGCACTCCTCGAGCACCGCCCGCAGCACCGCGTGGGGCGCCGAGACGTCGGTGCGCTGGAACGCGTGGACCTTGGCCGCGAAAGCGTCGTCCGCGGCGTGCGGCACCTCGGTGGTCGGGTCGCCACCGAGGCCGTTGATCGCGGAGACCAGCCGGTCGATCCGCGCCTTGTAGGTCAGCGCCGCGAGCTCGGTCGGCAGGATCGGCGCGCCCACGTGGTAGGTCTGCTGCCCCATCCCGACCGGGAACTCGAGCCGCTCGGTGGCGGGTGTGATCGGCAGGCCGCCCGTGAAGCGCACCGGGACCACGGGGGCGCCGAGCGCGAGGGCGAGGTCGACGAAGGTGCCGCTCATGGTCGCGACCGGCGCGCGGCAAGAGAGGGCGCGCGTGCCCTCCACGTGCACGAGCAAGCTCTTGCGTTCGGTGCGCATGGCCCGCGCGAGGTCCTCCAGGATGGTGAGGAGCGAGGCGGAGTCCTTGCGGTCGAAGTGCGCGATCACGCCCGGATCGTGGGCGCCGGGGTAGGAGAACCACAGGCGCAGCATGCGACCGAGCCAGGTGTCCCGGTGTTCGGCCTTGGCGAGGGTCATCGTCGTCGTGCCCGCCAGCGCCGAGAACAGCACGGAGAACAGGATCGACTCGATGCCCGTCTGGTGGTTGGCCACGTACAGCACGCTCTGCCCGGCGACCGAGCGGAACGCGGCCGGGTCGGCGAGGCGCACGTCGGCGACGAAGCGCTGCGCGAGGCCGAAGCAGAGGTCCTCGACGGGCCAGCCGGACAGGCCGAAGCGCTCGGTCCAGAACCGGCGCACCGGATCGAGATCGAGCCGCGGCGGCCGCCGATCGGAGACCCGCACCGCGTCCGCCTCGCGCACCACCTCGAGGGCGAAGCGGCGCAGCGGTGTCGACGGAGCGTGGGGCTCGGGCACGAGCGCGACGGCCGACGGGTGCACGTCGACCTGGCGAGCGACGTGCTCCTTCTGCGCGATGTCGCGCGTGCGGTCGTCGGTCGTGCCGAGGCCGTAGATGCGCGCGATGGTGCCGGGCAGCCAGTCGCTCTCGGCCACCGTGGCGTCCGAGAGCCTCGTCACCCCGCCCTCGTGGTCGGAGAGGAACAGGCCAGGCACGAAGGCGCGGTCCTGCAGGAAGCTCCGTCGCGCGCGGCCCGACGCGGCACCGAGCGAGCCCTTGGGCATCAGGATCTCGACGAGGCGCACGTCGCAGAGGCGCACGCCCCCTGCCTCGAGCGCGAGGTCGAAGGTAGGGAAGCGATCGTCCCCGTCGAAGCCCACGAACCGCGCCTCGCAGCGCACCTCTCCCGCCCGCGGCAGCGGCGCGTGCACCGCGAGCGACGCGATCCGGTAGGGGTAGGCGACCTTGTCCTCGCCGACCAGATCGGAGAGCAGGTGCAGGCGGTCGTGAGGGATCGCGTGGGTCGCCGCGTCGAGCAGGGCCTGGTGCAGCGTGCCGTACGGCACCGTCCCCGCGCCCGCGTCGAGCACCGCCGAGCCGCCGTTCTCCCCGAGGGTGCGGGAGCGGAGCAGCTGGAACGCGGGGCCGTGGAACAGCTCCCCCGTGTCGTACGGATTCTCGGTCGGGCGGCCCTCGACCAGGGCGGGGATCGGCGCCGCGGCGGTGGCCCTCGGCCAGGCGATGCCGGTGGCAGCCACCTCGAAGCGCGAGAGCTTCGGGTCCCGTGCGCTGCGGAACACGAGCAGCGACACCGCGAGCGAGCCATCGTCCCGCGGCGCGACCTCGGTGCGCAGGCGCGCGCTGGGATCGACGGTGATCCAGCGCTTGATCTGCACGTTCTCGAGGGTCAGCGGCAGGCCGAAGCCGTGCGCCATCGCCGCCCCGGCGAGCCGGTCGACCACCGACATCATCGGCAGCGCGGGGAGCACGAACGTGGGGCAGTGGTCGCGGAGCCAGCCGTCGCGCGCGAGGTCGAGGACCTCCTCGGCGTCGTCCGCCGACACGATGCGCAGGCCGAGGCCGCGGGCCTCGTAGATGCGCTTGCCGTCGACCCACAGCGAGGCCTCGGCGCGCGCGTAGCTACCGCGCGCGTCGCGACCACGGTCGACGATCTCCATGGTGATCGTCACGCGCTGGCTCTCGGGCACGACCTGGCCGCGGTACTTCCACACGAGCTCGGGCGTCTCGGTCACGCCCTCGCCGGCCTTGCGGCTCTCGAGCGGGAGGAACCGCGCGCGCGGGATGCCCTCGGCGAGCCCGAGCTCCAGCATGGCGAAGGCCAGCGTCTGGCGCATGGCCTCCACGCCGAGCGACCCGGGCTGCACGGGATCCTGGAAGAAGTGCGCCTTGAAGAACCAGGCGTGGGGGTCGACGTCCATGTCGGCGCGGACGACCCCCAGGCTCTTCTTGCCGCCTTCGGCCTCGAACCGCGTGACACGGTCGATCATGCGGAGCATCGGCCGCGACAGTCGCGCGGCGCCGCCGAGGTATCGCGCGGGCTCGGGCCGGAGGTCGACGAAGTAGTCGCTCGGGGCGTCGAACGCCGCGCGCTGCTCGGGCGAGGTCGGCAGGCCGATCTGGTTCTCGAGCGCCTCCTTGGGGAAGAAGCCGAAGGCGGAGCCCACCTTGAACACGAGGCGGTCGCCGACGAAGCACTCGACCTCGAACGACTCGATGAGCATGCCCGAGGCCGGCGACACGTTGACGATCTTGGCCCGCGTGCGGAGCACCCCGGCGTCGCGGCGCACCTCGTCGAAGATCACGCCCTTGCCGTCGAGGTTGCGGAACAGGAGGTCGCCGTCGACGGTGAGCGTCGAGCCGACGAAGCTCGCGAGCCAGCCGCACGGCTGCAGTGCGGCCTCGAGGAGCACCGAGAACGGCATGGCCTCGGCGCCGCCCTCGCCGAAATACCAGGCGTCCGGCGGAACGTCGTACTCGACCTCCACCGCTGCGCCGGGCTTGCAGACGAAAGGCTCGCCCTCGTAGGAGAGCACGCGGGTGACGTAGTGGTACGGCGGCCCGGGCAGTCGCGGCACGCGGCGGGTGCCGTCGAAGCGCGCGTAGCGGGGGCCGAACGCGGTCGAGGGCTGGCCCCACGCGCAGGCGAGCAGCGAGCGGAAGTCGAGCGGGAGCCCGTCGACCGAGGCCACCGCGCGGTCGTCCACGGGCGGCTTCGCCATGCTGGTGAGGGGCCAGTCGGGCACGAGCCGCAGGCCCACGCGGCGGGCGTGGAACGCACCGAGCCCGTCGACGGTGCACAGGAGGTCGGCGTAGAGGCGCGGCTCGTCGCCGTCGTGCACCTCCTCGACGAACACCTCGTAGACGAGCTCCTTCGAGGTGGGGATCACCTGGCCGCGGCACTTGAGCTTGTACTCCTCCTCGGGGATCGGCTCGAAGCGGTAGCCGTCCTTGTCGAGGGTGTAGCCGAGGGCCGCGAGGTAGAACGCCATCGTGGCGAGGCACCCGTCGAACATGAGGGTGCCCGGCATGCAGGGGTCGTTCTTGAAGTGCCCCTCGAAGAACCAGTCGTCGGGGTGGATCGCCTGCGTCGCGCGCAGGTACCCGCGCTTCCAAGGCCCGCCCTCGGGGTCGAAGTGGGTGACCCGATCGAGGAACAGCATGCGGCCGCCGGGGATCGCCGGCGTGCGGGTGTGGGTCGCGGCTCGCTCGAAGCCAGGGCCGAAGCACGCGTGCGCGTTGCCCTGGTCGGCGAACGCGCGCAGTTGCTCCTTGTCGAAGCTCGAGTGGGTGCGCTTGCGCGGCGGATCCACCCGCCCACCGGGCTCGGGCTTGCTGGTCTCGGGCGACCACAGGATGCCCGCCGACTTGGCGAGCTCCTCGGTGGTGAAGAAGCCCGCCTGGCCCTCGCGCACGCTGAGCGCGCGGCGGTCGCCGATCCAGCAGTCGTAGTGGAAGAAGAACAGGCGGACGTCGCCCTGGTTGGCGTGGCCGTCGCCGTGGATCTCGTAGGCCAGCGTCTCCCCCGACTTCGGCGGGGAGCCGTGGAACGTGAGGTTGCAACCGAGCAACCGGTAGGCGCGCGTGCCCTTGTTGCGGAAGTCGATGCCCTGGTAGCTCACCAGCATGAGGTCGGCCTGGCCCGACTCGATCATCACGCCCGGGGTCATGCGGCCGGCGTGCATGTAGAACGCGTCGGCGCGCACGTCGGTCTCGGTCCAGATCACGCCCTTGGCGAGCACGCCCGGCTCGCAGTCGAGGCCGGTCACCCGGTCGGCGAGGAGCAGCGGCGCCATCGGCATGCGCACCTGCACCGTGTGCACGTCCTGCTGCTCGAACAGCGGCCCGAAGATCGAGGAGATGCGGCCGCCGGCGTGGACCTCGAGCGCCGCGCGATCGAAGGTCGGGCCCCGCGGGGCGCGACGGCCGGGGGCGAGGACCGGAGCCGCGACGACCACGGGAGCGGAGACCGGCGCAGGGGCCTGCGGCGTCACCGGAGCCGCGGGCACGGCGACGG
>CAZUZY010000152.1:0-17932 GCA_964624885.1 uncultured Polyangiales bacterium | reverse complement strand
GCAGGCGACCCGCGACGGGCCGGACCTCGGGCGCGACCAGGGCGAGGGCGCCTCCGCAGAACGGGCAGGCGGCGCTCGTGAGCTCGACGTGACGACGGCAATGGGTGCAAGGAAGGAGGGCCATCCGATCGAGGGTACCAGAACGCGGCCGGCCCTCTGTAAGGTGAGGTCTCACGCTACGTTTGTCCGTGCGTGAAGCCCGTGAAGGATCTGCTGGCGGTGACCGTCGTGCTGGCCGCGCTCGCCACCACCGAGGACGGCGCTGCCACGTGCTGGGGCGGGTGCACCACCCGTCTCGTGCGCGCCGACGACTGCGGGCTCGTCTCCACGGCCTGGCCGGTGACCGTCCCGCTGGCGGTCGAGGGCAGCTGCATGGGCGGGTGCGCGGCGGGCCCGGGACACCAGTCGTCGTTTCGCTTCGAGCCGGCGCACACCTACCTTCGTCGCGCGACCTGCAAGACGCGAGAGCCGGGCCACTTCGAGGCGAGGAGCGCGACCTGCGGCGGCGCGCAGCAGCAGGGCCCGGGCACCATGCCCGCCGCCTCGGTCACGGCGCGCTGGGTCGGCTCGCTCCACCCCGGGACGACCTACGTCGTCGAGGGTCTACCGAGCTCGAACCCCTTGTCGTTCGTCACCGCCGGCGCCGCGGACGACGAGCCTTGCCCCGAGGGCGACCCGCCTCCCCCACCGACCGAGACCGCGGACGCGCGGCCGGCGAAGGGCACCTGGGCCTACGGCCACGCGATCCCGTACGAGGGCGCCATCGGGTTCGAGTCGATCACCTGGTTCGTGCGAGACCCCACGCGCGTCGCCCCCGAGGGCACGTTCCTCGGGTTCGGCATCAGCCACGGCTTCCGCACGCGGCCTTCGGGGTCGAGCCCGACGCGCTCGTTCCTCCTCGGTGACGAGCTCGGCCTCGACTGGCGCGCCCGTGTCACCTTCGGGACGGACCACAAGGCCCTCGCGATCTCGCACGGGCTCCGCCCCGTGTTCCGCGTCGCCGGCAACGACATGCTCCGCTACTCGTCGATCCTCGGCGCGCTCCTCCCCGAGGTCGGCGTGATGATCCACAACGCCGGCACCGGGCCGAGCGAGGTCAAGTCCACGTCGGTGTACTTCGAGTGGGCGCTGGTCCCCGTGGCGTACCGGCTCGGCCACGTGGCCCTCGAGTGGGACGGCGTGCGCCTCGGCCTCGGCGCCGACGGCCGGTGGTGGTCGGTGGGCACCGCGCTCTCGCTCGTGCTCGCCCCGTACGAGCGGTGATGGGCCCCGTGTCCATCGACGACCCGAGCCGCCTCTGACGACGCGCTACCATCGGGGGGTGTTCTCCCGGGTCGCCCTCCTCTCCTTGCTGCTCGTGGTGCCGACGGCGGGACCGGGCATCGCCCACGCGTTCGTGCCGCCGCCGTTCGGCAAGCGCGCGCCCGCCACGGCGCAGTGGAGCGGCACCTGGAAGTCGAGTTACGGGCCGCTGTCGCTGGCGCAGCAGGGCAAGGCGGTCACGGGCACCTACGTGTACTCGAACCCACCGGTGCAGGGCTCGGTGGCGGGCGAGGCCGCGGGCCGCACGCTGAAGGTCCTCTGGAAGGAGGGCCCTGGTGGCGCCGGCGACGGTGAGGCGGTCTTCGAGCTCTCGGAGGACGGCATGTCGTTCACGGGCACCTGGACGGGCGCCGGCGGTGCGGGCGGCGGCGTGTGGGAAGGCACCCGCGACGAGTGACCCCTGGCCGTCGGTGGGCGCGTCCCTCGAGGACGCGCCACCTCACCCGAACGCCTGCTCGATGAGGCGCTTCTGCTCGAAGTCCGAGGCCTTCTTGCTGCCGGTGGCCGGACTCGCGCTCTCGTCGCGCGCGACCACACGGAACTGGAAGCGGCTGCGGAGCCAGTCGCCGAGGCGGGCGTTGACGAACCACCACGCGCCACCGTTCCAGGTCTCCTCCTGCACCCAGGTGCAGGGGATCCCCTGGGGGAGCTTCTCGAGCGCACGCAGGAGCGCGTCGTCGAGCGGGTAGAGCTGCTCGAGGCGGACGATGGCGACGTCGTCGGCGCCGAGCTTCTTCCGCTGGTCGGCGAGGTCGTAATAGACCTTGCCGCTGCAGAGCAGGACCTTCTTGGTCTTCTCCGGGGCCACGGTCTGCGAGGGCATCACCCGCTCGAACTGACCCTCGGAGAGATCCTTGATGGTGCTCGTGGCACGCGGGTCGCGGAGCAAGCCCTTGGGGGTCATGATCACGAGCGGCTTGCGCCACGGGCGCACGACCTGGCGGCGCAGCGCGTGGAAGATCTGCGCGGGCGTCGTGAGGTTGCAGACCTGGATGTTGTCCTCGGCGCAGAGCTGGAGGAACCGCTCGAGACGCGCGCTCGAGTGCTCCGGCCCCTGCCCTTCGTAGCCGTGCGGCAGGAGCAGCACGATGCCGGACAGCCGTCGCCACTTGTCCTCGGCGCTCGAGATGAACTGGTCGATGATGACCTGCGCGCCGTTGACGAAGTCGCCGAACTGGCCCTCCCACATCACGAGCGCGTCGGGGTAGTCGAGCGAGTAGCCGTAGTCGAAGCCGAGGACGCCCTGCTCGCTGAGCGGGCTGTCGGAGACGTCGAACCGGCCCTGCTGCGACGAGAGGTGGTGGAACGGCGAGAAGCGCCGGCCGTCGTTCACGTCGGTCAGCACGGCGTGGCGGTGGGTGAACGTGCCGCGGCGCGCGTCCTGCCCCGAGAGGCGGAGCGAGGTGCCCTCGGCGACCAGCGAGGCGAACGCCATCGCCTCGCCAGTGCCCCAGTCGAAGCCCTCGCCCGACTCGAGCTTCTTGAGGCGCTGCTGCCAGAGCGCGGTGACCTTGGGGTTCGGCGTGAAGCCGGGGGGCAGCTGCACGAGCTTGCGCGCGAGCTCGAGGAGGTTGCCCGCGGGGACCTTGGTCTCGGCCTCGGGTGTGTCGGTGTCGCGGCCGCCCCGGTAGGGGATCCACACGCCGGCCATGGCGACCGGGGTCCAGTCCACCTCGTTCTTGCGGACGTAGTCGAGGTCGGCGAGGTAGCCCGCGTAGATCTCGTCGACCAGCGCGTCGGCCTCGCCCTTGGTGAACAGGCCGAGCTCGCCCATCTGGCCCACGAAGATCTCGCGGACGCTCGGCTTCTGGTCGATGACGGCGTACATGGTCGGCTGCGTGAACCGCGGCTCGTCGCCTTCGTTGTGGCCGTACTTGCGGTAACAGTAGAGGTCGACCACCACGTCGCGGTGGAAGGTCTGGCGGTACTCGGCGGCGAGGCGGGCCACGTGCGCGACGGCCTCGAGGTCTTCGCCGTTCACGTGGAACACCGGCACGCGGAGCATGCGCGCGAGGTCGGTCGCGTAGCGCGTGCTGCGCGAATCGCGCGGCCAGGTGGTGAAGCCGACCTGGTTGTTGACGAGCACGTGCAGCGTGCCGCCCGTGGAGTAGCCGTCGAGGCCGGCGAGGTTCAAGGTCTCGGCGACCACGCCCTGGCCGATGAACGCCGCGTCGCCGTGGATGAGGAGCGGCATCACGCGGACCCGCTCGGCGTCGCCCTTGCGATCCTGCTTGGCGCGCACGCGGCCGGTGACGACCGGATTGACGAACTCGAGGTGCGAGGGGTTGAAGGCGAGGGTGAGGTGGACGGTCTTGCCGCTCGTCGTCACCCGGTCGGTCGAGGCGCCGAGGTGGTACTTCACGTCGCCCGAGCCGAGGTGCTTCTCGGGCTGGTTGTCGTCGAACTGCGCGAACAGCTCGCGCACCGGCTTGTCGAGCGTGTTGACGAGCACGTTGAGGCGCCCACGGTGGGCCATGCCGAGCACGATCTCGTCGCAGCCGTGGTTCGCCGAGGCGTCGATGACGAGGTCGAGGAACGGCAGGAGCGACTCGCCTCCCTGCACCGAGAACCGCTTCTGTCCGATGAAGTTCTTGTGCATGAACGTCTCGAACGTCTCGGCCTCGGTCAGCTTGCGCAGGATGCGCCGCGCGAGCGGCGGATCGAGCGGGAGCCGGTTCATCGTCGACTCCATCTTCTCCTGGAGCCAGCGGCGCTCGGCCGGATCCTCGATGTCGCGGAACTCGGCGCCGATCGACCGGCAGTAGGTGTTCTGCAGGATGGCGACGACGTCGCGCAGGGTGGCGGTCGGGAAGCCGGGGAGGTCGGTGCTGAACACCGCGTCGAGATCGGACTCGGCGAGCCCGAAGGTCTCGAGGGCGAAGTCGACCAGCGCGGGCGGCGCGTCGTGCGCGAGCAGGCCGAGGGGGTCGATCTGCGCGAGCAGGTGGCCGCGGGCGCGGTAGGCGGCGATGAGCTGGGTGACGCCGGCCTGCTTGACCGAGTGGCCGCCCTCGTCCCGCCCGTCGTCGAGGCGCGCGTGCGCGGCTCGCGGGCCCGCAGCGTCGCCGCCGCCGATGAGCTCGTCGAGGTACGCCTTCCACTGGTCGTCGACGGAGTTGCGGTCGTGCAGGTACATGCCGGCGAGCTCGCTCACGAGGCCGGCGTTGAGGCCGAAGTCCTTGGTCATCGGGGGGTGGACGGACCCTAGCAGGACCCCGGGGAATTTGAAGGGTTTGCCCCGGTCAAGGCGGCGGAACGGGGCGCAGCTGGTCGATGTCCGGCTCGACGAACAGCCACCGGATCTCGGGGCGCACCTTGCGGAGCTTGGCCTCGAAGTCGTTGATGCTGCGGCAGACGTCGTCGACCGGGAGCTTCTCCTTGAAGGAGACCTTCACCGCGACCATGACCTCGCCCGGGCCCTGCTGCACGGTCACCACGTGGAGCACCCGATCGATGTCGGCGTGATCGTCCGCGGTCGCCCGCACCGCGGCCTCGATCTCCGGATCGGCGCTCTCGCCGAGGAGCAGCGACTTGATCTCGCGCCCCAGGAACACGGCCACCGCACAGAGCACGAGCCCGATGAGCAAGCTCCCGGCGCCGTCCCAGCGACCGTCCTTGGTCTTGCCCGCGAGCAGCAGCGCCGCGAGCGCGAAGAACAGCCCCAGCACGGCGGCCGCGTTCTCCCCGAAGATGACCACGAGGTCGCTGTCCTTGGTCTCGCGCAGGTACTGGAAGAACCCGCGCTCCTTGCGACGCTGGTTCATCTCCTTGATGTTGGAGAGGGTCGCGTAGCCCTCGAGCAGCAGCGAGACGCCGAGGATCGCCGCGCCGAGCCCCACGCGCTCGACCGGCTCGGGGGCGAGGATCTTGTGGATGCCCTCGTAGACCGAGAACACGCCGCCGCCGGTGAAGAGCAGCAGGGCGACGATGAACGACC
Source organism: uncultured Polyangiales bacterium (assembly GCA_964624885.1). Lineage (GTDB taxonomy): Bacteria > Myxococcota_A > Polyangia > Polyangiales > JADJMO01 > JADJMO01. The sequence continues at coordinate 12,672 of CAZUZY010000152.1, read as the reverse complement.
AGAAGTAGACGTCGCGCCCGTAGCCGAGGGGGTGGCTCGCGTCGGGCTTGCGCTTGGCGCTGCGCACACCGATCAGCAGCAGCACCTGGTTGCCGCAGTCGGCCGAGGAGTGGATGGCCTCGGCGAGCATGGAGCCACTCTTGGTGAGCACCGCCGCGACCGCCTTGATGGCGGCGATGGTCACGTTGACGAGCAGGGACTGGATGATGTGCTTGGTGGAATGGTCTTCCGAATCGGACATCAGCGCTTCTTCCCGGGGCGTGACGAGGGCGGTGGTGGCAGGCGGCCCGCAGCCCGCACGGGCACGAGGCGATCGCCCTCGACGCGCCCGTGTACCAGGAACCGCGCGCGGCCGTCCTCGTGCTTGCCCATCGGCTTGGCGAACGTGCTCGCGGCGGCGCCGAGGACGCAGTCGAGCTCCCGGGCGAGGTCGGTCAGCGCGGGGCCGAGCGCTTCGTCGAGCTGCTTGTCCTGCGCACCCGAGCGAGTGCCGGGCGACAGGTCGAGCGCGACCACCCCCACGATGCGCTCGCCCTCGACGTGGAGATCCAGGACTTCGTCAGCCATCGGAAACCTCCGCGTCGGGGTCCAAGCGGCCGAGCGTATCCGAACTTGCTCTTCGAGGGGAACGTGCGCACGGTGCGGGGGTGGCGAACTCCGCTCGGTCCCCGTTCGTGCAGGGCTTGCTCGCCCCGTGGGAGGGCCTGTTCTGGCTCGTCCGTCGGCCCGGCGCCTGGGGCCTCGCGCTGGTCCCCACGGCCATCGCCCTGGTCCTCCTGGTCGTCCTCTCGGCGGCCGGGATCGGGGCCGTGGAGCACCTGCTCCGCGATCTGCACCCTGGCACGAGCACGAGCGGCCTGCTCGGATTGCTCGCCCACCTCGTCGGCTGGCTGGTGGCGCTCGCGCTGGCGCTCGTGGTGGCCCTCGCCCTTGCGCAGCCGCTGTCGGGCACCGCGCTCGAGGCGCTGGCCGGGCAGCGCGAGCGGGAGCTCGGGATCCAGAAGCGCCCCGAGAGCAGCGTGGCCGCCTCGATCTTCCGGTCGCTGCGGGTCACCGTCTTCGGGCTCCTGTGCACCCTCCCGTTGATCGCGGGGCTGGCCGTGCTCACGCTGTTCTTCCCCGCCGCCGCGGTCGTCACCGTGCCCCTCAAGCTGGTGCTCACGTGCACCATGCTCGCGTGGGACATCGTCGACTATCCCCTCTCGCTGCGGAGCGCGGGCGTGCGCGCGCGGCTCGCGTGGTTCGGCGCCCACTTCCCGGCTGCGCTCGGCATGGGGGTCGGGCTCGCGGTGATGTTCTGCGTGCCGGGCGCGCAGCTCGTGCTGATCGGGGCCGGCGTCGCGGGGGCCACCAAGCTCGTCACCGACCTCGAGGCCGGGCGTCGGTAGCGGCCCGAGCTACTCCGTCGTCGTCGGATGGGGGTGGCGGTACACCATCACCACCCGCTGCTCCGGCGCCGGGATCGCGGCGCGCTCGGCGGCGAAGATGGCGCGGAGCTCCGGGCCCTGCTCCGCCACCGGCTGCCGCACGAAGCCGAGCCGCTCGTACCAGGGACGGTTCCACGCCACGTGGTCGTACGTGGTGAGCCAGAGTTCTCCCGGGCGGAGGCTCCACCGCTGCACGCGCCGCACGAGCGCGGTGCCGATGCCCCGCTGCATGTGAGCGCGACGCACCGACAGCTGGTGCAGGAACGGCCGACCGTCGACGAGACCGAAGGCGGCGAACCCCACCGCGACGCCTTCGGGACTGCAGGCGAAGAGGAGGCGCCCTTCTTCGATGGCCTGGCCCCAACGCGCCGCCTCGCCCCGCGCGAAGGGGCCGTTCGGGTCGTACTCGATCGGCAGACCGACGGTGGCGTAGAGGGCGCACGCGTCGTCGTCGATGTCCTGGGCGAGCGAGAGCTCGTGCGCGCGCGCCGGGCGCAGGTGGAACGGCGGCGGCGGGACCTTGCCGAGCTGTTCGCGCCGGAGCTCGAGCAGGTACACGGAGTTGCCCTCGCCGTCCTCGGCCGCGGCCCGCACGAAGCGGAAGCCGCACTTCTCGTAGGCGCGGATGGCGATCGCGTTGTCGGTCTCGGGGTCGATCACGCACCCGGTGATGCGCGGATCGGCGAACACGATCTCGCGCAGGAACGCCTCGATCAGCGGAGGACCGAGGCCCCGGTGCGCCGCGTCCGGCTCGCCGATCAGGACGTCGCAGTTGGCCAGGTCTGGATCCTCGACGCCGTAGGCCGCCTGCAGCTCCGGGAAGTCGCCCGTGCGCTCCCACTCGACGAGCCCGATCTCGCGCCCCTCGTGGACGACGACGAACGGGTGGATGGGGAAGGCGCCCGCGAGCACCGGCTCGTACTCGGCGCGGATGGCGGCTTCGTCCTCCCCGTACCAGCGCCGGGCGTGGGGCTCGGAGAACCAGCGCACGAGGGTGGGCAGATCGGCGGCGACGAGCGGGCGGAAGTGGAACATGGCGACGGAGGAAGAAGTGAACGCCGCCACCGGCGCGCGGTTTCAGTTCAGTTCCAGACGATGCCGACGCGCAACCCACCCCGGAAGAACTGCATCGGGGGCCGGGGCCCGTTCGGGTAGGTCTCGAAGCCCATCTGCAGGCCCGCCCAGGGCAGCACGCCGCGGGAGCGTCGCGCCATGACGCCCACCGCGCCGCCGATCCGCATCCCGAAGCTCAGGCGGAAGTCGTCGGCCTGGAACAGGGCCACCGGGGCGAGCTCGAAATCCCAGTGCCAGGTGTGGTCCCACACCCGCAGCATCACCGGCAGCGCCGGGAAGTAGTTGATGACGAAGTCGGTGGTGCCCGGCCGCAGCATGGGCCCTCCCGAGAACTCCGCGCCGGCGGCGAAGGTGACCCGACCGGTGCCGTAGCTGAGCAGCGCGCGCCCCACGCCCCCGCCGCCGTAGGTCCAGTGGCCGGCCATGCGGCGGATCTGCAGCACCCCGCCCGTCTCGAGGTTCAGCGAGACGCGGCGAAAATCGGTCTGCACGCCGGCGAACGCGGGGTCGACTGGCAGGTGGACCGGACACTCCACGGGCGCTCGCGCGTGCGCCTCGGCCAGCAAGAGGCGCGTCCGGGTGAGCGTGAGCAGCCGCTTGTGCGCCGAGAGGTTCGGGTTCTTGGCCCACGCGGTCGCGAAAGGCCCCCCCGCCGCGAGGATCTGCGCGTCGAGGTCCTTCAGCATCTGCACCCGGATCGCCGGATCGACCTGGCAGACCGAGAGCAGGGTGGCGGGCATCATCTCCTCGATCTCGTAGCGATCGATGCGCCAGCCACCCGACTCCTGGGATTCGACGATGCGCGAGAGATCCTCGCGGAGCGCGACGTACGGCACAGCCTCGGCCGCGGCGGCCGGGCGGGCCTCGGAGCCGGCCAGCACGAGCGCCGCGAAGACGATGGTGATCCCGCGGCGCACCCCTCTCATGCTAGACGGAGGATGCCGCCGCGGTCCCGCGGTTCTCAGCGTTCCGAGGTCTCATGTCCGAACGACTCGTCCCCTGCATCAAGCTCGGCAAGGAGCTCCCTGGCCTCGACAAGCCCCCCTTCAAGGGCGAGCTCGGGCAGAAGCTCTACGACTCCGTCTCCAAGGACGCCTGGCGCATGTGGCTCGAGCACTCGAAGATGCTCGTCAACGAGTACCGCCTCGACATGACCAACCCCACCCACCAGAAGACCTGGTTCGCCGAGTGCGAGAAGTACTTCTGGGGAGAGGGGTCGGCCCTGCCGCCCGAGTTCAAGCCGACCTGAGAGCCTCGGTCTGCCGACGGGCGGGCGTCACTTGGCGACGCAGATCAGGTTGCGCTCGTAGGTCTCGCCGTTGAACACCACGTCGTAGCGGGTGCCGCCGAGGAACTGGATCACGAGCTCCACCTTCGGTCGCGAGAGCGTGAACGTCCCCCCCTTCGGGCAGCCGAGACGGCCGATGCCGCAGCGCTCGTAGCCCTTGATGGACCGGGAGAACGCGGCCCCACCGATCGTGGTGCTCGAGCTGCCGTCGCGCTTGATGCAGCGCGAGGTGGCGTCGTAGATCGTCGCGTAGTCGGCCGTGTGGGCGATCGCGCGCCCCTTGGCGGTCTTGCCCGAGGACTTCCCGCTGCGCGTCTTGGTGTAGACGCCGGCCACCTTCGTGTACTTGATCGTCACGTCGTGATCGACGGTCGCGCCGTTGATCTGGAAGCCCTTCGTCGAGTGGACGACCTGGGCGCCGCTGTCGATCTTGGACCAGGTCGACGTGACGGTGCCGTTGAACGTCGTCATGCCGTAGGGCCCGGTGCAGTTGGTGAACACGTGGGTCACCACGTTGACCGCGCGGGTGCTGACGATGCAGCCGGCGGGCTGGAAGAAGATGCCGGGGTTCTTGCGGCCGCTCTCGGCGACCGTGTCGGCGGTGGCGGTGAGGTCGACCTCTCCTCCCTCGGCGGCGCCGCTCAGCGGATCCTCGAGGCCGCTCTCGAGATCACCCTCGGTGCTGCTCGTCTCGCTGTCGTCCTCGACGAGCGCCTGGCCTTCGGACGAGAGCGTGGAGGTGCCGTCCTTGCCGGCGCAGCCGATCGCGAGGAGGCCAGTGGCGAGGAGCGGAAGGAACGAGCGGGTCAGGGTCATGGGGAGCCTCCGATGGCTAATCTGGATATTCTTGTATACGCGCTGCCGTCTGCAAGGCTCAGGATGGCGACACATCGACCGCTTGGCTAGGGGCCGCTAGGCACGTTTCGTATGCGCGCTGTATACAGGCCTGTCTTCGCGCAAGGTTGCCGGCTAGATTTTGCCTTCTGGGCAAGTCTGGCGACGATCCGTGGACGAACTGAGCGCTGTAGGCTGGGAGATAGCCCAGGAACGCCACGTGCCCGGCCGAGTTGGAAGGACCCCATGAGCATCGATCCGTCCATGCCTGTCGGCACGCTCGCCGCCCGGCTGCCGTTCGTCGTCGGCATCCTCGAGCACGAGAGGATCGACTACCACCTCGGCGGCGCCCAGAGCCTGCGCGACGCGTGCGCCGCGGCCCACGCGCCGCTCGAGAGGGTGCTCGGGCAGATCCAGCGCGCGGTGAGCCGGCCCCGCGACAACGCGATGGACTGGCTGATCGCGCCGCTCGACGACGTCATGGACCACATCGTCGAGGGCCACCACCTGTTCACCCGCGCCCTCTGCCGGCGCGTCCGCCAGAACCTGGCCGAGGCCCTCCGTATCCACCACGGCTGGACCCGCCTCGTGCAGCTCGATCGCGTGTTCGACGGCTTCGAGGAGGATCTCCTGAGCCACCTCGACAAGGAGGAGGCGCACGTCTTCCCCTACATCAAGGTGCTGGCGCAACAGGGCCGCACCCGCGCGCCGTTCTCCACCGTCGACTACCCCGTGCGCATCATGCACTTCGAGCACGAGTCCCAGGAGGACGCGCTGCAGGAGCTCCGCGACGTGACCGACGGCTGGTCGGCGCCGCCCCGTTCGTGCGCGGCGCTGCGCGCGGTGCACGCCGATCTCTCGGCGCTCGAGCGCGACCTGCACGAGCACCTGCACCTCGAGAACAACGTGCTGTTCCCGCGCGCGGTCGAGCTCGAGCGCGAAGCGCGCCCCTGACCCTTTGCGAGCCGCGCCCGCCTCCGTTAGGAAGGCGCATGACCGAGGAGATCACGCAGGAAGAGGCGCTCGAGACCGCGAGCACGTTCAAGGAAGCGCAGCGAAGGAGCGACGCCACCTGGGCCAAGCTGCGGGCGGGCGAGACCAAGGGCTTCCGCGTGCTCACCGGCGACCGCCCGACCGGCGCGCTGCACGTGGGTCACCTGTTCGGCACGCTGCAGAACCGCGTGCGCATCCAGGACCTGGGCGTCGAGACGTTCATCGTGGTGGCCGACTACCAGGTGCTCACCGACCGGGACACCGCCGACGCCATCGAGGACAACGTGCGCGACGTGGTGCTCGACTACCTCGCCGCGGGCCTCGATCCGAAGCGCTCCACCATCTTCCCGCACAGCCACGTGCCCGAGCTGAACCAGCTCCTGCTCGCGTTCCTGCCGCTCGTGTCGATGCCGGAGCTCGACCGCAATCCCACCGTGAAGGAGGAGATCAAGGCGGCCAACCTGCGCACGGTGAACGCGGCGATGTACGTCTACCCGCTGCACCAGGCCGCCGACATCCTGTTCTGCAAGGGCAACCTGGTGCCGGTCGGCAAGGACCAGCTCCCCCACCTCGAGCTCTCGCGCAAGGTGGCACGGCGCTTCAACGAGCGCTTCTCGGCCGAGGTGTTCCCGCCGGTGCACGCGCTGCTCTCCGACATCCCCGTGGTGCTGGGCCTCGACGGTCAGAAGATGAGCAAGTCGCGCGGCAACGCGGTGCTGCTCAAGCACACCGCCGAGGAGACGGCGAAGCTGATCAAGGGCGCCAAGACCGACAGCGACCGCAACATCACCTACGACCCCGACGCGCGGCCCGAGGTGAGCAACCTGCTGCGCCTGATCGCCGCGTGCACCGACGACACGCCCGAGGCGGTGGCCGCGCGGATCGGCGACGGCGGCGGCGGCAAGCTCAAGGGCACCCTCACCGAGGCTCTCAACGCATACCTCGCGCCCATGCGCGCCAGGCGCAAACAGTACGAGGCCGCGCCCGACCACCTGCAGTCGATCCTGCGCGACGGCATCGTCCGTGCGCGCGAGGTCGGCGACCAGACCCTGCGCGAGGTGCGCAAGGCCATGAACATGTCCTATTCGCTGTAGGCCGCGCGCGTGTCGCGCACGTGCGCGGGGGGGCCGCGCAGGTCCCAGACCAGCCCGAGCGCCTGCATCGCGACGAGCACGTAGTAGGTGGGGTCGAGCTCCCACCAGTAGAACCCCTGACGCGTCGAGCGCTGGTAGTGGTGGTGGTTGTTGTGCCACCCCTCGCCGAGGGTGATGACGGCGAGGAGGGCGCTGTTGCGGCTGTTGTCGGTCGTCGCGTAGCGCCGGCTCCCGAACATGTGCGAGAGCGAGTTGATGCTGAACGAGCCGTGCCAGAGCAGCACGGTCGACACGAAGAACCCCCAGGTGAGCAGCCACGGCCCGCCGATCGCGAGCAGCGCGAGCCCGAGCGCGGTGGGGGGCAGGATCCAGAACCGATCGAGGAAGCGGAGCTCGGGGAACTTCACGAGGTCGGGGATCTGCCGGTGGTCGGTGGCGACGGTGTCGTTGGACATGACCCACCCCATGTGGCCCCAGAAGAAGCCCTTCTGGAGCACCGAGTGCAGATCGCCGGGCTGGTCGCTGAGGCGGTGGTGGGTGCGGTGGTGGGCGGCCCACCAGAGCACGCCCTTCTGCGCGCTCGACATGGCGAGAAACGCGAACACGAACTGCATGGGCCGCGAGGTGCGGAACGAGCGGTGGGAGAAATAGCGGTGGTAGCCCGCCGTGACCCAGAACATGCGCGCGAAGTAGAAGGCGAGCGCGACGAGGAGCCCCTTCTTGCTCGGGCCGACCCAGGCGACCGCGGCGACGGCCACCACGTGCACGGCCGCGAACGGGAGCACGTTGCCCCAGCTCACCCCGTGCTCGAACAGGCGTCCCCGCGCGGCCAAGACCGAACGGTAGCACCTAGAGCGCGAGCGGGACCGCGCCCTCGCCCTCGACCTTGAGCCACATGGCGGCCTGCTCGCTCTCGAACGCGAGCTGGCCCTCGTGGTGGAACTGGTACTTGTAGATCGAGAACACCCGCGACTTGCCGCGACGCACCTTGGCCTGGGTGCACGCGCAGTAGAGCGGCGCCCCGGGTCGCACGAGCTTGCGGAACACCGCGGTCTTGATGTGGGTGCCGAACCCGACCCAGCCGTCGCTGTGCCGGAGGCCCTCGAGCTCGCGCGCGTGGATGAAGCCGAGGTTGCCGGTGAGCTGGATCATCACCGCCCCACCGACGTGGCGTGGGTGCCGCACGGGGTGGACGCGCTGGTGGTCGGTGAACGGCATGGGCTGGTCGGTCGGCATGCGACAGACGATGCGGCTCGCGGCCCGGTCGACCTCCTCGATGCGATCGAAGAAGAGGACGCTCGGCTCGTACATCAGGTCGTCGAGCAGCGCCTGCGAGAACGGGCCGACCAGCGGGTCGGTCTCGGGTGCGACGCTCGCCGTGTTCACTTGGCCTCGGCGGCCTTGCGTACGCGGGTCGTGATGTCGGTGAGCGCCGCGGTCCAGGTGGCCTCGATCTCCGGGGTCCAGTCGTCGCCCCCGATCTCCTCGAACGTGGTCATCAGCGCGTGCTGGAACCACTCCCACATCTCGGGCTGGATGTGCAGCTTGGAGTGGCGCTTGCCGAGCGCGTCGAGCTGCTCGTCGAGCCACGGCGCGTCGTCGACCTTGTCGATGATCGACACCAGCGTGCGCGCGAACATCAGCTCCTGCACGTTGCGCGAGTGGAACATGGGCTCCATCTCCGGGTGGAGCTTGAAGAACACCGTGTAGAAGTGCTTCGGGATGTGCGGCTCGCGGGCGTGCAGGATCTGGAAGCTCTTCTTGAGCAGGGCGCGGTCGTAGGGCATCGGGCCGACAAGCTAGCGCCGCGCGTGCGGAGCCGATATGCGCAAAATGATCATGCGTCGCCGCTCCCTCCTCCTCGCCCTGCCCTTGCTCCTTGCGGCCTCCTGCAAGCGCACCCCCGAGGGGTCGAACAAGGTGAAGGTCCAGCTGAACTGGGTCGCGGAGCCGGAGTTCGGCGGCATCTACGCGGCGCGCGACACGGGCGCCTATCCGCGGGCGGGCCTCGACGTGGAGATCGTCGCCGGCGGCGCCGGGGTGCCCGTGATCCAGCTCGTCGCCACCGGCAAGGTCGACTTCGCCATCGCCGGCGCGGACGACGTGGTGATCGCGCGCGCCCGCGGCATCGACGTGGTGGCCGTGTTCGCGACGTTCCAGTCGTCGCCGCTCGGGGTGATGGTCCACGACAGCCGCGGCATCGGCAAGCTCGAGGACCTCGCGAGCGGCACCCTCGCGATCGAGCCCGGGCTGCCGTTCGGGGCGTGGCTCAAGAAGAAGTACGCCTTCAAGGGCGTGACGCTGGTGCCCTACGACGGGGGCGTCGCCAAGTTCCTCGCCGACAAGGAGCACGCGCAGCAGTGCTACGTCACGAGCGAGCCGATCGCCGTCCGCAAGAAGGGCATGACCCCGAAGGTGATCGCCGCCCGCGACACGGGCTTCGATCCTTACGCGGCGGTGGTGGTGGTGCGCGGCGCGCTCTTGAAGGAGAAGCCCGCCCTGGTGAAGTCGTTCGTGGCGGCCACCGCCGAGGGCTGGCGGTCGTACCTCGCCGATCCCAAGCCGGCCAACGCGGCCATGGGCAAGCTCAACCCAGCGATGGATCCGGAGACGTTCGCCGCGGCGGCGGAGGCGCAGCGACCGCTCGTCGCGCCGCCCGGGGCCACGCTCGGCACGATGAGCGAGGAGCGCTTCCGGGTGCTCGGCGCCCAGCTGGTCGAGATCGGCATCATCGACAAGGCTCCCCCCGCGGCCGAGTGCTTCCAGCAGCCGTGATCAGAGGCGGGTGAGGGTCTCGGTGCCGACGCCGCTCCGGGCGAAGTCGATCCAGCGGCCGACGAGCGTGCGCCCGACGATGCGATAGACCACGGTGCCAGCGAACCCCTGGGTCCCGAGCCCGAACGCGATGTGATCACCGTCGACCAGCACGGTGCCCCGCGCGACGGGCTTGGTCGTGACCACGATGCCGCGGGTCACGTAGACGAGGTTGAGCGCGCCGATGGGGCGGGCGACGCCGTCCGCGAACACCTCGAGCATGAAGGTCGGGCCGGTGCCGGTCGTGCGCGCGCGCGCCCCCACCAGCTGTCCGACCTCGAGCACGGTGCCCTCGTAACCACCGTCGGCGCGGCGGGTGAGGATCCCCGTGCCCGCGTCGCTGGTCGGCCCGCTGCCCCAGCCGCAGGCGAGCACGTCTCCGTCGCGGAGACAGCGCGCCGCCGAGACCACCTTGCCCTCGCTCTCCTCGACCATCGCGTAGACGTTGGGGGCGAGCCGCGAGATGCGCGCGATGCCCGGGGCCTCCGGGTTGCCGTCGGGGTCGGTGCCGGAGTAGGCGTAGGCGCCGACGAGGTCGTTGGTCGGCGCGTAGGTCGGCGGCACGAACGCGCGCGCGGGCAACGCGAGACCCACGAGGAGCGCGCCGAGGAGGGCCGGGGCGCTCCGCTTCGCTGCGCTCACTTCTTCACCGGCACGGTGCCGTTGCGCAGGAGGTTGGCGCGACCGGTGGGCCAGAGCAGGCAGTTGGTCTTCGAGCCCGGCACCGAGTAGACCCGCACGCTCTCGACCTTGTCCTCGGCGTCCTTGAGGGAGACGACGATCTCGACCGTGCCGTTGCCGTCCACGTCGGCGAGCGTGGGCACCGGCATCGCCCCGCGCTTCGGGAGGGCGATGCGGTGCAGCTGCTTGCCGCTCGCGTCGAGGACGTAGAGCGCGGACTTGCCCTCGTCGGGCGAATAGCTCGTGAACACCACCTCGGGGACGCCGTCGGCCGAGAGATCCCCGACGACCACGCCGCCGGTCAGCACGCGCGCGTCGGTCGTGTAGGTGAACGACCACAGCTCCTTCTTCTGCGCGGAGACCGCGTGGATCTTGCCGTCGAAGCCGGCGAACACGAGCTCCGGGCCCGCGCTCGCCGGATCGAGGTCGGCGACCGTGAGCTGGTTGGTCGCGCCGACCACGTTGGTGCCGTCGAAGTCCCACAGGCCCGCGAGGTAGCTCGGCGCGTGGAACGGCAGGTCCCAGCCGGCGAGGCGCTTGCCGTCCGGCCGCTCCGCCCACACTGCGACCCCCTTGAGGCGGTCGGTCTGCGCCGCGTTCTGCACGCTCGCGAGCATGAGCACGTCGAGCTTGCCGTCGCCGTCGAGGTCGGCGATCGCCGGGGCGGTGTTGGTGAAGTGCGCCTGCAGCGCCGTGGCCTCGTCGTTGGCGTAGCCCTGCTGGGCCTCGGCGAGCGCGTGCAGGTAGCGCACGCCGGGCATCTTCTTGGTGTTCTTGAACCCCGGGTCGCAATCGAAGGCGACGCCGCTCCCGTGGTGGACGCTCGCGTAGGCGTTGTCGTGCGGCGCGACGAGATCGGCCTTGCCGTCGCCGTCGAGGTCGCCGATGGCGAGGTTCTGGTCGTAGCACCCCGCGAGATAGCACTTGGTGCCCGCGCACCCGCTCGCGCCGCTGCCGTTGGGCGGGAACCCGGGCATCGCCGCGCCGTTCGCGCGCCAGGCCATGAGCACGTCGGTCGGGCCACCCTTGGCCAGCGAGGCCACGAGCTCGAGCGACCCGTCGCCGTCGAGATCGCCCGCCCCGAGCGAGCGCAGCTCGTCCTGGAACGCGACCGGGAACGGGGCCACGAGCTTGCCGGTGGCGTCGAGGAGGTAGACCTTGTCGCGGGCCGCGACGGCGACCTCGAGCTTGGCGTCGCCGACGAAATCGGCCACCACCGCGCTCGCCCAGATGCGCCCGCCCGCGGTCGTGTACTTCCACTTGAGGGTGCCGTCGGCGTTCCAGACGAGCACGGCGTTGCCGCGCGGGACGATGATCTCGTTCTTGCCGTCCCCGTCGAGATCGGCGACCGCGGGCGAGCCGAGCCAGCCCTCCTCCCAGCGGTCCTTGAGGGTGAGCAGGAGCGTGGGGGCCGCCACGGTCGCGCTGCCACCCGCGGCCGTGCAGGCCGGGGCCGGGAGCGGCGGCGTCTCGGCGGGGGGCGGGCCATCGGTGACGCCGCCCGTGTCCGTCACGCTGCCGTCGTCGACCCCTCCGTCGTCGCTCGTGCCGTTGGTCGAGTCGCCGCAGCCGACGACCAGGAGTGCGACGAGGACCGGCAGGTGGGCGCGCATCCCGAGAGCATATACCTCACCGGTCCGGCTCGACGAACGGCGGCTGGAACTCGGTCACGGCCACCGGATCGCCGACGTGGAGCTCGCCCTCGGCGTCGGGGATCAGGTTCACGCCGAACCAGACCGCGCCGTCGCGCGCGCGGAAGGTCGAGAGGGTGCGCAGGGGCTCCTTGCCGGCGGCCTGCGTGATCGGGTCGAGCGTGGTGACCACGCACCGCTCGCACGGCTTGACGTTGCGGAACGAGACCGCGCCCAGGGTCAGCGCGCGCCATCGGTCCTCGTCGAACGGCGCGGGCGCGCTCGTGACGACGTTGGGCCGGAACCGCGCCATCGCGATGGGCACCCCCGCGCGCCGCTCGACCTCGGCGCGCGAGGCCTCGGTGGCGAGCAACACCGGGTAGCCGTCGGCGAACGAGACCACGTCGCCGGGCCGGCCACGCGCGGGGTTCACCGGCCGCACCACGTCGTCGGGCATGAACACGAGCGAGCACGGACGCCCGAGCCGGCGGGAGAACCAGGCGCTGCCCTCGGCGTGGACGATCGCCTCGCCGGTGTGGCTCCACACGGTCACCGGCCGGCGGGGGCCGTCGGCGAGCGCGCGGGGCAGCGCGAGGTCTTCGTCGACGATCAGCGCGGCGCCGGCGATCCGCACCGCGACGGCGCCCATCGCGGGCAGCTCGCGCTGGCTCAGGAACCGACCGGTCTCGTCCACCACCATCCAGCGCCGGTCGTCCTCGAGCCCGCGCCGCGTGACGCGGGCGGAGCGCACGGCGATCGGCGCGCACCCCTTGACGGGGTGGATGAACAGGCCCTCGATCACTTCGGCGCGGAGGCGCTCGGGGCCGGCGCGCTGG
>CAZUZY010000151.1:0-17934 GCA_964624885.1 uncultured Polyangiales bacterium | reverse complement strand
GGAGCTCGAGCGACACCCGCCCGTTGGCGATGTCGAGGTCGCGCACCTCGCGCACGAGGCCGAACCCCTGGTTGTAGATGGTGACCGAGACCTCCTTGCGGTCCTTGCTGGTGGAGACCTTGCTGGTTCCGGCGTTCTGGGCGGTGCCCACCGTGGTGAGGGCCGAGAGGGCGACGACGGAGAGGGCAGGAAAGAGGCGCTTCATCGGGAGCTCCAGGTTCATCGTCAACACCACTTCACCGAGACACGGTAGGTCACCTTGGTCTCGCCCTTGGCAGGCACGGGGACCTCGAAGAAGAACGTGTGCGCGTCCTCTTTCTTCGCGGGGTGCGAAGACGAGAGGATCTGCCAGTCACCGTCGGCCGGCTCGACGATGCGCACCGTCTCGGCCTTGTCCTTGTGGTTGCGCAGCGAGATCTCCCAGTCGGACTCGCTCGTGCAGTACCCGTGGGGCTTCCACGACATCTGCTTGCGGTCGCCGACCACGTCGAACGCCTCGCCCATCTTCACGCGGACCTTCTCGTCGCGCGGGGTGTGGTCGATGTGGTCCTCGCCGATGAACTGCTGGGCGCCGGACTTGTCGGCCTTGTAGACGCGGACGATGCCCTTGGGCAGCGGGACGCCGAGGTGGTGCTCTTTCTTGTTCTCGAGCTCGAGGAACACCGAGACCTTCTGGTTCGACGCGATCGCGCCGTACTTGCCGCGGTAGTAGCCGGCGGTGCCCGCGAACAGGAGCAGCTTCTTGACCGGCACGGCCTGGGCCTCGAGCAGCGTGACCTGCTTCTTCTCGTTCTGTAGCAGCGTGGTCGGACGGCCCAGCGTGTAGAGGTGGTACTCGAAGAGCCCCTCCTCCTTGAACGCCGGCTTGGCGGGCGCCTCCTTGGCCGCGGGGGCGTCCTCCATGCCGTCGAGGTCCTCCTCCATCGGGTAGTTCGGTGGGGCGAACTTCTGCACGTCACCGGCCACGAGCTTGAGCTCCGCGTCCGGGAAGGCGGCGCCGCTCCGGTTGTCGAGGGTGACCCACCCGGTGACGTCGGCCTTGGTGTCGTCGGCGTCGACCGTGACGACGTAGTCGCTCTTCCAGGCCATCTGGTAGGTGGAGTACCCGAGCTCGATCGTCTGCTTGCCGAGGGGGCTGCCGACCATCACCACCAGCGTCGGCTTGGCGACGAGGTTCGCCGGCACCTCGGGGAACGCGAGCCGCCCCGGGTACCCGTAGGTGACCTCGCCGCCGATCTCGAACACCGGCTGCTGGCCGTTCTCGGCGGCCAGCACCTTGGCCGCGACCGGCTCCTCGACGCCGAGCACTGAGTTCCAGCGGTAGACCTTGATCTGCTTGCCGACGTACTTCTCGAGCAGCTTGGCGGGGGTGAGCAGGTCGTAGCGGAAGTTCTGCTCGTAGACGTCGAGGGCGTCGGGGCCGGCGAGCGACTTGAGGTGCACGGTCTCCGGCTGGATGTGGGCGGCGACGCCCTCGATCTGCAGCGCCGTGCGGCCGTTGGCCACGAGATCCACCTCCCGGTGCTCGCGGACGACGCCGAAGTCGGCGTTGTAGATGGTGACGCTCAGCTTCTTGCGCTGTTCGACGCTGGAGAGGCGGGGCGTGGCCGGCCCGTCGAACGAGGCCCTCTTCGGGGGCGCCGCCGGCTTGCCGCAGGCGGCCGAGCCGAGGCCCAGGGCGCACAGGGCGGTCAGCCACAGGGGGGAGGAGCTTTGCATGGGGTCTTTCCGGGAGAACGCGGCGAGCCTACGCCTTCTTACGCCCGACCACGCACGAGGATCTGCGATATGCTGTTCCATCATGGGCGTGGGCATCTTCAACCTGGTCATGGGCCTCGCGGCCATCGGCGCCGGGCTCTCCGGCAGGGGCCTCATCGGCACGGGCAGCCCGCTGCACCTGATGATCGTGGGCGGGGCGATCTGCGCGCTCGGGCTCTACCAGATCGTGCGCAGCCGCCGGACCGAGTAGCGCGCCTCGTCGTTCGGCGCGGGGGACTGACCGCGTACGCACCTTCGCATTGACGGGCCGCCCCACCTCGGCGAAACAGCCCGGATTGCCGTGCCTGGAAGCTATTTCGACGTCGACGGGACGCTCGTGCGGACGAACCTCGTCCACCCGACCCTCTATTACCTGGCCAACCAGGCGAACCCCTATCTCTCCGCCAAGAAGCTCGGTCGCGCGCTCCTGATGGCGCCGCGGATGATGGTCGCCGAGATGGTCGACCGCCGCACCTTCAACGAGCTGCTGTTCTCCACGTTCGAGGGCATCTCGCACGACCGCCTCGAGGTGCTCGCGGACGACTGCTTCGAGACGGTGATCAAGAAGGCGCTCCACCCGCACGCGCGCGACTTCGTGCAGCGGTGCGTGGATCTCGGGCACGAGGTGGTCATCATCTCGGGCGCGCTCGACTTCTTGATGACCCGCCTCGCCCAGTACCTCGGCGCGCACCACGTGATCGCCAACCGCCTCGAGATCAAGGACAACCACGCGACCGGCCGGCTCCTGCGCCCGGTGGTCGCCGGTCCCGAGAAGGCGCGCCTCATCCGCGAGCACGCGCGCGGCCAGGGCCACGACCTCGAGGAGTGCTTCGCCTACAGCGACAGCTACTCCGACGTGCCGATGCTGTCCGTCGTCGGCCACCCCGCCTGTGTGAACCCCGACGCCCGCCTGCGGCAGCTCGCCAAGGCGTATTCCTGGCCCGTCGTGGACCTGACCTGACCGAGCGAAGAACATGAGCAACCCCCTCGTCGTCACCCTCGACCGCAAGAGCGCGCCGCGCACCATCTTCTCGGGCGATCGCCTCGTCGAAGTGGACATGCCGCCCGGCACGCGCGTGTTCTACCCGCGCCCCCCGATGGAGGGCCTCAAGGACGTCGACGCGGCCATCCGCTACGCGCTCAACCACCCGGTGGGCATGGACCCGCTCCACGCGCTCCTGCGCCCGGGGATGAAGGTCACGATCGCGATCGACGACATCTCGCTCCCCCTGCCCCCGATGCGGCGGCCGGACATCCGCGAGCGCGTCCTCACCATCGTGCTCCAGACCCTGGCCGATCACGCGGTCGAGGACTACGAGATGATCATCGCGACCAGCGTGCACCGCCGCATGACCGCGGACGAGGTGCGCCACGTGGTCGGCGACAAGATCTTCGACGCCCACTGGCCCGACCGGCTCTACAACCACGACGCCGAAGACGCCAAGAACATGGTGGAGATCTGCACCACCGAGCAGGGCGAGATCGTCGAGATCAACCGCCGCGCGGCCGAGTCGGATCTCATCATCTACGTGAACCTCAACCTCGTCCCCATGGACGGCGGCCACAAGTCGGTCAGCGTCGGCCTCTGCGGCTACAAGTCGCTGCGCTCGCACCACAACCCCAAGGTGATGCGCGACTGCCACTCGTACATGGACCCGAAGTCGTCGGCGCTCGCCACCAGCGTCGAGCGCATGGGTCAGCAGATGGAGAAGCACCTCAAGGTGTTCCACATCGAGACGACGGTGAACAACCGGATGTTCGACGACCCGCTCGCGTTCCTCGGCAAGAACGAGGACGACCTGACGGGCCGCGAGCGCGCCGCGCTCAAGGCGCTCACCTTCACGCTGAGCAAGCTCCCCCAGCCGGCGCGCCAGGCGATCTTCCAGCGGGTGCCCTCGCCCTACGGCGTCACCGGCGTGTTCGCCGGCGCGTGCGAGCCGGTGCACGAGCTCACCCTCGCCAAGTCGTACGAGCAGTACGCGGTGCCCATCAAGGGCCAGGCCGACATCCTCGTCTCCGGGATCCCCTACATCAGCCCTTACAACGTGAACTCGTTCCTGAACCCCCTGCTCGTGCAGGTGATGGCACAGGGCTACCTGTTCAACCTCTACAAGGGCGTCCCGCTGGTGAAGAAGGGCGGCACGATGATCATCTGCCACCCGTGCACCGACCAGTTCGACAAGAACCACCACGCCCCGTACATCGAGTTCGTGCACGACCTGCTCCCGCAGACGCGCGACGCGATGGAGCTGCACAAGAAGTTCGAGAAGAAGTTCGCGGAGAACCCGGCGTACATCCAGATGTACCGCACGGGCAACGCCTACCACCCCGCCCACCCGTTCTTCATGTGGTACTGGGGCGAGGCGGGTCGGCAGTGGCTCGGGCGCGTGATCGTCGTCGGCGCCGACAACGAGTACATCCCCAAGCTCCTCGGCTACGAGACGGCGCGCTCGATGCCCGAGGCGCTGGAGATGGCCCGGGACACCGCCCCGCGCGACCCGTCGATCACGATGCTGCACATCCCGCCGATCGCGGTCGCCGAGTCCAGCGCCTAGCCCCTCTTTTCTGAGCGGCCGCCCATGAGGCGGCCGCCGTTCGCTGCGGATCCACGGGGCTTGCACCCCAGCTCGGCCGTCGGCATCCCTGGGTCGATGGAAGACTGGCTGTACCGCACCCCCTCCGCCTTCCCCGGCAAGCGGCTGTTCCGGCTCGGCCTCGCGGCCAACTTCGGCATCGACGAGGCCGGCGTGCGCACCGCGATGGACCGCGGCGTGAACACGTTCCTGTGGACCATGCGCGCGGGCGGCCTGAAGAACCCGCTGCGGGAGGCCCTGAAGCAGCGCCGCGAGCAGACCGCCGTCGTCGGGTACGCCAAGATCGGCTGGTTCGGCTGGGGCGTGCGCCGCGGCGCCGAGGCGCTGCTGCGCGACCTCGGCGTCGACTACCTCGACACCTACCTCCTCGGCTGGGTGGGCGTCGGCGCCGCGTGGTCGAGCGCCACCGAGCGCGAGATGGTGCACCTGCGCGAGAGCGGGAAGGTGCGCGCGATCGGCATGAGCATCCACGACCGGCCCCGCGCCGGGCGCCTCGCCGCCGAGTCACCGCTCGACCTCCTGATGATCCGCTACAACGCGGCGCACCCCGGCGCCGAGCGCGAGATCTTCCCGCACCGGCGCGCAGACAAGCCCACCATCCTGGCCTACACGGCCACCTCGTGGCGGAGGCTGCTCAAGCGCCCGCGCGGCTGGACGGGCGACGTCATGACCGCCGGCGACTGCTACCGGTTCCAGCTCTCGAACCCGCACGTGGACCTGGCGCTCACCGGCCCGGCGAACGGCGACCAGCTGCGCGAGAACCTCGACGCGCTCGCGAAGGGACCGCTGTCCGAGGACGAGGCCAAGTGGATGCGCGACTTCGGGCGCGCGGTCCACGGCTAGTCAGAAGATGTTGCCCATGGCCTGCATGACGGCCACCGAGACGAAGCCGAGCACTGCGAGCCCGACCACGAGCCCCGTCTTCGGACCCGGCTTCTTGCGGCCGATCAGCGCCAGCACGAGCCCGAGGAACGAGGTCCCGACGATCGACATCGCGTAGCTCTGGGAGCGATTCCGGAGCTCGTCGCGCGTGGTCTCGATGCGCCTTCGCTGCTCGGCGCGCGCCGGATCGAGCGAGCCGAAGCTCGGCGGCGCCGTCACGTAGACCCGGTTGGCGTCGACGTACTTGGGGACGACGACCGCCAGGCCGTACGCCGCCGTGAGGAGCCCGAACAGGATGAACACGAGGGCGGCGACCTTCATGGGCGCGGGTCTACCGGAGGCCGCCGGGGTCGACCATTGTCCGGGCGCAACCCGCGCGGCGACGGCGTCGCCCGAGGAGGACCCCGAGCGCTCCGAGGCCGAGGAAGAGGCCGGCCGAGCCGTCCGCGCCGCGGCTCGAGACCGCGCAACCGGAGTCGCTCGACGGCGGCTCCACCGGGAGGCAGGTCTTGCTCGGGAGATCGCAGGCGAACCCGTTCGCGCAGTCCGCCGTGGTGGCGCAGCTCTGCAGGCACGCGCCGAACGCGGGCGCGCAGGCGTACGGCCCGCAGTCGAAGGCGACGCTCCCGCTCTCCTCGCACTTGGCCCCGGGCGCGGCGCAGTAGGCCGGGCCGACCCCGGTGCTGGGGCCCGTGCAGCGGTTGCGCGCGCACATCGTGCCCTTGCCGGCGCCGATGCACTCGCCGGCGCCGTCGCACGTGCCGAGGCAGGTGCGCGCGGGCCCGCAGTTCTGGCGGAGATCGACACCGACCGGCTCCACCGTGCAGATGCCGGGGCTGCCGAGCAGCGCGCACGAGTGGCACTTCTGCTCGCACGCGGTGTTGCAGCAGACGCCCTCGACGCAGTGGCCGGTCTCGCACTCGCTGTCCTTGCCACAGGTCTTCGCGCCGGGGGGCAGCGCCGGGCGGTCGGCGATCACCGGGGCTGCGCCGTCGGCGAAGCCGAGGTCGACGCCACCGTCGACGGGCGCCCCGCTGTCGACGGAGCCCGTGTCGACGGAGCCCGTGTCCAGCGCACCCGTGTCGCCAGCGTCGCTGGTCGCATCGCCCGCCTCGGGCCCGGCGTCGACCGGCAGCGCGTCGCAGACGCCCGACGTCGCGTCGCACTTGCCCGACACGCAGTCCGCGTCCTTCGCGCACTTGGCGAGGCACGCGGTGCTGCTCCCGCAGTAGAGCCCCGCCGGGCACGCCGCGGTGCTCGACCCGGTGCAGGCCTCGCTCGTCCCGGCGCAGCGGCCGCCGCTGCTGAGCGTGCTCCCGACGCACGACACTCCGCAGGGGGTGGTCGCGGCCTTGAACGCGCAACCGCTGGCGCCGCAGCCGCTGGTGCACTCCCCCACGCAGAGCTTCCGCGGATCGGGGGTGCCGCTGGTCACGAAGCCGCAGGTGCCGCTCGCACCGCACGTCTGGCAGGGCTGGTTGCACGCGGTGTTGCAGCACACGCCGTCGACACAGAAACCGCTCGTGCACTCGCGCGGGTCAGTGCAGGTGGCGCCGACGACCTTGGTGGTGGTGACGCACGCGCCGCCCGAGCAGTAGGCGCCCGCGGCGCAGTCCGCGCTGGTGACGCAGCTCGTGAGGCAGCTCGTGGCGCCGCACACGTAAGGGGTGCAGGCGGTGCGGGTCCCGTGCGGCGCGCCGGTCACCGTCGAGCAGGCGCCGAGCTTGCCCGGCACGTCACACGCCTTGCACTGCTCGGTGCAGGCGGTGTCGCAGCACACGCCGTCGACGCAGTTCCCGGAAGTGCAGTCGGCGCCGAGCAAGCAGCCCTTGCCCGCCGCGAGCTTGGTCGCGCACGTGCCGTAGAGGCAAGCGAGGCCGGCCGCGCAGTCGGTGACCGAGAGGCAGGTCGCCTTGCACGCCCCGCCGTAGCATTCGAGGTAGGGCGTGCAGGTCTTGCCACTGCCGGTCGGTGCGCTGCCGCTGATCGGCGAGCAGAAGCCCTCGCGCCCCGGGACCTTGCACCCGTAGCAGGTCTCCGTGCACGGGCGGTCGCAGCAGTATCCATCGACGCACGGACCGCCGCCGCAGTCGGTGGTGGTGGTGCACGTCTTCGTCTTCACGGCGTCGGTCCACACCTCCGCGGTGTTGCGGCTCTCGTCCACGCCCGCGCTCCCGCCCGTGCCCCCGACCACCAGGAGCCGGCCACCCGCGAGCGGGGCCAGCACCGGGTTGGCGCGGGTCATCTGTAGGTCGGTGCCGAGCACGAAGCCGCCCGCCTCGGTGTAGTAGTAGGTCTGCTTGGTCGCGGGGACGATCAGCAGCGCGCGGCCGTCGGCCAGGACGATTCCGTGCTGCTTCCCGCCGGGCAGGTCCACCGGCGCCGTGAGCTTGGTGAACTTGAGCGTGGTCGGATCGAAGAGCTCCGCGCGTCCGCCCCCCGTGTCGTTGCCGGCGACGAGCACCTTGCCGCTCGGCAGCACGAGCAGGGTCGGGTTCACGCGCGCGCCGTTCATGTTGAACGTCGCGGTCCAGGTGTCGGTCAGCGGGTCGTACACCTCGGCGTTCGCCGTCGAGCAGCAACCGCCCGCGAGCAGCACCTTGCCGCTCGCCAGGGTCACCGCGGCCGCGTCGCCGTGGCCGGTGGGCGCGCTCGCGACCTCCGTCCAGGCATCCGCCGAGGGATCATAGATCTGGGCGCGGGCCCCGCTGCCCACGAGCGAGAAGACCTTCCCGCTGGGCAGGACGGTCCAGGCGTCGCCGGACACGCCGGTGAGCGCCATCGACTTCTTGGCGGCCGAGCCGGTGGTCGGGTCCCAGACCTCGTACGTACCGTGATCGGTGCCGAACTCGCCGCCGAACCACAGCACCTTGCCGCTCGCGAGCCGCACCGCGCCCGCGCGAGAGCGGCCCGCCAGGGCATCGGGGCCCTTGGTGAACCGGTCGGTCACGGGATCGTAGAGATCGGGCGTGGCGATCGGCGAGAGCCATCCCGGGAACACGACGACCCGCCCGTCGGCGAGCGGGACCCCGGCCATGCGCTCACGGAGGTGGTTCAGCTTGTCGAACGTGCGCGACCAGCCCGGATCGACGACGACGGGGAAGGCGAGGTCGTGGGTGTCGACGTCGGCGGTGACGACGCTGACGTCGCCCTGGGACTCGAGGTGCAGGAGGCCGCGTCGCTCGCGGCCCTTCGCGTCGACGACCACCAGCGGCTCGCTGACGATCGCCGCGACGCCGCCCACGACCGCGTGGACACGCCCCTCGACCAGCCGCAGGGTCTCGACGGCCGGGCCGCGGCGGATCGTCCACCGCAGGGCGACGTTCGCGCGCGGCGCGTGCAGCACGCGGAGCTCCTCCACCCGATCGGCGTGGACCACCTGGAGCAGATCGTCGCCGGAGAAGGCCTTCGGGTAGACCACGACCCCACCCTCGACCGCGCCCTCCACCGCCGCGGCCTCGACGGAGACGTCGAGGAACGCCTCTGGCCGGTCGGCGGGGGCGAGGTGGAGGGGAGCGCTCGCGCGCAGCGGGACCGTGACGGCCAGGCCGCCGCTCGACCGGTATCCCGCGGCCGTCCGAGCGAGCGTCGCCCGGGAGGTGAGGCGCGCGGCGACCCCCGGGACCTGACGCGCGACCCCGAGGGGTGCGAGCTCGGCGCGAGGCGGCGCGGACGCATCCGGAGCCTCCTTCGAGGCGGAGCCTGCGCTGCAGCCGAGGAACGAGAGCAGACCGAGCAGGGCAGCGATGCGCATGCGCGCATCGTGGCGCAATTGGCGCTTTCCGGATCGAAAACCGACCTAAAACGCGCCCTACCGCTCAGTGGTGGTCGTGGCCGCCCGGGCCGTGCGGGTGCCCGTGGTCGAGCTCCTCGGCCGTGGCGGGGCGGACGGACAGCACCTCGACGTCGAAGTGCAGCTGCACGCCGGCGAGCGGGTGGTTCATGTCGATGGTGACCACGTCCTTGCCGACGCTCTTGACCCAGAACGGCTGCTCGTCGCCGGTGGAGGTGTCCTCCATCACGAGCTCCATGCCGACCTCGAGCTCCACGTCCTCGGGGAACGCGTTGCGGGGGACCTTGCGCTCGCCGGCCGCGTCGCGCGCGCCGTAGCCCTCCTCGGGCGAGACCACCACGACCAGCTTGTCGCCGACCACCTTGCCCGTGAGCGCGCGCTCGAGGCCCGGGACGATGTTCTCGTGCCCGTGCAGGTACTGGAGCGGGTCGTCGTCCTCGGAGCGATCGAGGGTCTCGCCGGCGTCGTTGCGGAGCGTGTAGCGGAGTCCGACGACCAGGTCGTCTGCGATGGATGCGGTCACGGGGCGGGACTGTATCTGCCCGCGGCGGGGGCGCAACCGCGGGGTTCGTGGCCCAGGCCCGAGGCCAGGGGTAGGCTCTAGGTCGCATGCGCACCCTTCGCCTCGAGAGACTCGTGCTGGGCGTCACCCTCGTCGCGACCCCGGTGCTGACCGCTGCCCTGCTCGCCGCGCCAGCGCAGGCCGACGAGAAGAAGGACGCCGCCAAGCACCTCGCGAACGGCAAGAAGCTCCTCGAGAAGAAGGAGTACCTGAAGGCCAAGGTGGAGCTCCTCGCCGCGCAGGAGCAGCTCGGCGACCCCGAGTCGGCGTACTACCTCGGTCGCGCGCACGAGGGCCTCGGCGAGGACGCGGCCGCGGCTGCGGCCTACGACAAGGCGACAGCCGGGAAGCTCCCCGCCGATCTGGCGAAGGACGCGACCAGCCGCGCGGCGGTGCTGCGCAAGAAGCCCGTGAAGGTGACCCTCGAGAGCAACCCCGAGTCGGCCGCGGTGCGCATCGACGGCACCGAGATCGCCCAGAAGACGCCGTTCTTCATGCACCTCGCGCCGGGCTCGCACAAGTTCGTGTTCGTGCTCCCGGGCAAGCCGGAGATCGTCCGCGACGAGCTGATCGAGCCGCTCGCGCCGGCGACGATCCGGGTGGACTTCGACCCGAAACCGGTGGTGCCGACGACGCCGACCAAGCCGGTCGAGCCTGCGCCCAAGCCCGACCCGGTGGTGGCGCCGCCCGCCGCGCCCCCCGAGCCGCCGCCGCCGGCCGACGCGCCGCTGCGCCACGTGGTGAGCCACCGCTGGATCTGCCTCACGGGCACGGCGGCGCTCGGATTCCTCGCCTTCGGCGGGATCTACGGGGTCAAGACGCTCATCGACAAGTCGAAGTACGACGCCCAGCAGACGCCCGAGCGCCGCGACCTCGGCAAGCGCGACGCGCTGATCACCGACGTGGCCCTGGGCCTCGGCCTCGGCCTCGCCGTGACGACGGTCGTGCTGTGGGTGAAGACGCCGAGCTCGAGCCACGTCGCGCTGACGCCGTGGGTCTCGCCCGCGCTGGTGGGCGCAGGCGCGACCTTCCGGTTCTAGGGCCCCCTTCACCGGGGGCGCGTGCGTGTCGGTGACTCAGGCGGGCTTGGGCGCGAAGCTCTTGCACCACCCGTCGGGGTGGATCGGGCCCTTGAGCGCCTTGCAGCCACCGCACGAGGCCGCAGCCGGCGGGTTGTAGAGCGCACAGCCGCTGCACTTCTTGGTCGCGTCGGGCGCCTTGTCGACGTAGCCGAGCGTGGTGCGGGCCTCGATCTCCTGCGGGGTGAGGCCCGCGGTGTCGGTGCAGACCAGGGCCTTGGGCTCGTCCTTCTTGCAGGCGGCGAGCACACCAGCGGCGCCGACGGCGGCCACGCTGAAGAGGGACTTACGCAAGAGATCGCGACGGGTGACGAGGTTTGCCATGCGACCCGCAGGTTGGGGTCGAGCGGAATCGAGCGTCAAGGCCTCTCTGTCCTCGGAAACGCAGCGTGTCGAATGAGCAAGGGGCCGTCGACGAGGGCACGGAACGGGCGCTCGGGACCCTCGCCATGCCGCGAAGACCGGTTCGCGTTGACGGCACGCGGACGCCGTACGATTCCCTGCGGTCCCCGCCCCCTGGAAGCCCATGAGCCGCAACGGAAGCCCGCCCACGACGCTCGCGCGTCCCACCAACGCCGTCCCTGCGCGAGGGAGCCTCACGCCCCCTGCCCCCGATCTGCCGCCGCTCGACTGCGCGCGTGTGTTCGAGGGGTCGAACCTCGTGGTGCTCGGCGGCACCGGGTTCCTCGGCAAGGTGTTCTGGGTGATGCTGCTCGCAGCGTACCCGGGCATCGGCAAGCTCTACATGATGGTCCGGAGCAGCAAGGGCAAGGGCACGCCCGAGCAGCGCTTCTGGAAGGAGGTCGCCACCAACGAGTGTCTGCGCCCGCTGCGCGAGCAGCACGGCGAGGGCTTCGAGGCTTTCCTCCGCGAGAAGATCGTCCCCATCGACGGCGACGTCGGCAAGCCCAACTGCGGCGTCGACCCTGCGCTGATCGCCGAGCTGAAGGGCACCGTCGACGCCGTGGTCAACGTGGCCGGCGTGGTCGACTTCACCCCGCCGCTCGACGAGGCGCTCGACGCCAACGCGTTCGGCGCGCAGAACCTGGTCGCGCTCTCGCGCGCGCTCGGCGACGCGCCGCTGTTCCACACCAGCACCTGCTACACCGCCGGCACCCGCAAGGGCCTCATCCTCGAGCAGGACCCGCTGCAGGTCCCCTTCCCGCGCCACGAGGAGCTCGGCGCCGAGCTCTGGGATCCCGATCGCGAGATCGCCGACTGCCTCGACCTGATCGCGCAGGCCCACCACCGCTGCAACGACGCGTTCCGGCAGAGCGAGTTCAAGGAGAAGGCGCTCGCCAACCTGCTCGACCGCGGCGAGCCCACCGAGGGCCCGTCCTACGACGCCGAGCTCGAGAAGGTGCGCCGCAAGTACGTCGAGTCCCGCCTGCAAGAGGCGGGCATGGAGCGCGCCACCCACTGGGGCTGGCAGAACACGTACACGTACACCAAGAGCATCGGCGAGCAGGTCATCGCGCGCTCGGGGCTCCCGTTCACCATCGTGCGCCCGGCGTGCTGCGAGTCCACCAGCGTGTTCCCGTTCCCCGGCTGGAACGAGGGCATCAGCACCTCGGTGCCGATCATCTTCCTCACGATGCAGGGGCAGATCCGCATCCCGGCGAGCAAGGCGATCCTCGACTTCATCCCGAGCGACATGGTGTGCGCGGGCATGGTCCTCGCGCTGGCCGAGCTGCTCGAGGGCAACTTCAAGCCGGTCTACCAGCTCGGCGCGTCCGACGTGAACCCGTGCACCTCGTACCGGTTCGGCGAGCTGTTCGGCCTCTACAAGCGCAAGCACTACCAGCGCACGGGCAAGGGCAACCCGTTCACCAACCTGCTCAAGGCCTACACCGAGATCCTCGTCGTCGACAAACACCACTTCCGCAAGTGGGGCTCGTCGTACAACGCCAAGGCCATGCGCACCGTCGCGCAGATGATGAAGCGCGTGCCCGTGCTCAAGCCCGCCGCCAAGGGGCTCGAGGGCGTGGCCAAGGTCGAGGACAAGATCGCCGAGATCATGGAGCTGTTCGTGCCGTTCATGCACGAGCAGGTGGGCCCGTTCTCCTGCGCCAACACCCGCGCCGCCTACGCGCGCGCGACCGACGCCGACAAGGCCAAGCTGCCGTGGCGCCCCGACCAGATCGACTGGAACGACTGGACGATGAACGTCCACATGCCCGCCGTCGAGAAGTGGGTGTTCCCGGACATGGAGGCCAAGCTCAAGAAAGAGCCCAAGCCCCTCAAGGCGCACACCACGCTGCTCACCATGCTGCACGAGATGGCGAGCCGGCACGACCTGTCGGTCGCGCTCTCACGCCTCGAGGCCGACGGGCTCTCGCGGGTCACCTACCAGGACCTCGAGCAGCGCGCCGAGGCCACGGCCGCGCGGCTCGCGGAGATGGGGGTGCAGAAGGGCGCGCGCGTCGTGCTCTCCGCCAAGAACCACCCCGACTGGGCCATCGCCTACTTCGGCATCCTGCGCGCCGGCGCCACCGTGGTGCCGGTCGACCCGGCGATGGACGC
This sequence comes from uncultured Polyangiales bacterium, assembly GCA_964624885.1. Lineage (GTDB taxonomy): Bacteria > Myxococcota_A > Polyangia > Polyangiales > JADJMO01 > JADJMO01. Next base: position 4,743 of record CAZUZY010000151.1, on the reverse strand, counting down.
CGAGGGCTTCGCCAACATCGTCCACGAGTCGGGCGCGCGCGTGGTCGTGCGCGACGCCGAGGTCGACGAGAAGGTCGGCGAGCGCCTGCGCCAGGTGGAGCCGCCGCTCCGCACGCCCGATCTGCACGCGCTCACCGCCGAGGATCGCGCACTCGTTCCGCCGAGCGTCGAGGTCACCGACGCCGACGTCGCGAGCCTCATCTACACGAGCGGGACCACCGGGCACCCGAAGGGCGTGCAGCTCACCCACGCCAACTTCACCGCGCTCGTCGCTTCGCTCGCGCCGATCTTCCCGCTGCACGGCGGCGATCGGCTGCTGTCGGTGCTGCCGCTGCACCACACGTTCGAGTTCACCTGCGGCCTCTTGCTGCCGCTGTCGCGCGGCGCCCGCATCCTCTACCTCGACGAGCTCAACGGCGAGCGCATCAAGAAGGGCCTCACCGACGGGCGCATCACCGCCATGATCGGCGTGCCCGCGCTCTGGCAGCTGCTCGAGCGGCGCATCCTCGCCAAGGTGAAGGACCGCGGCCCGATGGCCGAGACCGCCTTCGACCTCGCGGGGCAGCTCAACCGCTGGAGCAGCAAGACCCTCGGCCTCGACCTCGGTCGCGTCCTCTTCGGCCAGGTGCACGACGAGCTCGGCGGGCACCTGCGCTTCATGGTGAGCGGCGGCGCGGCGCTCCCCACCGACACGCAGAAGACCTTCGCCCGCCTCGGCCTCCACCTCACCGAGGGCTACGGCCTCACCGAGGCCGCGCCGGTGCTCACCGTCGCCAAGCCCTCGGGCGGCCCCCTCGGGCAGGTGGGCAAGGCCATCCCCGGCGTCGAGGTGAAGATCCTCGAGCCGAACGAGCTCGGCGTGGGCGAGGTCGTCGCGCGCGGCCCCAACGTGATGAAGGGCTACACCGACGACGCCGCCACGCGCGAGGTCCTCGACGACAAGGGCTGGCTGCACACGGGCGACCTCGGCAAGCTCGACAAGGCCGGGCGCCTCAGCATCGTCGGCCGCGTGAAGGACGTGATCGTCGCGGCGAGCGGCGAGAACGTCTACCCGGACGACGTCGAGAACCGCCTCGGCACGGTCAAGCACATCGAGGAGCTCGCCATCGTGGGCATCGACGACCCGCGCGGCGGCGAGCGCGTCGCCTGCCTCGCCGTGCCGGCCAAGGACGACGAGGTCGACCGCGCCGCGCGCATGGACCGCGCCCACCGGTCGCTGCGCGAGGCCCTCGCCAAGCTGCCCTACGGGATGCAGCCGGCCGTGGTCCACCTCTACGACGCGCCCCTGCCCCGCACCGCCACCCGCAAGGTCAAGCGCCGCGAGGTGCAGGCGATGCTCGGCCGCATGATCGCCGCCACCGCCAAGCCCGCCGACGAGACCAGCGACGCGACGCCGGTGCGCACGGCGATCTCGGCAGTGACCGGGCGGCCGCTCAAGGAGATCCACCCGAGCTCCACGCTGCAGGACGAGCTCGGGTTCGACTCGTTGACCCTCACCGAGCTGCTCGTGGCCCTCGAGGCCCGCTACGGCACCATCGACCCGCAGGCGCTCGTGCACGCGCGCACCGTCGACGACGTGGAGAAGCTCCTCGAGGGCCGCCACGTGAAGGCCGAGTCGCGCACCCGCACCATCGAGGGCCGCCGCCACGACAAGCACGGCGAGGACGACAAGATCGATCTGCCGAAGCCCGTGCAGGAGCTCGGCAAGAGCCTGTTCGGGAAGCTCCAGATGGGCTTCTACGACCGGGTGATGAAGCCGACCGTCACCGGGCGCGCGTTCATCCCCTACAACCGGCCGACCATCGTGGTGTGCAACCACTCGAGCCACCTGGACATGGGGTTCGTGAAGTACGCCCTCGGGAGCTACGGCCAGGGCCTCGTGTCCCTCGCCGCCCAGGACTACTTCTTCGAGGGCAACAAGCTCACCCGCACCTGGTTCGAGAACTTCACCAACCTCGCGCCCCTCGACCGCAAGCAGCTGCGCGCGGCGATGCGCCAGGCCGGCGAGATCCTGCGGCGCGGCAACACCGTGCTCATCTTCCCGGAGGGCACGCGGTCGACCGACGGCGAGATCCAGGAGTTCAAGTCGCTGGTCGGCTGGCTCGCCATCGAGCACGACGTCGACATCCTCCCGGTGTGGCTCGGCGGCACCTTCGAGGCGCTCCGCAAGGGCGCGGTCGTGCCCACCCAGCGCGACCTCGAGGCGCGCATCGGGCCCCCGTTCGCGGTCTCCGACATGCGGCGGCTCACCCCGGGCATGAACACGAGCGAGGCCGCCCGCGAGGTCGCCCGGCTCGCGCGCCAGGCCGTCCTCGCGCTGCGCGACGGCGACGTGCTCGACTTCGCCCGCCTCGAGAGCTCGGTGAAGGTGGAGCGCAAGCACCCGCTGATCGCCCTGTTCGAGGAGCTCGAGCAGAAGTTCAAGCCCGGCTCGGTGAGCCAGCCGGTGTCGTTCTACTTCACGCTCGGCAACGACGAGATCGCCAAGTGGACCGTCAAGGTCGACCCCTCGACCTGCCAGATCAAGAACGGCAAGCCCGAGGGCGGCAGCGCCGACTGCGTGCTGAAGACGAGCCAGGAGATCTTCACCAAGATGGTCCGGGACGCCTACATCCCGGGCCCCGCCGAGGTCATGTCGGGGCTCGTGAAGAGCAACGACGTGGGCCTCTTGTTCGAGTTCCAAAAAGCCTTCCAGCTGGTTTGAGGTCGGGACGATGGCGCGTGTGCTCGTGACGGGGGCTTCGGGGTTCTTGGGTCGGCACCTGTGCCGGTCGCTGGTGGATCACGGGCACGAGGTGGTGGCGCTGGCCCGCCACGTCGAGCAGCTGCCCGACCACGTGGTCCCGCGGCGGGGCGACGTGCTCGATCAGGCGAGCATCCGCGACGCGGCCGCCGGCTGCGTGGCGGTGTTCCACTGCGCGGGCAAGGTGTCGCGCAGGGCCGAGGACGCCGAGGAGCTGCACCGGGTCCACGTGGAGGGCACGCGGCACGTGCTCGAGGCGTGCAAGGCGGCGCACGTGAAGCGCGCCATCGTCGCCTCGACGAGCGGCACCGTGGCGGTCGGCGACGACCCCGACCACATCCACACCGAGGCCGACCCGTCCCCACTCGGCCTGATCCAGCGCTGGCCGTACTATCGCAGCAAGCTGTTCGCCGAGCAGGCCGCGCTCGCGATGAACACGCCCGACTTCGAGGTCGTGTGCGTGAACCCCACGCTGCTCCTCGGCCCCGGCGACGACCGCGGCTCGTCGACCGAGGACGTGCGCCTGTTCCTCGAGAAGAAGATCCCGGCGGTGCCACCGGGCGGCATGTCGTACGTCGACGCGCGCGACGCCGCCGAGGCCCTGCGCCTCGCCTGGGAGAAGGGCGTGCCCGGCGAGCGCTACCTCGTCGGCGCCTGCAACCTCACGCTGCGCGAGTTCTTCGCGCGGCTCTCGCGGGTCACCGGCATCGCCGCGCCCTGGATCCCCCTGCCGCGCAACCCCGAGATCGCGCGCATCGGCGCCAAGCTGCTCGACGACGTGGCGCGCCGGCTCGGCGTGTCGATGCCCGTCGAGGCCGAGAGCTTGGACATGGCCCAGTACTACTGGTACCTCGACGCCACCCACGCCGAGACGGTGCTCGGGTGGCAGCCACGCGACCCGATGACCACGCTGGTCGACACGGTCGACGACCTGCGCGCCCGCGGCGTCGTGTGGCCCGACGCGCCCGCGATGTAGTCTCGAGCGATGGGGACGGACCAGCCCGATGGGCCCGCCGAGGAGGCGGGGGTCCCTTCGTCGCGACCGCCTCGCTCGCACGGGTGCCCGAGCGACGAGGAGCTCGGGCGCTACCTCGATGGTCAGGCCGACGCGGGGCTGCGCGCGCGCATCCAGCGCCACGCCGACGGCTGTGAGGCCTGTCGGGCCGCCCTCGGCGCCTTCTTCGAGGCCTACGGCTCCGACGACCCGGCGCCGCGGAGCGCGCCCTCGCTGGACCTCGCGCCGGGCACGCGCATCGGTCGCTACGCCGTCGTCGAGCGCCTCGGCGCGGGCGGCATGGGCGTCGTCTACTCCGCGCGCGACGTGGAGCTCGGCCGCCTCGTGGCGCTCAAGCTGCTCGCCGGGCGCGCGACGGCCCACCAGAAGGGCGACGACGGCAGCGAGCGCACGGTCGCCGGTCAGGCGCGCCTGCAGCGCGAGGCCCGCATGATGGCGCGCCTCGGCCACCCCAACGTCGTCGCGGTGTTCGAGACGGGCCTCGCGGGCGAGGAGGTGTTCGTCGCGATGGAGCTCGTGGACGGGCAGAACCTGCGCGCCTGGCTCGAGGGCGGGCGTTCGGTCGACGCCACGCTCGGCGTGTTCCACCAGGCCGCGCTCGGGCTGATGGCCGCGCACGAGGCCGGCATCGTCCACCGCGACGTCAAGCCGGAGAACATCCTCGTCGGCCGCGACGGCCGCGTGCGCATCACCGACTTCGGCCTCGCGCGCCCCGAGCTCGCCAACGAGCCCGCGCCCGGCTTCAACGACGACGCCAACGTGCTCTCTTCGCTGCGCACCCGCGTCGGCGCGCTGGTCGGCACGCCCGCCTACATGGCCCTCGAGCAGCTCGAGGGCAAGCCGGTGGACGCGCGGTCGGACCAGTTCTCGTTCGCGATCGCCCTGTTCGAGGCGCTGTTCGGCGAGCGCCCCTACGCCGGCGCCACCCCGCTCGCGCTCCGCGAGTCCATGCGCGCGCGCGAGCCGCGCGCGGGGCGTCGCAAGG
>CAZUZY010000150.1:0-18033 GCA_964624885.1 uncultured Polyangiales bacterium | reverse complement strand
CCCAGCCTAGGCGCCGCGCGCACGGCGTCCCGCCGCGCCTAGAGCCAGGCGAGCCACGCGTCGAGCCCCTGGTCCTCGGTCGCCGCCACGTGGAGCACCAACGGCTTCGGCATCACCCGCGCGAGGGCGTCCTCGATGGCCGCGATCGAGACGCCGCGGAGGTGGGGCAAGAGGTCGACCTTGGTCAGCACCACGAGGTCGGCCGCCTTGAACATCACCGGGTACTTGAGCGGCTTGTCCACGCCCTCGGTCACCGCCAGCGCGACCACGTTGGCCGCCTGGCCGAGGTCGTAGATCGCCGGACACACGAGGTTGCCGACGTTCTCGATGAAGAAGAAGTCCGCCGCGTGCACGGCCTCGCCGACAACCGTCCCGTGCACCGCGCGGTCGACCATCGAGGCGTCGAGGTGGCACGCGGTGCCGGTGGTGATCGCGGCCGAGGGGATGCCCGCGCGCTCGAGGCGCTCGGCGTCGTGCGCCGTCGCGAGGTCGCCGCTCACCGCGGCGAGCTTGTACCTGCCGGCCCACGCGCGCGCGGTGGCCTCGAGCAGGGCCGTCTTGCCCGACCCGGGAGAGCCCATGAGGTTGATGGCGGTGACGCCGTCCGCGAGGAAGTGCGCGCGCAGGTGCGCCGCCTCGTGGTCGTTCGCCGCGAGCAGCGAAGAGTGCACCTCGACGGACACGAGCTTGGGATCGCCGCAGCCACAGTCTTCACACATCGGGCACCTCCAGTTCGAGTCGATCGAGGAACACTTCTCCGCCACGCACGAGGCGCGCCTCACCCTCGCAGCGCGGGCAACGCAGCGCCTCGCCGCGCGGGATGGGGAGCGCGCACGCGCCGCACTGCCACTCGGCGGGCTCGCGCACGAGCTCGATCGCGGCGCCCGCGCAGCTGCGGCCCTCGCGCAGGGTGTCGTAGGCGAGGCGCAGGAGCTCGGGCTCGACGCCGGCGAGCTCGCCGACCCGCACGAACACGCGGTGCACGATCGCGCCCGGGTGAGGGGCGATCGAGCGGTCGACCTGGTCGAACAGCGCGGTGACGAGGGAGGCTTCGTGCATGGTCAGCAGATCCGCGGCAGGGGCTCGCCGTCGCGCTCGAAGAGGCGCCGCCGCCCGAACCCGGTGTCGAGGAGCAGCGTGCCCTTCGACTCGGCGTGGACGCGGCCGATGCACGCGGCGCGGGCGCCGAGTGGGTGGGCGCGCAGGGCGGCGAGCACGCGGTCGAGCGCCTCGGGGGCGACCCCGATCAGTGCCTTGCCCTCGTTGGCCACGCCGAGCGGGTCGATGCCCAGGAGGTCGGCGGCGGCGCGCGCGGCCTCGCTCATGGGCAGGCTGGCCTCGTCGAGCACGATCCCCACGTCGGCCTTCTCGGCCATCTCGGAGAGCGCGCTCGTGACGCCGCCGCGGGTCGGGTCCTTCATGGCGTGCACCTGGTCGCCGCCCGCCCGCAGGGCCGCGCGGACGAGCCCGTTGAGCGGGGCGACGTCGGAGCGCAGGTCCCCCTCGAGCCCGAGCGAGTGGCGCACGCTCATCACCGCGAGGCCATGGTCGCCGATGGTCCCGGTGATCACGATCGCGTCGCCCGCCACGAGCCCCGCGTCGCGCACCACGCGGTCGGCGACGCCGAGGCCGCTCGTGCTCATCACGAGGCCGTCGACCTCGCCCTTGCCCATCACCTTGGTGTCTCCGGTGAGGATCGCGGCGCTGGCCTCGCGACACGCGGCCTGCATCGAGGCCTTCACGCGGCGGAGCAGCTCGATGGGAAAACCCTCCTCGAGGATGACGCTCGAGGTCAGCGCCAGCACCTCGGTCGCGCCCATCATGGCGAGGTCGTTGACCACGCCGCTCACCGCGAGGCGGCCGATGTCGCCCCCCGGGAAGAAGATGGGCTTGATGACGTGGGCGTCGGTGGTGACGACGAGGAAGCGGTCGCCCCACGGGATCGCCGCGCCGTCGTCCATGGCGGCCGACTCGCCCTCGAGCCCGTCGAGGAACACGGACTCGATGAGCGCGCGCATCGCGCGGCCCCCCTGGCCGTGTTTCATGTGGATGGTGTCGTCGATCAGCGTGGGTTTCATGGGTTCACCGGAGCCCGAGCCCGTGCTCGTGCCAGATGCGACAGGCGCCCTCGGAGCTGACCATGCACGCGCCGATGGGGGCCTCGGGGCGGCACTCCTTGCCGAACAGCGGGCACCCGCTCGGCTCGGCGAGGCCGGACATGATCTTGCCGCACACGCAGTCCGAGGCCGACGCGCGCTCGTCGAACGGCGGTGCGGCGGCGAGCTCGTCCGCGAAGCGCAGGTAAGCGTCGAACCGGGCGAACTCGGGGCGCAGCGCGAGGTTGCCCTGCGGGATGCGGGCGATGCCGCGCCACTCGCCGTCGCTGGTCTCGAACACCCTGAACAGCGCGTCGAGCGCGCGGCGGTTGCCGTCGCGGGTCACGCACCGCGGGAACCCGTTGACCACCTCGTGCTTGCCCGCGGCCACCTGCTCCACGAGCAGCACCAGCGCCGAGAGGATGTCGAGCGGCTCGAACCCGCCCACCACCACGGGCACGCGGTAGCGCTCGGCGAACGGCTCGAACAGCCCGTAGCCGGTGATGGTCGCCGCGTGTCCCGCCGCGAGGAAGCCCTCGATCTTCGAGTCCGGGGTCTGGGCGACGGTCTCCATCGCCGCGGGCACCCACTTGTGCGCGGAGAGGATGGTGAGGTTTTCGGGAGGGTCTGCGAGCAGGAGCGCGGCGGTCGCGACCGCGGTGGTCTCGAAGCCGGTGGCGAAGAAGACGACGGGCTCCTTCGACGCGCGGGCGATCTCGGCGGCCTGCGTGGCCGCGTAGATCACCTCCACGCGCGCGCCCGCCGCCCGCGCGTCGTCGAGCGACATCGCGCGCCCCGGCACGCGGAGCATGTCGCCGTAGGTCAGGATGCGGTGACCGCGCGCGGCGAGCGAGATGCACGCGTCGATCTCGGGGGCGTCGGTGACGCACACCGGGCACCCAGGGCCCATCTGCACGTGGAGATCCTTCGGGAAGCTCGCGCGGAGGCCGTAGCGCGCCATCGCCTGCTCGTGGCTGCCGCACACGTGCATCAGCGAGCAAGGCCGCCCGAGCTTCTCGACGGCGTGCTCGAGGCGAGCCCGCAGCGCCTGGCCCTGCGCGACGTCGCGGAACTCGAGCGGGCGTCGCGCGCTCACGCACCCTCCGGGGTCGATGAAGTCTTCTTCGGTGAGAGGCCCTCGAGATCCTCGGCGGCCATCTCCTCGAAGAACGCGAGCGTGCTCGCGATCTCCTCCTCGGGGATGCGGCGGATCGCGAAGCCGACGTGCACGAGCACGTAGTCGCCGACGGCCACCGGCTCGTCGACGATCTGCAGCGCCACCGTGCGCTTCACCCCCCAGAAATCCACGACCCCCACGAGGTCGTCGATCGACACGATCTTGCCGGGTACGCCGAGGCACATCGTCAGGCTCCTCCCTGTCTGCACGCGAGCACCGCGGCCCACGCCTGTCCGAGCGCGATGCCGCCGTCGTTGACCGGGACCTCGCGCGCGAGGGCCGCGCGCGCCCCGAGGGCCTCGACGAGGCCGCGCTCGAGGCGACGGTTCTGCATCGAGCCGCCCGAGAGCACCACCGACCCCGCGGGCGCCGCGCGGGCCACGACAGCCGCGGTGGCCTCGATCACGGTGCGGTGGAAGCGCGCCGCGACGGTGGCGGCGGCGATGCCGTCGAGCAGGTCGGTCACCAGCGCGCGCACCGTGGGGCGCAGATCGATCTCGTGCTCGGCCGCGACCGTGGTGTCGGCGGAGAGGGCCGTGGGCAGGGTGACGGGGTACGCCGCGCCCTCGCCCGCCGCCTCCTCGAGCGCGATGGCCACCTGGCCCTCGAAGCGCGCCTCGGAGAGGCCGAGGGCGAGGGCCCCCACGGCGTCGAACCAGCGCCCCATACCCCGCGCCGACACGCACTCGATCCGCGCGGCGATCATGCGCGACACGGTGGACCGGGCGGCGGCCGGGATGGCCTGGAACACGGGCAGGCGCGTGGCGATCGCGGTCGCCTCGTCCGGACCGAAGGCCTCGATCAGGGCGCCGAGCGCGAGGCGCCACACCTCGCGGATCGCGCGCTCGCCGCCGGGGAGGGGCAGGGGCCGGAACGAGGCCGGGCGCGACCAGGCGAGGCCGTCGACGCGGAGGAGCTCGGCGCCCCACGCCGTGCCGTCGGTCCCGAAGCCCGTGCCGTCGAACACCACGCCGAGCACGGGGCCCTCGAGGTGCAGCTCGGCGACGGCGGCGAGCACGTGGGCCACGTGGTGCTGCACGCCGACCGTGCGGCGCGCCCCTCGCCCAAGTGCATAACGAGTCGATGCATATTCGGGGTGCAGGTCGTGGGCCACCACCGCGGCGCGGAGCCCGAGCAGCGCCTCGAAGCGCTCCACGTCGAGCCGGAACGCCTCCTCCGCCTCGTACGTCTCGAGGTCGCCGAGGTGCGGGGTGACGTAGGCGCGGTCGCCCAGCACGAGGCACGCGGTGTTCTTGAGGTGCCCGCCCACGGCGAGCACGGGCTCCGGGGCCGACGCCGGCAGCGGGACGGCGTCCGGCGCGTAGCCCCGCGCGCGGCGGATCACGCGCGGCGTCGGCCCGGCGCTCACCACCGAGTCCTCGACGCGGCGGACGATGGGCCGGTCGTGGAGCAGCAGCAGGTCGACCACCCCCGACAGCGTGCGCCGCGCGTCGTCGTGGGTGATGGCGATCGGCTCGCCGCTCATGTTCCCGGAAGTCATCACCAGCGGGCGCGCGACGGCGGCCAGCAGGAGCGCGTGCAGCGGGGTGTAGGGCAGGAACACGCCGACCCGCGAGGAGAGCCCGCACACCGCGGGGGCGAGGTCGCTCGGGCGGCCCGGGGCCAGCACGATGGGCCGCGCGGCCGAGGTGAGGACCCGCACCGCCTGAGCGTCGAGCGTGACGAGCCGCTCGGCGGCCGCGAGGTCGGCGACCATCACCGCGAACGGCTTGTCGTCGCGGCGCTTGCGGCGGCGCAGCTCGGCGACGGTCGCGCCGTCGGTCGCGTCGCACGCGAGGTGGAACCCGCCGAGGCCCTGGATCGCGACGATGCCGCCGGCGCGCAGGCGCTCGGCCACCACGGCGATCGGCGCACCCTGGTCGAGGCGGCGGCCGTCGGGGGCCTCGAGCCACAGCTCGGGGCCACACGTGGGGCAGGCGATGGCCTGCGCGTGGAAGCGGCGGTCGCCGAGGTCTGCGTACTCGCGCGCGCAGTCGGGGCACAGCGGGAACGCGCCGAGCGTGGTGCGCGCGCGGTCGTAGGGCAGCGCCTCGACGATCGAGAAGCGAGGGCCGCACTCGGTGCAGCTCGTGAACGGGTAGCCGAAGTGACGGTCGCCCGGGTCGGCCACCTCGGCGAAGCACGCGTCGCAGGTGGCGAGATCGGCGGGCACGGTGAGCAGGCACTCGCCCTCGCCCTGGCTCTTCGTGATCGCGAAGCCCTCCGGCGTGCTCGCCCCGAGCGGCAGCTCCCGGACGGCGCGCACGCGGGAGGCACGGGGCGGCGCCTCGCGGAGCGCGCGGACCAGCGCGTCGAGCTGGCCCTGCGTGCCGTGCACGTCGATGGTCACGCCGCGCGGGGTGTTGAAGACCCTGCCGCGCAGCTCGAGCGTCGTCGCGACGCGGTGCACCCACGGGCGGAAGCCGACGCCTTGCACCGTGCCCTCCACCTCGATCCGGCGCGCGTCGAGCGTCACGGCGTGATCTTAGTTCAAGAAGCGTGCTCAGCCGCCACGAGGCGACCCACCTCTTCCGTGACGCGCGTCATGACCCCCGGCAGGACCGCCTCGACCTCCGGCGAGAGCTCCATGCTCAGGGTGAGCGAGACCGGCACCACCCCGAGCAGGACCACGCGGCGCGGCGCGCGGCCGAGCAGGGTCAGCGTGGCCAGCAGATCGTTGATTCCGTGCTGGTGCGGCGAGAGCTTGCGGCTGAAGGCGAACGGCACCTCCGTGCCCTCGAGCCGGACCACCGTGCCCGGTGCCGCGCCCGTGACCACCGCGTCGACGATCACCAGGCCGTCCAGGTCCTCGAGGTCCTCGAGGAGCTCGTGCGTGGAGGTGCCGCCGTCGACGAGGCGCACGAACTGCGGCAGACGCGCGTCTCCTGCGAGTCGCTCGACGCAGCGCACGCCGAGGCCCTCGTCGGCCATCAGCAGGTTGCCGACGCCGAGCACCACGATGCGGGGGGCGGTCATCAGGACCGCTAGAGTACTTTGACCTGGGCGATGGGTCGCTGGGTCGTGTCGGTGAGGTGCACCGCGCAGGCGAGGCACGGGTCGAACGAGTGGATCGTGCGCAGCACCTCGAGCGGGCGCTCCGGATCGGCGAGCGGCGTGTCGACCAGGGAGGACTCGTAGGGCCCCATCTGGTCCTGCTCGTTGCGCGGGGCGGCGTTCCAGGTCGTCGGCACGACCGCCTGGTAGTTCTTGATGATCCCGTTCTCGATGACGATCCAGTGGGAGAGCATGCCGCGCGGCGCCTCGTGGAAGCCGAAGCCGCTGATCTCGCCCTTGGGGAAATTGGGTTTCTCGAAGGTCTTGGCGTCGCCCTTGGCGAGGTTGTCCATCAGGAGCTGCCACTGCTTGCGCAGGATCTCCACGTTCATCGCGCACATCACCGCGCGGGCCGCGTGGCGGCCGAGCGTCGAGTGGAGGCCGTCGAGCGGCACCTTGATCTTGCCCACCGCCTCGACGGTGCCGAGGATGCGGTTCAGGTGGTCGATGATCGGCTGGTGCTTGCCGGCGACGGCCATGAGCACGCGCGCGAGCGGGCCGACCTGCGCCGGCTGCCCGTTGAACGTGGGCGACTTCACGAACGAGTACTTGCCGTTCTCCTGGAAGTCGGTGAACTGCGCCACCGTCTCGCCCTTGTAGGGGTGGAGCGCGCCCTTGCCGCCCTGGTACCACGAGTGCTTCACGCTCTCGGCCACGTTGTCGCGGAGGAACGCGTCGCCGAAGGTGGTGATGGGCTTGAAGCTCTCGAGCTTGCCGTCGGCGACGTACCCGCCCAGGGTCTCGAACTGGGTGCCGCGCTCGTCGAGCGGGAAATCCGGGGCGGCGAGGTAGTTCACCACGCCGCGGCCGATCTTGGTCCACTCCGGGTAGAACGCGGCCACCGCGGCCACGTCGACGTTGTAGACCTGCTTCACGAACTGCTCGAGCTCGTCGATCGCCTCCTTGACGGCGAGCAGGCGCTCGACCGAGAGGACCGACTGGCTGTCGAGCGCGACGGGGTTGGCCACGCCGCCGACCGCCACGTTCTGGATGTGCGGGGTCTTGCTGCCGAGGATGCTGACGATCTTGTTCGCCTTGCGCTGCACCTCGAGTGCCTGCAGGTAGTGGGTCACCGCGAGCAGGTTCACCTCGGGCGGGAGCTTCATCGCCGCGTGGCCCCAGTAGCCGTTGGCGAAGATGCCGAGCTGGCCGCTGCCCACCAGCTTGGTGAGCCGCTCCTTGGTCGCCGTCATCACGTGCTTGCCGTTGAGCGGCCAGTCCGAGATGCTCTCGGCGAGGGTGGCGGTGGCCACCGGGTCGGCCTTGAGGGCCGAGGTCACGTCGACCCAGTCGAGTGCCGACAGGTGGTAGAAGTGCACGATCTCGTCGTGGATCGCGTGGGCCGCGATCATCATGTTGCGGATGTACTGCGCGTTCTTGGGGATCGGCAGCTGCAGCGCGTTCTCGACGGCGCGCACCGAGGCGATGGCGTGCACCGTGGTGCACACGCCGCAGAACCGCTGGGTGATCGCCCAGGCGTCGCGCGGGTCGCGGCCGAGCAGGATCTGCTCGACCCCGCGCCACATGGTGCCGGAGGCCCACGCCGAGGTGACCTTGCCCGCCTTCTCGTCCACCTCGCAGTCGATGCGGAGGTGGCCTTCGATGCGGGTGATGGGGTCGATCGTGATGCGCTTCGACATGTTCAATCCTCGACGCGACCGCTGAGGGCCGGGGTGGGGGCGCCCTTGGGGAGGACGGGCAGGACGCGGATGGCGACGATGATGGCCAGGATCTCGAAGGCGACGAGGCCGACGGTGACGGCGATCTCGCCGACCGAGGGGAAGTAGTGCCACCCGGCGCCGGTCTCGTAGGCGACGAGGTAGCCGCCGAAGCGGTAGAAGATGCCCGCGAGGGCCATGGCGCACGCGGCGAGGAACAGGCGCTTGCGAGAGCGCCGCGCCCGCTCGCCGAGGAGCAGCACGATGGGCAGCGCGAACAGGACGTTCTCGAGCCAGAACCACCCGGCGATCAGCGTGGGCTTGAACGCGAGCGGGAGCACCTTGCGGTAGGCGAGGTCGGCGAAGCGCAGGGTGAGGAAGATGGCCATGAGCCACACCCCGATGGCCATCAGCTTGCCGAGGAGCTCGCGCTCGAGCGGCCGCTTGAAGGCGAGGGCCGAGATGGTGCCCTCGAACACCACCGCGGCGAGGCCCATGCCGATGCAGGAGGTGAGGTAGAGCAGGGGGAGCGCCGTGGTCTGGTAGAGCGGGTGCACCTGCGGGCCGAGCACGATGAGGAGCGAGCCGAGCGAGGACTGGTGCATCATCGGCAGGAGCACGCCGATGCCGACGAAGAAGAACAGCGCCTTGTTGAGGACGGTGAGCGGCTTGCGCCACCCGAGCTTCTCGAGCACCACCGGCAGGAACTCGATGATCAGCACCATGGTGTAGGTGCCGATGCAGAGGGCGACCTCGAACAGGACCGAGTTCACCTGCGCGTACTTCGGCCAGAACATGTGCCACATCTCCCAGTAGCGTCCGATGTCGAACACCACGGAGAACGCGGCCTGCACATAGCCGAACATGGCGGCGAGGATCGCCGGGCGGACGATGGGGTGGTACTCGCCGCGGTTGAGGATGTAGGTGATGAACGCGACCGAGAACCCGCCGGCGGCGAGGGCGGAGCCGACCACCACGTCGTAGGCGATCCAGAGGCCCCACGGATAGCCGTCGTTGAGGTTCGTCACCGCCCCGAGCCCGCGGACGAACCGCATGGTGAGGACGGCCAGCATGATGATGACGAGCACCGCGAGGGAGGCGGTGAAGCCGTTCCAGATCTTGCCGCCGACCGGGGCCGGATCGTCGTGGTGGGAGGTGGTGGCGCTCACGACGCACCTCCCTCGTCGCCGGGCTTCGCCGGGGGCTCGGCCTCGGGCTTGCGCATGTGGCGGTAGGCCAGGGCGACGAGCCCGCCGAGGAACACGAACGGCGCGACCAGGCCGCGGTAGACCATGTGCTGCAGCGTCTCGGAGGTGCGGGCGGGGGAGATGTCGGGGAGCGGCGGCTTGTTGAGCAGGTCGAACGGCACGCCGGACAGGTGGAGCACCTGGGTGCCGCCGATCTCCTTCTCGCCGTACACATGGTCGACGTAGCGCTTGGAGATGCCGACGTACTCGTCGGTGCCGCCGATCTTGCCGCGGGGGTAGACGGTCTTCTCGCCGGGCTTCAGCGCCTTGCGGCGGGCGACCTCCTGCTTCAGCTCCTTGGTCTTGCCGAACAGGGTGGCGCCGGTCGGGCAGACCTCGGCGCACGCCGCGTACTTGCCGTCGGCGTAGCGCTGCTGGCACAGCTGACACTTGGAGATCTTGGGGAACGGCGTGTCGTAGGTGAAGCGCGGCACCCCGAACGGACAGGCCTCGACGCAGTAGCGGCAGCCGATGCACGCATCGACGCTGTAGTGGACGATCCCGTTGACCGGGTCCTTGGTCATCGCCGAGACCGGGCACGCCGAGACGCAGGAGGGGTCGACGCAGTGCATGCAGGACACCTTGGTGAAGGCGTAGCCGTCCTTCACCTCGTCCTTGTGCAGGCCGCTGCCCTCCCGGTAGCACTTGATCACGTTGAGGGTCTTGCCCGAGATGTCGAGCGGAGCCTCCCAGTAGTTGCCCGCCTCGAGCTCGGTGCGCTCGGAGGGCATCTTGTTGACCTCCTTGCACGCCGAGATGCACGCGCGACAGCCGATGCAGAGCGTGCCGTCGAACAGGAGGCCCAGGGCCTCGTCCGGCATCGGCTTGGCCTCACGCGCCTCGGCCTCGCCCTCGGCGGTGACCACCGCCGCGACGCTCGCCGTCGCCACCGTGCCTCTGAGCATCTCGCGCCGGGTGAGCATGGTGTTGTCTCCTCACTCGGGTTTCGCGGCGGCGGACTTCTTTTCGGCAGCTTCCTCGGCGGCGTCTCTCGCGCCGAGGTTCTGCGCCACCTTGGCGCCGATGCCGATGGCGACGCCGGCGACCGCGGCGACCGCGGCGGCCGACGCGGCGGTCACCCCCTTGCCCTGGGACTCTGCTGGCCGGGCGAACTGGGTGGGCGGGGTGACCGTGAGGAGCTCGGCGAGGGCGTGGATCGGCTTCTCGAACCCGATGCCCTTCTCGGTGCACCCGATGCACGGGTGGCCGGTGCCCACCGGCCAGGTGCCGGTGCCCGCGTCGCCGAACAGGATCTGCGGGCAGTTGGCGTAGGTCTCGGGGCCCTTGCACCCGAGCTTGTAGAGGCACCATCCCTGCCGGTGCCCGTCGTCTCCGAACTGCATGGCGAAGCGGCCCGCGTCGAAGTGGGCGCGGCGCTCGCAGTTCTCGTGGATGAGGCGGCCGTAGGCGAACTTGGGGCGGCCCTTGGCGTCGAGGTCGGGCAGCTTCCCGAAGGTGAGGAAGTGCACGACCGTGGAGAGGAAGTTGTAGGGGTTCGGCGGACACCCGGGGATGGTGAGCACCGCCTTGCCGAGGATCTCGTGCAGCGCGGTCGCGCCGGTGGGGTTGGGCGTGGTCGACGGCATGCCGCCCCACGACGAGCAGCTGCCGATGGCGATCACCGCGGCCGCGTCGGCGGCGGCCTCCTTTACGAGGTCGATCGCCGTGCGCCCGCCGATCTTGCAGAAGATCCCGTTCTCCTTGGTGGGGATCGCGCCCTCCACCACCAGGATGTACTTGCCCTTGTTGGCGGCCATCGCGGCCTTGCGCGCGTCCTCGGCCTGGTGCCCGGCCGCGGCCATGAGGGTCTCGTGGTAGTCGAGCGAGATCAGCTCGAGGATCAGCTTCTCGAGCGTCGGGTGCTCCGCCCGCAGGAGGCTCTCTGTGCAGCCCGTACACTCCTGGAACTGGAGCCAGATGACCGAAGGTCGCTTCGCGGTCTGCATCGCGTTGGCGACCGTGGCCTGCGCGGACTTCGGCAGCCCCATCGCGGCGGTGAGGCCGGCGACGATCTTGAAGAAGTCGCGGCGCTCGAGCCCGAAGCGCGGCTCGACAGATGGATCGTCGCACGGGGCACGCGGGAGCGAGCGAGCTGCCATGGCTGTGGACAAGCAAGCCACCGGCCAGGAACACCGACTGCGTCGTGGACGCTCGTTCGTGCCATGGCGCCGAGGTGGTTGCCGCGGCGCGGCACGAACGTGAAGCGCAGCTGCTGCAAACACTGCAGCAGATCGTGAGAGTGGGTGCCATGACAAACCTCAGCCACGGATGAGCTCCGGAGACTTCAGTCCAGGATCCGGTCCCTTTCAATGTTCCATGCGGTGGTTGGCTGCGTGTGCGGGCCGCCTAGAGGCGACGAGGCGACCGAGAAACGACGTTTGTTGGCATCGCGCGGATGATTCATTGCGGTCAGGAGTCGACCGGACACGTCGTTTGCTCGGGTCGTGCCACACGGCCCAGCCAGGCGGCGCCGAGGACGCTCCCGAAGAGGACCGCGAAACCCGCGGTCAGGGTGACCACCCCCCAGGCGAGCGCGGTGGTCGGTATCCAGACCACCTGCGCGCTCACCAGCCAGTGCCCGATCAGGGCGACGGTGCCGCCGATCACGAGGCGCGCGCCGCGCAGCGAGAGGATCACCGTGGCCACGACGAGGGCGAGGTCGAGCGAGGCGAGGTGGCGCGGGAAGGCAGACCCGAACGCGGGGACGGTCCAGCAGAACAGGTAGAGCGAGAACAGCGCGCCGGTCAGGAGCCGCAGCCGCTCGCCCGCGGCGACCTGCGCGAAGTGCTCGACGAAGGTCGGACGCCCTGCGGCGACCTCCCGGCGGTACGGCCCGGCCACCGTGCCGTCGGTGACGGTCTCCGCCTCGACGACGCTGCGCACCCTGGAGAACGCGCGGATCGCGAAGGTGCACGCCGCGAAGAGCGCGACGACCGGCAGGCGCGACGACGAGGCGAGCGTCAGGAGCAGACCCGCGCCGACGACGAGCCACACGCGCAGCTCGCTCCGCTGGCGGGCGAGGTACAGCGTGACGAAGGCGAGGCCCACGGGGACGGGATCGACGCGGCTCTGGGTCGACCAGAAGACGACGTGCAGCGCGAGCATCACGCCCCACAGCGCGAACGTGCCGACGACGACCCGACGGAGGACGGTCTGTCCCCAGGCGTCGAGGGGTCGGCGGCTCTCGACGGTCTCGGCGAACGTGCGCGGCAGGGCCACGCCGAGCGCGACGAGCAGCAGGGCCACGGCGAGGCCACGCTCCCCTGGCTCCAGCGACACGAACGGCAGGAGGGCGAGGCCCGCGGCGCCGGTGAGGGCGGTCACCCGCGCGCGGAGCGAGAGCCGCAGACCGAAGAGGCCCGCCAGCACCCGTAGCTTCACGCCGAAGAGCCCGAGCCACGCGAGCACCCACGGCAGGCCCCGCGTGCCGAACACGGCGCACGTCTCGGTGTGGAGGGTGAGGTCTCCCTGGTAGAGGATCGCGAGGAGGGCGAGCAGGACGGCCGGGCGCGTGAGGCCGCGGCGCAGGAGGATCGCGGCGCCACCGAGGAGCGCGCCCGCGTAGAGCTCGGCGAGGAGCGCGACGCCGAGGGGGCCGCGCAGCTCGCCCTCGGCGGCGACGCCCTGCGAGACGAGGTTCAGCCCCACCAGCACGAGCGCGGCGCTCACGAGGTAGAGCGGGTTGTAGGTGACGAACCAGCGATGGAGGAGGCGTCGCACGGCGTCGGGATCGTGGGCGGAGGGCATGGGCGCGCCACAGCAACGCGTGTGCCCTCCGTGGTTTGTCGGGGGTCGGCGCGGAGTCACGACAGGTTGGCAGACGAAGGACGCAGGCGCGCGCAGAAGTGACAGGACGCTCGAGCCCGCGGGAGTTCAGCCGAAGAGCTTCTTCAGCTCCGATCGAACGTCTTCTCCCAGCTGTCCGAGGCTCGCCTTCGCGGGCCGCACCCACCCCGTCCCTCGACGGGCGAGGTCCCGGTAGGCACGGCGCACGTCGTCGGGTCGATCGGTCAGCAACGCGAGCAGCACCTGGTCCGCTTGCGCGAGATCCTTCCGCGCCTTGGCGGCCTGCGCGGCGGGGCGTCGCTGCGCGACGATCAGCTTGTGCAACGCGAACCGCGCCGGGCTCGGGACGTTGACGAGCACCCCTTCACCACCGACCACCGCCGCCGGTTGGGTGTCCTCGAGCACGTAGTCGAGGAAGCGGAGCGGCTGCGCCGCGGCGCCGAGCGCGGCGATCCGTACCGGACTCTCGCGCTCGCGTCCTCGGAGCGGCGTGAGCAGATCGACGTGCAGCTCGGTTCCGAGGACCTTGAACGACGTCGAGGGCTTGCGGGGGTCGAAGCTCGGCACGGGCCAGAGCTCGAGGCCCGTCGCCGCGTCCTTGCGGCGTGCCTCGAGGTCCGCCGCGCCCAGGTCTCTGGCGAGAGCGACGGCGATGTGCTCGTCGTGGCCGACGTCGATGTCCTGCGTGCGGACCGTGGCGCCCGACCAGCGCACGCCGAGCATGTTGCCGAAGACGGTGAACGCATACGTGCCGAGCAGGACGCCGCCCACCCGGAAGAGGCCCACGCGGTCGAGGAGGCCGAGGACGCGCGCCTCGGCGGCCGAGACGGCGTATGCGCCACCCGACGTCGCCATCGCCGCCAGCGCCGCCCTGTCCGCGGCCTGCGTGCGCGCCGTCTCGAGCTCACCACGGAGACGCGCGAGGAGTGGATCGAGGTCGGGTCCCTCGGGGCCGAGATAGACCTGGCGTTGCTTCGCGCCGTCGCGGAACTGCAGGTACCAGTAGCGCCGCTCCTTGATGATCTTGCTGACGAGGGCGCCCGCGCGCAGCGTAGGGCTCCCTCCCGCGGTGTACAGCAGCTGCTGGACCAGCTCCGCGTACTGCGTCTGGACGGCCAGCGGGAGGCGAACGACGGGGCGCACGGTTATACGTCGAGACTACCAGAGTAACGTATAACGCGCCCGTCCCGCGCTAGCGCCCGAGTCCCTGCGTTGGCTGAGTCAACAGCCTGAGGCGTCTGGCCAGCTGACGCCGTCACGTTGGGGTCAGTGTCGGCTCTCCAAGGTCGGCAACGCGAAGTCGTACCATGCCAATGGTGAGCGACTTGGAGGGCGGCTTGGTCGTCCCAATTCGCAGGTAGGTCTTGGTTACGTCGAACGGGATCGTCCACGAGTCCGTCGCCTCCGCGGCGACCTTCCAGCCGCGGCCGTCCTCGAGCCGATGCAGACGGTACTCGCGTTCATCGTACTTGAACACTACGAGTCCGTCGTTGACCGCCAAGGCGCTGAGACCGCCAACAATGGTCGGGCTGTCGATTCCTGTGACCCGCTTCGCGACGAATTCGGTAGCGGTCGACACCCAGGCCGCCTGCCAGAGCACGACATCCTTGGCGCCAAGGCTGCCAGGAATACCATCGACCCAGACGATCTTGTCGGTCTGCCGATCGACTTGGAGCATGAACATCTGACGGCCTGGCCCGAGGGTGTGCAGCACGGACTTCTTGCCGCTTGGTTCGATGCGCACGATGCCCGTGTAACTTCCCGCGATTGCGGCGTCCTTGTGCGCGATCGGAGACTCGCACGGGACATCGCTCGAGGTCACCTTGCCCGAGACAGCGCCACTTCCCAAGTCGACGGCAGCAACGCCAAGTGGTCCTTTGCTTGTCCCAAGGAAGATGGCTCCCATGCCCACGGCCGCCCCCGAGAGCGGAGAGCCAGACGAGGAGATGTCTGCAAACGCCACCTTGAGCGCCCCCTTGGGCTTGGTGAGCGAGCCTGCTGGGAACAGTGTGAGCTGCACGGCCTCGGGCGCGTCGGATGCGAACACGAGACCGTAGGGGCCGTAGGTCGCGCGCTGACCGCATCCAGGCGAGGGCGAGGGGCGGCCGTCGCTGGCGATCGCCGCGAGCACCTTCCCCTCGTGGGTCTGAATGACCTGAACCTCGATCTGGGCAACAGCCTCGCTGGGCAGGGTGTGGAGACGCACGTACTCAGTCACAGCGCTACTACCAAGAACCCCGCCAGTATCGAGGCCCGGCGCCAGAGCAGGACCGTACCCCTTAGCCCAGGGCGTCTTCAGTCGGTCACAGCCGGGTCGTCCCGAAGTACATGGTTCCCAGGTGTCCACTTCGATCTCAGAGGGGGCCGTCGCTATCCATTGCCGCGTAGCGCCGCAGATGGTGTCAATCAGCTCCCAAGATCCCGGCAGTGGGGGTGCTGCGTCCCTCAACGCGTCCGAGTTGGAATCGGAAAGCGCATCCGACGACGCGTCCATGGTCTCGGCCCCATCGGGTGCCTTGGCGTCCACGGTTGCAGAATCGTCGCTCCCATTCGTTGCCGGCGAGCGCCCACATGAGGCCAACCCCGAGAAGGCACTACCAAGAGAAACCAGAGCTGCCCGTCTGAGGATCCGCGAAGACATACCTCTTGGCCTCGGGAAGTCTTTCGATCTTGGAGGGCGTGCCATTCGAAGCCGCGACTGCGACGAAAGCACCGTCCGCGCCCAGCATCGCACCCACGAAGAGGCTACCCGATCCCGTGTCGACCCGCAGCCGTCGCAGACCGTCGGGGGCGAGCAGGAACCGACTCACGCGGTAGCCCGTTGACTTCCACGCACTGACCGCGACCTGACCGTCCTCGAACGTTGTCACAGCGTAGGAGGTTGAGCGAGTCGCGCTCGTCTTCGATCCGACCATCGATCCAATGCCGACAGAGGGCCTCACGGCACGGTCAGCGAGGGGAGGGAGTACGGCCGGCCCAACCGCTACTGCGTCGAGCCGCGGGCCGATTCGTGCCTTTGTGCCTGACACCCGAGACGACAGCGCAGAGGATGAGACAACCAGACGAGTGGGGCGATTCACTACGATCCGTAGGCGAAGGTGGGGTGCTCGGCGGTGTCGATCCACACGCACGTTTACGGAGCAACCGGTACGAACACGGGCGACGACGCGAAGGGGTTCTACTCGAAGAACCCGAATCACAGTGCCGCATCGTGTCTCCAAAGGCGTATCATCAATGCGATCCGGAGGCAGCAGGAGTGACCAGCAGATACCTTCAACTTGTGGAGCGTTTTGCGGAGATTGGTTGGACCGTGGAACGGCTCTCGCGGCCATGCCAACTGCCTGCGGCCATACTCGCTCGATACCCCGCGATGCCTGCCGACTACAGGCATCTCGTTGAAGCCTTTGGCAGCGTCACTTCTGCGGACGAGCGTGCGTGGCTTGTCACGGGGGAAGTGTTTGCAGGATCCGACTCGGCCTTCACCTGGAACGAGTGGGAGGTTCAGTCGCTGGAGTCTGCCGGAGATGATCGTCCATTCGCCGCAAGAATCGTTCAGTTCTGGGATCAGCACGTTCCACTTGTGATGTCTGTAAAGTCAGGCTACGCGCACTTCTCGCTCGACCTGAAGACACTAGGTGTTGTGGTTGGCAGTGAGCCCGAGTACGAGCGCGTTCTGCCGCTGGCATCCTCAGTCGAAGCACTCCTCCACAGGATTGTTGAGTCAGACACGGCCTTGGCCGCCTGGATATAGACGAGTGTGTTGGGAGGTTGTTCTGACCCCGAGAGCATGGCGTGATTCGGCTCACCAGTCGCGGTAGTCGATCGCCAGCTCAGCCAGCCCTCGGCCGACAGCCCGCTTGAGCCACCTGTTTGGGCAACTTGCCTAGATGGCCGGTGCTGAGGAGCCAACATCTTTTGTCCGAAGGAGGAGGGCACCACGGTGGAGGTTGCGAGTCAGCGCGCCGAGGCCGCCGACTACTGCGGAAGAGCCCAACGCCTCACCGCCGACGAGCTCGGGCGTTTCCTCGCGCGCATACGCGAGATGCACCCGCAGCACTACCGGATGACGTACGTGGGCTTCGCGACCGGCCTGCGTCCTTCGTCCATGCGGCCGTTGCGTCGCAAGGGCCCCACGCTGGACGTGCTCTGGGACGACCACGTGCTCCTCGTCCTTCAGTCGCAGACGCTGGGCGACGAAATCATGCCGCGCACCAAGACGGGGACCACGCAACGTCTCGCGCTGCGGGAGGAGCTCTTCGACGTGCTTCGCTGGCACGTCGCGACGCAGCTCCGGGTCGAGCCGATGCGGCAGAGTGATCTGCTCTTTCCTTCGGAGCTGGGCGGCTTCCGCGCCCGGAGCGTACTGGACCGTCCCTTCGCCGAGGTGGGGCGGGCGATCGGCCTGACCAAGCGGATCACTCGTTCCAGGATCTCGCCCGGCTAACGCAGACACCGACGGTGTCGCCGGAGGAGCAGGCCCAGGGGCTGTCTCGACTGCTCCGGCTCATCCAGCCCGTCGGCGGAGAGGAGGGCAGGAAACGAAAACGGCCGACTGAACCAGCCGGCCGTTTCTCGGGACTTCGTGGAGCGGGAGACGGGATTTGAACCCGCGACGTCCACCTTGGCAAGGTGGCACTCTACCACTGAGTTACTCCCGCAACTCCGTGAGGACGCGTCTTCTAGAACGGGTCCCCACCCCTCGTCAACGATTTCCTTTCGACCGCCCCACACACCGTCCACCTCGAAACCGCCTTGGACGCATGGTACGTTCGCGACAGAACCGTCCGCCCATGACGATCGACGCCAAGCGCCCCGCCAAGCCCGTCGTCGCCCCGCCGCCCTCTTCGCGCCGGCCCGGCGTCCCGATCCATCTTCCGCCGCCGGGCTCGCGCCCGCCGAACAGCGAGCGCACCAACCCGAGCGGCCCGGGCTTCGCGTGGATCCTCGCGCCACACCCCGGTCGCGTGCGCGGCGCCGGCCTCGGGCAGGGCGGCATCCTCGGTCGCGCCGACGAC
>CAZUZY010000149.1:0-18114 GCA_964624885.1 uncultured Polyangiales bacterium | reverse complement strand
GGCCGCGAGGGGGGCAACGACGGCGGACGGGAGACGGGGCGCGCGACCGCGGGGGGTGGCGCCGAGGGAGGCGTCGTGGGAGACGCCGCGCGCATCGCGCCCTCGCTCGGCGCCGCCGCCGCGAGATCCGTGGGGTGAGGCGTGGAGATGGGCGTGACCAGTCGACCGCTGTCCTCGACCTGCGCGGCGAGCTCCGCGGAGTTGCCGATGAAGGTCTTCAGATCGTCGGGATCGTCCTCGGCGAGGTTCGGCAGGATCCGGTTCTCGTCGGTGCTCGCGCCCGAGAACGCCTGCATCTCGACGGTGCCCTCCGGGATGTCCCCGTGCGGCTCGAGCGCTGGCGCGCTGGTCTCGACACCATCGCTCGCTGCAAGGACGCTGTCGGCGACCGGGGGCGGCTCGGTCTCCGTGGGTGCGGCCTCGGTGCTCACCTCGCCCGTGGTGCTCACCTCGTGGGTGCCGTCGTCGAGGTCGTCGTGCACCTCGTCGGCCTGGGCCTCACCGGTCGGGCTCGGCGGGTCGAGCGTGAGATCGTCGTAGACGGCCGGCGCGGGGGGCGGCGGCTCCTCGCGCTGGGGCGGATACCGACCGGGCTCGAACGCCAGCTTGTTGCGCTTGGCGCGGTCCAGGCCCTCGGTGGCCTGCGGATCCTGCGGCTTGAGCCGCAGCACTCGCCGCCAGGCATCGGCGGCCTCGCGGGCCTCCCCGAGCCGCTCCTCCCACAGGAGGGCGACCTTGCGCGCGAGCTCGCCACGCACCGCGGGCTCCTTGCTGCGCAGGATCTGGTCCTCGTACAGCTTCACGAGCGCGCGGTAGTCGTTGGCCTGCTCGAGCAGGGCCTCGTAGCGGGCCGTGATGTCCTTGTCGCTCGGCGCGAGCTCGTGGAGCTTGTCGAGATCGCGGAGCGCGCCGTCGAGGTCGCCGATGCGATCGAGCCGCAGGGTGGCGCGACGCGAGATGAGCTTGCGGACGAGCGGACCGTCGAACACCTCTTCGAGCGCCTTGCCGAGGATGGCCTCGGCGCGGCGCGGGTCGTCACCGGCCGCGGCTTCGACGGCGTCGAGGTTGGCGTCGTCGACGTGCGCGACGAGGGCGCGAGTGAGCAGGGCGAACGCCCGCTTGCCGTCGCCGATGTCGTCGCGGATCTTCTCGGCCGCGCGGCGCAGCTGCGCCGAACGCGTGCGGCCGCCGTCGCGCGGGCCGGCCGTCGTCGTGCCCAGCAGATCGACGAGCGCGCGCCGGAAGGTGTCGCCGCCGGCCTCCTCGTCCACCTCACGCGCGGTGGCGTAGAGGGCCTCGAACGGATCGTCTCCGCCGGAGAGCGCCAGCGTCTGCTCGGCGAGCTCCTGTGCCTTCTCGCGGAGCGCCTTCTGCTCGGGGCCCTTCTCGATCGCGCGGGAGATCGCGGCCCCGTAGGCCCGCACCACCGCCTGCAGCCGATCCGGCGGCGGCTTGCAGCGGCCGATGTGGCGCTCGTAGAGATCGACGGCGCCGAGCTTGGTGGGCGCCATCGCGGCGAGCTCGGCGACGAGCCCCCACGACTCCGAAGGGGGCACCGCGCCGAGGCCGATCTCGCCGTGGCCGATGGCCTCGTCGGGGCTCGTGCCGATCAGCAAGCGGACGCGCGCCTGGCGCACGAGCTCCTCGGCGCGCGCGGCGCCGCTGACGATCGACGCCCGGCGATCCTGGATCTCGAGGACCAGGTCGTTGGCGCCGGCGATGCCCGCCTGGTGGGCGGAGACGGCGAGCGGCTCGAGCTGCGAGAGGAACGTCGGGTCCTTGCCGCGCGGGGTGCGCAGGAGGTCGGGTGCGATCTCGAGCGCGCGGTCGAGGTCTTCGCCGCGCATGAACCGATCGTAGGCTTCGCCGAGGAGCCGCTGGCCCTCGGGACCACCGGCCTGGCGCGCCCAGGCGAGGATCTGCCCGCCGATCTGGGCGTGGGCCTCGTGCTTGTCGGCGATCTCGATCGCGGTGGCGCGGGCGACGTCGGAGCCCGCGGCGGTGAGCGGCGCGAGGACCCGCAGCGCGTCCTCGACCTGGTGCAGCTGGTCGGCCAGGATGCTGGCCTTGCGCGCGGTGAGCATGGCGATCTCTTCGTCGTCGCCCTCGACCTCGATCTGCTGGTCGAGCAGCTCGATCACGCGCGGCCACTTCTCGGCGCGCTCGGAGAGCTCGCGGAGGGTCTCGAGCGCGGCGAAATCCTCGGTGTCCTCGCGGATGACCGTCTCGAACGCGGCCAGCGACTTGCCGAGCTCGCGGGTGTGGTCCTTGTAGATCTCGCCGAGGCGCCGGGCGATGTTGGCCTTCTCCTCGCCCGGCGCGGCGAGCTCGAGGTCACGCTCGAGGGCGTCGGCGGCCTCGGGGAAGTGCTCGCGCGCCTGCTCGAGATCGGCGATGGCCTGCAGCGCCTCGCGACAGGCCTCGTCGTGGCGCTCGAGCACGGTGCGGTAGCGGGTGAGCGCGGCGTCGACGTCGCCGAGGCCGTCGGAGAGCACGCTGGCCTGCCGGAGCAGGAGGCGCACCTTGGCCTCTGCGGAGCGCGCGAGCGGCTCGAGGCGGGCGAGGTAGCCGAGCGCGGCCTCGTGCTCCTCGCGGGCCTGGGCGTCCTCGGCGAGCTCGAGCAGCGCCGGCTCGTCCTCGGAGCGCTCGACGATGCGGAGCAGGAGGGCGCGCGCGGCGTCCGGGTCGTTGAGCTGATCGCGCTCCACGCGTGCCGCGCGGCGCAGCAGGTCGATGGCGGTGCGCGGGTCGGCGATCTGCTCGCTGCGGCGCACGAGGAACGCCGAGATCTCGTCGAGGCGGCCGTCCTGCTCGAAGGCGGCCTCGAGCCGCTGGGCCAGCTCGTCGTCCTCGGGGGCGAGCTCGGTCGCCTGCTCGAGGCGCTGGATCGAGCTCGTGGTGTCGCCCGCGCGGAACAGGTAGTCGGCCTCGACGGCGCGCAGCTTGGCCTGCGCGTTCTTGTCCCGCTCGAGATCGCCACGGCGACCGACCGCGGCGGCCGCCTGCTCGAAGCGCTCGGCCTGCACGGCGGCCTGCTCGGCGCGCTGCCAGAGGGCCGGGTCGTGGAGCAGCTCGGCGGCTTCGCTGAACACGTCGGCGGCCGCGACCGGGTCGCCGAGCTCGGTCTTGAGCTCGCCGAGGCGGGCGAGCAGCTTGCCCTTGCCCGGTCCGGGCTCGAGGCCCCCGACCGACTCGTCGAGCGCGGCCGCGGCGCGGGTGGGATCGCCGGCCTCGACCATCAGCTCGATGCCGCGGGCCAGGGCGGCCTCGTCGCGCGGGGCGTGCACGACGACGCGGAACAGCGCCTCGGCGGCCTCACGCTTGTCGCCGCGCTTCTTCTCGTGGATGTCGGCGAGCTTCTTCTCGAGGGCGATCTGCTCCTCGACGTCGCCGGCGGCCATGGCCTCCTGCTCGATGAGCGAGGCGAGGTCGTCCCAGCGCTGGCCCTTCTCGTAGAGGCGGGTGAGCGCGGCGCGCGCGGAGTCGTCGGTGCGGTCGATCGAGAGCAGCTGGCGGTAGGCGGCGATCGCGCCCTCCGGATCCTTGAGCTGGGTCTCGGAGAGG
The DNA here is from genome assembly GCA_964624885.1 of uncultured Polyangiales bacterium. Classification (GTDB taxonomy): domain Bacteria; phylum Myxococcota_A; class Polyangia; order Polyangiales; family JADJMO01; genus JADJMO01. Next base: position 14,550 of record CAZUZY010000149.1, on the reverse strand, counting down.
TTCGCCGCCTCGCGGAGCTGGGCGCGACGCGAGTCGATCGGGGCGCCGCCGACGCGCGCCGCAGCGAGCAGGAAGTCGCGGAGCTCCTTGTAGTTCCGGGACGCGCGGAGGGCGTCTTCGACGTACCCGAGGGCCTCGGGGTGGGTCGGGTCCTGCGCGAGCACCTCCTGGTACTTGGCGAGCGCGCCCTTCTTGTCGTTCTTCTGCGCGAGCAGACCGGCGAGCTCGACCAGCTTGTGCAGGCGCTCGCTCGGGGGCAGCGCCCCCGCCTGGCGCTCCATCTGGGTGGCGAGCTCGGTCGTGTTGCCCGTGCGCGCGTAGAGATCCGAGAGCCGCGCGGAGACCTCCGGGTCGTCGCGCATCGGCTCGAGCACGCGGATCGCCGCCTCGAGCTGGCCCTGACCCTCGAGGTTGTTCGCGAGGGTGCGGCGCCCGTCGGCGGCCATGAGGCCGCTCGGGTTCGCGTCGAGGTAGGCCTGCCAGCGCGGCGACACGTCGGCGCCGGTCTGCCCGGCGTAGTGGGCGGCGAGCTGCATCGCGCGCTCGTGGCCCGGCATCGCGTCGAGCGCGGCTTCGGAGTAGGCGAGGGCGTTGTCGCCGTCGTACATCGAGGCCATCGCGACCAGCAGCTCGGCGGCCTCGCCCCGCTCCTCGTCGTCGACCTTCTCGCCCGCGGCGATGCGGCCGGTGATCGACAGGGCGAGCTCGTACTGCAGGCTCGTGTCGTTGGGATCGTAGGACAGCACCTTGCGCAGCGTGCCGGTCGCGCCCTTGGCGTCGCCGTTGGCGGTGCGGAGCGCGGCCTCGTCCTTGAGGAGCGCGATGCGGCGCTCGGTGTCGTCGATGGCGCGGATCTCGGCGTCGTAGAGGGGCAGGGCCTCCTTCCAGTCGCCGATCGACTTGAGCAGCTCGCGCGCGGTGTACACGGCGGCCACGGCGCCCGGGTCGACCTCGAAGGCCTTCTTGTAGTTCTCGACGGCCTTCTTGGGCTGCGAGAGCGGCGCGTCCTGCCACATGCGCCCGAGGTCTTCGTAGAGCATCGAGAGGCGCTGGGCGACGCCGGGATCGGCCGGCAGCCGCGCCGAGAGGGCCTTCGCGCGCCGCTCGTACAGCGCGACGAGGGCGCGCACGTCGTTCTTCTCGCGGTAGAGCGCGGCGAGCCGGTCGGCCGCGGTGTCGCTGGCCGGATCCTTCTCGATCGCCTTCATCAGCAAGGTCGCCGCGCGGCGCGGGTCCGCGAGGCTGGTCGACCAGACCTGCGCCGCCTCCGACAGCCAGTGCGCCGCGTAGGCGGCGTCCGGGGTCGAATCGCCGACGCGCTCGAGGATCGTCGCGTAGCCACGCGGGTCTTGCTGACCGGCCTGGTACGCGGCGCCGAGCGCGGCTTGATCGCCCGGATCGGCCACGAGCCGCCGGACGAGGTCCTCCATCTGCGCAGGGTGCATCGGGGGCGAAACGGTATCACCGAAAGCCAGCGGCTTGCTTTCTTTGCGGAAGGCCAGCTGGGGGGGCGGGGAGTGCTCACCGGACGCGTTCGCCATGGGGCCGGCAGGTTAGGCAGGCGGCCCGCGCCTTCACCCCCGATTCACCGCCGTATCGTCCCCCGCGCCCAATTCCGCTGGCGCTACGCGCGCGCCTCCCGTTCCACCGCGGAAAACAGCAGGGGGAGGGTCACGGTGAGCAGCACCGACATCGTCGCCACCCGCGCCATCCCGACCAGCTGGCCGTCGGGTCGCGCGGAGAGGAGCTGGGCCGAGAGGAACGCCCCGGCGGCGGCGGCGAGGTGCTGCACGGAGGACTGCAGCGAGGTGAAGCGGGCCCGTTCGCTGGGCAGCGGCACGAGCGAGGTGAGGGTGGAAGCCGAGACGTTCCGCGCCGCCATCGCGGTCATGAAGAGGACGAAGAGCATCGTCACGGGCAGCCACGGCCGCTCGACGACGAAGCCCGCGACGATGGTGAACGCGAGGAGGGCCGTCGCGTTGCGGGCGACCCACGTCGACCCTCGCTGATCGACGAGCCGCCCCGAGATGCGGAGGCTCAGGAAGCTCGCGAGCCCACCCCCGAGGTAGAGCAACCCGAGCCGGGCCCGTGGGTAGCCGAGGTTGAGCTGCACGTACCCGGCGATGTTCGGGATCAGCACGAAGCCTGCGACGTTGAGCACGGCGGTCAGGGCCAGCGACCGCCGCACGAGCGGCCGGGCGAGGATCTGGCCGAACGTCGGCTGCGCACTGCGTTGTGCGCCGAGGTGACCACGCAGCGAGGGGAGCCGGACGAAGGCGAACAGCGTCACCGCGAGGCCGAGCGCGGCGACGGCGAGGAACGGCGTTCGGAAGGTGCCACGACGGGCGAGCTCGAGGCCGGCGGGCACCCCGAGCACGGAGGCCACCGAGAACGCGCTCATGACCCAACCCATCGCCTTGCCGCGTCGCTGCGCCGGGACCACGTCGGCGACGATCGAGAGCGAGACGCTGGTGGCCGGCCCGCCGAACGCGCCCGCGAGCACCCGTGCGAGCATCAGCGAAGGCAGTCCACGCGCGAACGCGCCGGCCGCGGTGCCGAGCGCGAGGCCCAGCATCGAGAGGACGAGCGCCGACCGGCGGTCGAAGCGATCGAGGAACAGCGCGCCGACGAGCCCCGAGACCGCCGCGGCCGCGGTGTAGGCGCCGCCCACGTAGCCGATGTGCGAGGTCGAGATGGCGAGCTGGCGGGCGAAATCCGGCCCGAGCGGCATCACCATCATGAAGTCGAGGATGTTGACGAACTGGACCGCCGCCACGAGGGCGAGGATCTGGCCCTCTCGCGGGTCGCCCTGCGCGGTGCTCACGCCTTGGGGATCGATCCCCTGCCCCGGGCCGCGTCGATCCAGCCGCGCCAGGCGGCCTGCAGCTCGCTCCACTTGCCGGCGGCGGGCGGCTGGCCGTCGAAGATCGCCTTCTTCACCTCGACGGCGAGCGGCGGTGGATCGGCCTTGGCGATCTGGGCGAGGCGGAGCAGGTAGGCGTTGGCCACCTGCTGCAGCGTGCGATCGGAGCGGCTGCCGTCCTGCTCGACCTTGGTCGCGTCGACGAGGAACAGCAGCACCTGGTCGACGCCCTTCGCACCGAGCTTGTCGAGCTCGGCGCACGCGGCGTCTTGCCCGGCCACGTTGCGACCCGCGAGCTCGAACGATCCGAGGTGGCGCCGGACCTGGCCCTCCATGCTGTTCTCGGCGCGGTAGCGCAGGCCGAAGAACGCGCCGCCGCCCACGATCCCGAGCCCGATGGCGCCGATGGCGAACCACTTCACCCCGGCCGACACGCCCTGCTTCCGAGGCTTCTTCTTGGGAGCCTTGTCGTCGCTCTCCTTGTGTCCGCTCAGGCTGTTGCGACGGCGCGCGTAGAGCGCCTCCTTCTCGGCGAGCGCGCGGGCCTCCTCGGGGCTCAGGTTGGCCTGGGCGCCTTTCGCGGGCGGCACGAACACGAGCGGCGCGGGTGCGCCCGCGGACGCTTCGGCGGGCGGCGCCGCAGGCTCGTCCGGGGGCGCGAGTTCTGTCGCCAGCGGGGGCTCCGCCTCGCCGTCCGCCTGCCCGTCGCCCACGTCCTCGGGATCCGCCATCGAGGGCGAGTGTAACCGGGTCTGCCCGGCGGATCCGCACTCTTCGAGCGGGTCAGTTGGGCCCGGACGACGAGGGCGCCGGCGCGGGCTTTTTGCCGAAGTAGCGCACCCGCTTGGCCTGCAAGGGTGCCCAGGTGGTCGGGTCGACCACCGGCGTCGACGGGAACAGCTGCTGGGCCGCGGGCGCGGCGGCACGCTCGAGCACGACCACCTGCCCCGCGAGCGGCTTCGGCGCGAGCTCGCCGTCGAGGTCGAGCGACGTGCCGAGGCGAAGGTCGAGGCCCTTGGGACCGACCACCACCTGGGAGCAGCCCAGGCTCTGGACGAGCGCCTTGAGCGCGGCGCCCGCCGGTTTGTCGGAGATCGCCACCACGAGCGCGCCGTCGTCGTCGCCGACCCCGATCACGATCGTCGCCGCGGCGAGCGCTGCGTCGGTCGGGGCCTCGGCGCCGAACAGGGCAATGGCCGTGGGCCCGGGCGAAGTGGCCCCGAGCGCGAACGAGCCGGTGGCGAGCCAGACCTGCGGATCGCCCTTCTGGACCGCCGCCTTGGCGTCGAACCCGAACGAGACGACCGACTTGCTGTCGTCCTTGGCCGCGAGCGGCTTGACCGTGCGCGGGTCGATCTTCAACACCCGCGCGTGGAGCGTGGGCTGCTTGGCATCGGGGCGCACCTTGGTCACCGCGAGCGCGTAGGGGAACCCGTGCTGGGGCAGGCCCTTCACGCGCCACGCGCCCTCGTCGGGCTCCGCGGGCGAGAGCCGCGGCACGAGCGCGCGGCCGGGGAGCACGCTGCGCAGCGTGAGGTACATGAAGTCGCGCCCGTCGCGCCCGATGTAGCGGGGGAACAGCATGTGCGGCATCGACTTGATCATGCGCCGCGCGCGGAACGACCAGCCCGGCAGCATGGGCACCGCGTTCTCGGCCTCCCAGTCGCCGGACAGCGGCCGCATGAGATCGGGGAGCTCGCCGTTCTGGGCCACGCGGTAGAACTCGAAGCCGGTGTGGCCCGCGTTCATGTCGAGGTGGACGGCCACCTTGCAGTTGGCCGCGACCATGCCCTTGCCGAGGGTCTCGGGGGTCATGTCGTTGCCGAAGAAGTAGCCGACGAACCCGTCCTTGGTGAGGCACACGCCGCTGCGCGTGGTGTGGATGTTGTCGGCGGAGCCGGGCGGGGTGCCGCCCCACTTGAGGAGCTTGTAGGGGTTGATGGCGTCGTCGACGACGATCGGCACGAGGTTCTGCCGGAACGAGAGGATGTCGTCGGGCACGTCGGGCTTGTCGGCGGGCCACACGCCGATCGCCGTGGAGCCGTCGCGCAGCTCGGCGACGGTGCCCGCGTAGGGCTTGGGTGGCAGGTAGAGCGTGCCGTTGGCCTGCATCCCGCCCTCGAAGTGGATCGCCTGGAAGCCGCCGTTGAAGCCGGCGACCAGGCTGCGCAGCACCTCGGGCGCGCGCGGGATCTGGCCGGTGCCCACCTCGCCGGTGGCGCTCTGTGGCTCCACGGTGCCCGCCACCATGTGCAGCGCGACCTGCCGCGGGTCCCACAGCGTGACGTAGACGCGCGCGTAGCTGCGCTGCGGATCGGTGCGCACGAACGACTGCACGAAGGCGCCGGGCACGCCCTCGTTCTTGCCGACGAACGGGTCGTCGACGGTGCCGAGCCACACGCCCTCGTTCTCGAGGGCCGGCGAGAGCAGCGGCTTCATCGGCGCGGGCGGCCAGCCGATCTCCGGGTCGGTGTAGGTCGGCTTGATCTTGGCGCCGCCGAGGTCGGCCGCGACCTCCTTGGCCGTGTCCCCGGCGAACATGCTCGGGAACTTGCTCTTGAGGATGTCGCGCAGCTTGAACGCGCGGTACTCGAGGTGCTCGATGAACGTGGGCCCGAGCCAGGAGACGGCGCGCACGCGGTCGACCGTCCACTGGATGATGTCGCTCGGCTTGGCCTTCACGACCTTCTCGAAGCGCGCGAAGGTCTCGCCCTCCACCGGCGCGTCCCGCGCGCGGTCGACGGCGATCCGGTGGCCGTCGGCCTCGAGGACGGCGACGTCCCCGTTCCACGCGAGGGTCGCTTGCTGGGCCGGAGGATCGACGACGTAGTGCCGCCGCTCGACGCCCTTGGTGTGGCCGTACCTCTGCCAGTTGGCGACCGCGTTCTGGAAGCGGTGGAGGCCCTTCCACCCGTCCATGCCGTGCGGGTCCTCGGTGTCGAGGTAGTAGAGATCGAGGCCCGCCACGCCGCCGGTCGCGGTGGTGGTGAACGCGACCCACCCGCCGTTCACGAGCGGGCGGCTCTCGTCGGCGGTGGAGGTCTTGGTGAGCGGGTGCACCGAGGCGACGGACACGACCGCCCCCTCGGGGGAGCGGCGCGCGCGCACGAGGTAGATGTCGTGGTGCACGTCGCCCGCGGCCTTGGCGCGGACCACGGCGCGGGAGGCGCCCCGGATCGTGTCACCGAGGCCACGCGGTTCGTCGACCCAGGCGACGTCGTCCGGCTCGACGACGAGGCCCTCGCGCTCGAGCGCCTTGGCCAGCGCGGCCCGCGGATTCGCCGCGCCGGAGGGCACCCCCGAGCGCCCGTGGACGGCGAGGGCGAGGACCCCGACGAGGGGCAGGACGCGGACCGCGACCACGGCATGGCGACGCACGTGAGAAAAACGCGCAGTCGCCTCGGGTTCGTCCGCGCGCTCCACCATCCGGGTCCGGGCGTTACCAGAGCCGGGAGCGGCGTTCCAAGTTTGCTTGCAACCCGCGCCCGCCGTGGTTTCCGCGGGCGAAACCCGCTACGAACGCGCCATGGACGCCCCCACGTCGCTCGACACGGCCCTCGCGGCCATCGAGGCCGCCTACGCCACGGATTTCGCCGCCTGTGCCGACGAGCAGGCGCTGCGGCACGCCCACGCTCGCCTCCTCGGTCGGCAGGGCGCCCTCACGGCGGCGCTCAAGGAGATGGGGAGGCTCCCGGCCGAGGCGCGCAAGGCGGCGGGTCAGCGGGTCAACGCGCTCAAGGTCGCGGTCGAGAAGGCCTTCGAGGCCCGCCTCGCCGCCATGGCGCAGGCGGCGCGCGCGGCCGATCTGTCCGGCACGCCGTTCGACCTCACCCTGCCCGGCCGGGCCCCCGCGCGCGGTCACCTGCACCCGACCTCGCTCGTCCGCGAGGAGATGCTCGGCATCTTCCGCGACCTCGGCTTCGTGGTGGCCCAGGGCCCGCAGGTGGAGCTCGAGGAGAACAACTTCGGCAAGCTCGGCTTCCCCCCGGACCACCCGGCGATGGACATGCACGACACCTTCTGGGTGAAGCCGCTCCCGCACATGCCCGACGCCAAGGTGCTGCTCCGCACGCACACCTCCAACGTGCAGGTGCGCGAGATGCTCTCGCAGAAGCCGCCGCTCGCCGTGGTCTCGATCGGGCCCTGCTACCGCACCGACGAGGACATGACCCACACGCCCATGTTCCACCAGATGGAGGGCTTCTACGTCGACAAGAACGTGTCGCTCGCCAACCTCAAGGGCGTGCTCACCGAGCTCGTCGTGCGGCTGTTCGGCGACCGCAAGGTGCGCTTCCGCCCGAGCTACTTCCCCTTCGTGGAGCCTGGCTGCGAGGTCGACATGGGGTGCCCGTTCTGCGAGGGCGTCGGCTGTCGCGCGTGCAAGGGCACGGGCTTCGTCGAGATCCTCGGCGCCGGCATGATCCACCCGGTGGTGTTCGAGGCGTGCGGGCTCGACCCCGAGGTGTGGACGGGCTTCGCGTTCGGCACCGGCGTCGAGCGGCCGGCCATGATCAAGTACGGGATCCCCGACCTGCGGCTCATGTTCGAGAACGACATGCGCTTCCTCGCCCAGTTCTAGCCATGCAGATCAAGGTCAACGGCGAGCCGCGCGAGATCGCGGAGGGCACCACGGTGGCGGCGCTGGTCGCGGCGATGGGGCTCTCGGGCCCGGTGGCGGTCGAGCGCAACCGCGACGTCGTGCCGCGCAAGGAGCACGCGACGACCACCCTCACCGAGGGCGACCAGCTCGAGATCGTCCACTTTGTGGGCGGCGGCTGAGGGGTGGGCGGCGGCTGAGGGGTCGGCGGCAGCGGTCGGGCTGAGTCGGCTAGACGCTCAAGGGTTGCACTTGAGGACGTCGGCCGTCTTGTCGATCACGAAGTAGGTGCCGCCCGAGCCGGCCTCGCTGTTGTTGGTCTCGGTGACGATCTTGGCGGTGTCGCCACCCATCGTGGCGGCCTGCTCGCGCACCGCGTTCGAGGCCTGCTCGTCGGAGACCTTGCCGTCGAGGTCCTTGCCGGAGCCCTTGACGGTGCCGAGCTTCTTGCAGGTCGGCGCGGCGTCCTTGGAGATGACGACCTTCTGCGCGGCCGGCGAGAGCGGCGCGTTGGCGTCGCGCGTCTTGCCACCACAGCCGACGACGACGACCAGGGCACCGGCGAACACGAGGAGCGAGCGCATGCCTCGGGTCTAGCGAGACCCGACGGCGGAGCCAAGCACGAAGCGGGGCCCCGGACGGCGCAGGATTTCGCTACCATCCGCCGCCCCTCATGGCCTCTCGGCTCACGATCTTCCTCTCGGCGCCGGCGATCTTCGGCCTCGCGCTCGTGGGTTGCCCGAAGAAGCAGCCCGCCGCCGACGCCGGTCCGGCCGCCTCGCTGTCGCCTTCGTCCTCGTCCCCGCAGGAGGCGAGCCCACCGCCGAGTGCCGTGCCCGAGGCCGCGCCGATCGTCGAAGACCTGGTCGAGGACGCGACCAGTGGCGACGCGGACGCGACGGACGGCGACGCGGCCGACGTGAAGGTGCGCCCGGACGCCAACGAGGACGCGCCGCTGTTCGGCACCAAGACGTTCATGGACGAGACCCCGATGAAGGGCTTCCGTCGCATCACCGCCTCGGCAGCCAAGGTGCGCAAGGCGCCGAAGGACGGCGAGATCATCGCCACGCTGCCCAAGGGCACGGACGTGTCGCTCGTCGCCGAGATCTTCAACTGGTACCGCGTGCGGTTCACCGATCCGGTCACCCAGCAGCGCCGACAAGGATGGATCTACATCACGACCGTGGCCGGTCCGCGCATGAAGACCTGCCCCCCGGGCTGGACCTCCCACCCGGAGGACAACGGCTGGTGCGACAAGGAGTGCACCAAGAACGCCGACTGCAAGGCGCTCAAGGGCTACAAGTGCAGCGGCACGCTGTGCTTCTACGCCGCGGATTGAACACCGCGGCGTGACTCACCCTCGCCTACTCGACCCCACCTGCGGGCCCGTCACAAGATCGCGGATCGGGCCTGTGGAGAAAAAAGCGCACGCGAGTCCGTCACATCGGGGGTCGAGCGGAGACACAATCTCGCGAAGCACGTCCTCCAAGGAGCGAGCCCGAGACCATGACCCAGCCCCTCGCGACCCAGCCTGCTCAGCCCGCCCTGCCTGGCCGTGCCCTCCCCGCAACCCATCGGGCGGGGGGTGTTCGACGCCTCGTCCTCGCGGGGTTGCTGGCGAGCTTGTCCGCGTGCAGCGCGAACAGCAGCAGTCCTCCTGCGCCGAGCTGTGACGACCTGACCAAGTCGAGCGGCGTGTGCCCGGGCACCTCCACGCAGTCGGTGTCGCAGGCCATGTGCACCGCCACCGTGTCGGTCACCGACCCCGCGAGCCTCGGCGCCGCGGTGAGCCTCGCCAAGCCAGGCACCTGCCTGCTGCTCGGCGCGGGGAGCTTCCCGGCCATCGATCTGCCGGCCGGCGTCCACGTCGTCGGCAAGGGCGAGTCGGCCACCACGGTCGCGGGCTTCCTGGTCCGCGGCGGTGGCAGCGTCATCGGCGCGCTGGCGGCTTCCGGCGCGATCGAGGGGGCGGGCACCGGCGCGCTCCGCCTCGACCAGGTGCGTTCGTCCAGCGTCACCGGCGCGGGCGTCAACGTCGAGGACCTCGACCTCACCGTGGTCGACTCCACCATCTCCCAGGCGACCGTGCTCGGCCTCGCGGCGGGGTGCAGCACGCGCTGCAAGACGGATCGGCCGAAGGTCGACCTCCAGCGGTCGCTGTTCGCGGGCAACAGCGGGGTGGGCGTGTGGCTGCACGGCGTCGACGCCAAGGTGGAGTACGTGGAGATTCGCGACACCAAGCCGATCAAGTCGTCGTTCGGTCGGGGGCTCGACGTCTCGGCCGACGCCACGTTCACCGCCAAGCACTTCGTGGTGTCGAACTCGGCCGAGGCCGGGTTGGTCGCCACCGCCTCGACCGCCTCGCTCGAGGACTTCTCCCTCGCGCGCAACGGCTACTTCGGTCTGCAGCTCTCCGCGATGAAGAGCGCCACGCTCACCAACTTCGTGCTGCGCGAGAACGGCGGCGTCGGCCTGCTGGTCGACGCCAGCCAGGGCATCATCGTGCAGGGCGGCCAGATCCTCGACACCAAGAAGCTCTCCATGCTGACCGACGGCGGTGGGGTGGGCGAGGTGGGCGACGGGATGAACTGGCGAGGCAACTCCAGCGTGTCGGTGAAAGCCACCCGCTTCGCCAACAGCGGCCGCCAGGCCATCATCGTCCAGGGCAAGAACTCCGGCGACCTCGACGCCAAGCTCGAGGGCACCGACGCCACCACCGGCATCATCGTCCAGGGGCTCGACACCGGCACCGACTCGGGGATCATCGTCCAGGGCCTCACCCCCAAGGTGATGGCCAAGGGCTCCGAGCTGCTGCTGGCCCAGGTGCACGCCGCGAAGTGACCTTTCGCGCGCCCGCTGTCGCTGAGGCGGCGGTGGGGAAACGACGCCCATCGCGGCGGAGCCGAGTTAGCATGGGCTCCCCTTGGATCCCTCGGACGCCCCGCTCGAGCCCGGCGCGATCGTCGCCGGGTATCGCATCGAGCGCCTGCTGGGCGTCGGCGGCATGGGCGCGGTGTACGCCGCGGTGCACCCGGTCATCGGCAAGCGCGCGGCCGTCAAGGTGATCCAGACCCACGCGGCGCAGTCCAAGAGCGGCATCGAGCGCTTCGTGCAGGAGGCGCGGCTGGTCAACCAGATCCGCCACCCCGCGATCGTCGACGTGTTCGGCTTCGACGCGCTCGCCGACGGCCGGCCGGTGCTGCTCATGGAGCTGCTCGAGGGCGAGACGCTCGGGCAGCTGCTCGCGCGGCGGGGTCGGATCGAGGTGGCCGAGGTGGTGCAGCTCGTGCTGCCGGTGCTCGACGCGCTCGCGGCCGCCCACGCGGCAGGCGTCATCCACCGGGATCTCAAGCCCGAGAACCTGTTCGTCGTGCGCGGACACGACGGTCGCCTGACCGCGCGCGTGCTGGACTTCGGCATCGCCAAGCTGGTCGACGCGCCGCCCGGGAGCGGCCTCACCTCGATGAGCGGCGGGCAGCTCGGGACCCCGCGGTACATGTCCCCCGAGCAGTGTCGAGGCGAGGCCATCGACGGCCGCAGCGATCTCTACGCCGTCGGCCTCATCCTGTTCGAGATGCTCGCCGGTCGCAGCCCCTACCCAGGCGGCTCGCCGGCCGAGTTCCTCGGCCAGCACCTCTACGCCGAACCCGCGCGCCTCGGCGCCTACGTGACGCTCGACCCGCGCCTCGAGGGCCTGGTGATGGGCCTCCTGCGCAAGGATCGCGTCGAGCGGCCGGCGTCGGCCCTGGCCGTGCTCGAGCAGCTGCGGTCGGTGGAGCTCGGGGCGTCGGTGACCATGGCCGTCGACGGACCGAGCTTGCGCCCGGTCGTGCCCCCCGCGTTCCACGTGTCGGGCCGCGCGGACCCGGTGGTGATCACCATGAGCTCCGGCGCGGGCGAGCCCGCGCGACGGCCGCCCACGGCCAGCGAGCCTGCGGCCTGGCCCCACACGCCGAGCCTCGTGCACCCCTCCACCACCACCAGCGTCGAGGAGAACCGGGTCTGCACGATCGTCTTCGCCGACGTGGTCGGGTTCACCGCGCTCTCGGAGCGGTTCGCGCCCGAGGAGATCAAGGAGATCATCGACGGGTGCTTCGAGACGATGACCGAGGTGATCGAGAAGCACGGCGGCGTGGTCGACAAGTACATCGGCGACTGCGTGATGGCGGTGTTCGGCGTGCCGCGATCCACCGACAACGACGCCGAGCGCGCGGTCCAGGCGGCGCTGCGGCTCCAGCAGGCGGTCACCAAGTACGGCCTCCGCCGCCGCGGCCGCATCAAGCTCACGCTGCGGGTCGGCATCAACACCGGCCGGGTGTTCGCGGGTCGGGTGGGCGGCGGCGCTCGTCGTGACTTCACCGTGATGGGCGACGCAGTGAACGTCGCGTCGCGGCTGCAGGGCCACGCGCCCGAGAGCAGCATCGTCATCGGTCGCGACACGTACCGCCACGTCACCGGGGTGTTCCAGGTGGAGGAGCTTCCGCCGGTGGTGGCCAAGGGCAAGACCGAGCCGCTCGCCTGCTACCGCGTGCTGGGGCTCGCGAAGCGCCTGGTCGAGGAGCCCGGGGGCGAGTTCTACGGCGCCCCCACCCGGTTCGTCGGCCGCCGGGCCGAGGTCGACCGGCTCTCGGACCTGTTCGACCAGGTCACCGCCGATCGGCGCGCGCACCTCGCGCTCGTCCACGGCCCTCCCGGGGCCGGCAAGAGCCGGCTGCGCGAGGAGCTCCAGCGGGATCTCGCGGCGCGCGGGGTCAAGGCAGCGGTGTTCGTCGGGCGCGGCTCGCACCTCTCGCGCGACGCCACCTTCGACCTCGCTGCGACCTTGCTGCGGGGCTATTTCCACGTCCACGTCGACGATCCGCGGGAGGTCGTCGCCCAGAAGGTCCGCAACGGCGTGCGGGCGTTCGGTCGTCGCGCGCCGAGCCCGAGCGAGGAGACCGGCCAGTTCCCGGTCTCGTCGGTGTCGACGCCGACGACCCCCCCTTCCCTCACGCCGATGTCGGTCGAGCGGGCCGGCCTCGATCCCGCCGAGCTCGGTGACACCATCGACGCGCTCGCCATGATGCTGGGCGCCGACGCGCGCGGCGCGCTCACGGCGGCCGGCGAGAGCGTGGACGACCTGCGGGCCCGCATGTGCGCCGCGGTCGCCCGCCTGTTCGGCCTGTTCGCGGGTCACACGCCCGTGCTCGTCCTGTGCGACGGCCTCGAGGCCGCCGACGACGCCAGCCTCGATCTGCTCGAGTACCTGGTGCTCCGCCTCGCCGACGCGCCGGTGCTCCTGGTCGGCTTCGCTCGCCCGGCGCTGTTCGAGCGGCGCCCGTCGTTCGCCGAGGGTCGGGAGAGCGCGAGCCGGATCCCCCTCGCGCCGCTGTCGAGGCGGGCCACCGAGGAGCACGCGCGCGACCTCTTGCGGCGGGCCCCGCGCGTCACGGCCGAGTTCGTGCGCCAGCTGGTCGATCGCGCCGACGGCAACCCGTTCGTGCTCAAGGAGACGCTCCGGGTGCTGGTCGAGGCGGGCGCGGTCGAGCGCTCGGTGGACGACGTCTGGCGGATCGACGAGGCGCGGCTCGAGCAGCTCCAGCTGCCCTCGACGATCTACGGCATCGTCCAGGCGCGCCTCGACCGCCTCACCCCCGAGCACCGGGCCACCCTGCAGCGCGCGGCCGTCGTGGGGCGCGTGTTCTGGGAGGGCGCCATCGAGGCCATGCGGACGCCGGGCAGTGTCCAGGGCGGGGTGCGCGACCAGCTCGAGCGGCTGCGCGCGAACGACCTGGTGCGCGCGCGGGAGTCGAGCACGTTCCCCTCCGACCGGGAGTACGCGTTCGCCGACAACGTCACCCGCGAGGTCGCCTACGAGTCGCTGTCCCTGCGGCTGCGTGAACAGCACCACCGCGCGCTCGCGAGCTGGCTCGCCGCGCGAGGGCCGGTGGTGGTCGACGGCAACCCCGCCCTGCTGGCGTTCCACTACGATCGCGGCAACGTCCCGCGCGAGGCGGCCCGTCACTACGTGCGCGCGGGCGACCGCGGCGCAGCGCTGGGGCTCAACGCCGACGCGATCCGCAGCTACCAGCGCGCCTGCGACATCGCCGACTCCACGCGCGGGCTCGGCGCCGAGCCGACGAGCGAGGAGTTCGACGAGAACCGGATCTGCGAGTGGAAGGACCGCGTGCGGCTCCGCCTCGCCCTCGGCGACACGCTCCGTCGGGTCGGTCGGCTCGACGAGGCGCAGACCGCCTACGAGGAGGCGTGGGCCGACATCCTCCGCAAGGAGCGTCGACGTGCGCAGCAGCTCGACGAAGACGCGGTGCGCTCGTTCGACGCCGCGGTCCAGCTGCGGCTGGGCCTCGTCGAGAAGGTGCGCGGGGCGTTCCCCGCAGCCCTCGCTCGCTACGACGAGGCGTTGCGGCTGCTCGGTCCGGAGGGAGACCCCCGGCTGCTCGCCCCGCTGCTCGCCGCGATCGGGTTCGCCCGCTACCGGCTCGGCGCCTACCCCGAGGCCGTGGCGAGCCTCAAGCGCGGGCTGCGGGCGTGCATACGCATCCCCCGCCGCGAGCCGGATTTCACCGACGCGGCCTCTCACCTGCTCTCCACGCTCTCGATCGTCTTCTACCAGCAGAAGCGGCTCGTGCAGGCCGAGCGCCTCGGCCGCCAGGCCGCCCGCGTGGTCGACGAGCGACGGTTCCCCCAGCTCGCGGCGATCGCCCACAACAACCTGGGCGCGGTGCTGTTCCAGCGGGGGGAGATCGCCCGCGCGCGCGACCGCTTCCTCGAGTCCCTCGAGCTCAAGGAGAAGATCGGCGACCTCTACGATCTGGCCGTGGCCCACAACAACATGGCCGAGGTGGAGCTCCTGCTCGGTGACGCGCGGAGTGCGCTCGCCCATGCCCGCTGCGCCGTGCAGTTCGCCGAAGGGCTCGCGGCAGCCGACGCGCTGCCCGACGCGGTCCGCAACTACGCGGCCGCGCTCCACGCCAACGGAGACGTGGTGGGTGCGCTGGCCCAGGCCGAACGGGCGTTCCAGCTCTGCTGCGAGCCCGCGGGTCGCGCCTACCTCGGGCCCGCCGCGGACACGCTGGCGCTGATCGCGGCG
>CAZUZY010000148.1:0-18145 GCA_964624885.1 uncultured Polyangiales bacterium | reverse complement strand
GGCCGTCGCGACGCGGGCGGGATCCCGCTCGAGCCCGAGGGCGCCGAGCGCGCGGGTGAGGTGACCGTGCCCCGCGCCGACGTCGAGCACGCGCGACGCGCCGGCGGCATACCGCGCGGCGAAGCGCTCGAAGGCCACGACCTGGGCGTGCTTCCGCGGACTCTCCTTGCGCGAGGGGCGACGGGTGGGCGTGGCCTCGCGCACCCCCGGTACGTCCACCGCGACGCGTACTCGCTCGACGAAGGTGTGCAGCGTCGCCGGTGTCTCGCGGGGCCAGGGCCCGTCCACCCCTCCGCCCTCGAGCGCGCCGAGGGTCGCGTCGTCGAGGCCCGCGAGGAACGCCGACCAGCCTCGCGCCTCGAGCACCTCGTCGATCCCACGCGAGAACGGGCGAGCGTCGAGCAGGTCGCGCGCGCTCGTCAGCAGCTCGGCCGCCACGCGCCACGGGTCCACGCGGACGAAGGTCCCACCTCCGCCGTCCCGCGTCGAGCACCCGCTACTTGCAGTGGAGCGGACGCAGGCCGTCCTTACCGATCGACCAGGCGTGCTGCTTGTCCGCGAGCGGGACGCGGATCCGCTGCCCGCCGGCGTCGGCAACGATGGCGACCGCACAGACCCTGCCCTTCTCGGGCCGGAGCGTCAGCAGCGCCGGGAGCGGCGTCCCGTCGACGACCACCTCCCAGCCGTTCGGCTCGCGCGGATCGGCGCTCGGCACGGTCGGCCCGGCGAACGGCTCGGTGCACGGGCTCTGCGCCACGTCGAGGCTCGGATCGAGCGTGCGCACCTCGGTCGGATCGCCGAGACGGACCGCGGGCACCGCGATGAGGAACGGGTGGTCGTCGACGAGGCCACCCGCGAACACCCCCTCGGCGGCGCTGAACAGGCGCCCGAACGACGGCTGGAAGGCGTACGGCTGGAGGCGATAGTGGGCGCGAGACGGCGCCGCGCCGGACCACGCCAGCGACAACGTGGCCGCGACGGTTCGCGCGCTCACGAAGCCGTTCGGCGTCCGCGCGAAGGAGTCGAGCGGAGCGACGTCGATCGGCTTCACCTTGCCCTTCTCGTCGACGAACAGCACCTGGTCGTCGAGGCGCACGACCACGCCGCCGAGCACGCGGGAGCCCGCGACGACGCCCAGCTGGGGCTGCGGCCGCGGGAGCTTCGGGATCGTGGCGTGCACGGGCTGGTCGGCGCCGAGAGGCACCCACGCCACGTCGACACGTGGTGCGAAGAGGGTGGTGGTCGTGGAGGTGACACGGACCGCGACGCCGTCCACGATCCGGTCGACGGAGG
The DNA here is from genome assembly GCA_964624885.1 of uncultured Polyangiales bacterium. Lineage (GTDB taxonomy): Bacteria > Myxococcota_A > Polyangia > Polyangiales > JADJMO01 > JADJMO01. The sequence goes on along the minus strand of CAZUZY010000148.1, from coordinate 16,852 downwards.
TCCCCTTCTTCTCGGGGGGGAGCAGGGTGGTCGCGGTGATCTTGGCACGGACCGTCTTGGCGACGAGCTCGCCGCCCTTGCCCTCGACGAACGAGAAGCCATCGTGGCGCTCGAGCAGATCGGGGGGAACCGCCGCGGGCACCGTCGGCCCGCTCGACGCGCAGGTGAGCTGCCGGGGCGCCTTCTTGGGGGGTGTCGGCGTCGGGGGCTCGACGAGGCTCGCGGCGATCGTCGGGAGGGGGAGCGCCGGGAGGTCCCAGCCGGTCCGCACCGTGCCGTGGCGCACGCAGCCGAACGCCGTGCACGTGAGCTCGTCGCGATCGGCGGGCAGGGCGACCCTCGCCCACGTCGCGCCGCCGTCGGCCGTCTCGAACGCGACGCCCTTGTCGTCCACCCAGATCCCGCGGCGACCGACGAGGGCGAGGTCGTGCGACGGCCCGAGCCAGCGCAGCGGCCCGGAGGCACCCGCGCGCACGGCCTGCAGTCGACACGCCGAGCCGTCGGCACGGCAGATCCCCACGCGCAGGACGCCCTCGTCGTCGACGGTGGCGCGGGCTCCCCCGAACGCCTTGGCGTCGAGATCGAGCCACGCCGTGCGCGCGAACGCCGGCGAACCCGGCGCGGCCACGTGGATCGCGAGGCGACCCTCGTCCTCCGCCACCAGGTAGCCCTGGTGGGACCGCGGGTCGAAGGCGACGGCGTGCACGGTCCCCTTGGCCGAGAGCTTCACGTCGACGAAGGTCGCGCCGCTGTCGAAGGAGATCCGGGGCGCCGTGCACGCTCCGCTCTCGCACGCCTTTCCCTGGAACACGATCGGACCGTCGCCGGCGAGATCGACCTCGTCGCGATCGATGGTCCCGGCGAACGTGCGCACCGTCTTCCACCCGGCCGCCTTGGTCCACCGGAGCAGCTTGCCGTCGCCGGGGCACGACACCCAGAGGCCGGTCTCGTCACCGAGTGTGTTCGGGCTGCTGCAGCCCGGAGGCAGCGTCGTGGGGGCGAGCGGTTCTCCGAGGCGACCGAGGAGGGTCGTGAAGATCCCCTCGTCGTGCTTCACGATCAGCAGCCACGGCCCCCCGAGCCGCGTCTCGTACCACGGTCCGCCGGCCCACGCGGCGGGCGCGTCCGGGGTGACCACGAGCTTGCCACCTTGGAACACAGCGCGCTCGCTGAGGCCCGAGAGGCGCACGCCGGCGGCCTCGGTGGGCCCGTCGCGGTCGACGCCTTCGGCACCCAGCCCGAGCGAGTCGAGGACGGACCACGTCGCGCCGTCGTCGGTGGTCCCGAAGACCCGCTGGGGGATCGCGTAGAGCAGGCCCTCCCCCTTGGCCGACAGCGCGACGCCCCCGACCACACCCCGGAGGCCCTTGATCTCGAGCCGCCCCCACGTGTGTCCGCCATCGACCGAGCGGTGGATCTCGTTCGCGCTGGCGGCGACGATCGCGTGCCCCCCGACGGCCACGCGACGCACCTCGATCGAGGGCCCGGCGCGGTGCTCGACGGGGGCGGAGAGCGGCCCTTCGGTGACGTACGTCGCCGCCGACGCGCCCACGAAGCCGAGACGCGACGGGCCGAGCCGCAGCACGCCGACGATCGACTCGGGCAGTGGAGTCCCCTCGGTGACCGTGCCCCCCTTGACCAGGGCGCGTCGACCGAGCGGGCCGACCTGGAGCTCGCCGTCGCCGACCGGCAGCGTGCGCAGGGCGCGGAAGGGCTGGAACGGGAAGGAGACCTGCGCGGGGATCGCGGGCGACGCCGTGGGCACCGGCCTTGCGACGGGCGCGGACGGCGGCGTGACGGTCGCGGGGCCACACGCGGCGCACACCAAGGCGAGCGCGACGATCGAGCGACGGACGCGCGGCTGCCCTTCCGGGAGCGACATGACCCATTCGTCTCACCCTCGCTTCGCGAGCACAAGCCGGCGAGCGGGCCCCCCGCACGTGGCGACTCGAGTCCCCAGGGGCCGGCGCGCGCCACGCATGCGAGGCCCAGACGTCGCTGGCACCGGGGCTGCAAAGGACTGTCTCCATGCGTGGCCTCCTCGTCTCGGTCCTCTCCTCGTTCCTCTGCACGGGTTGCCTGGGCACCGTCGGCGAGACCGAGACCCCCGACCCCTCGTCGCCCGACGACACCGGGCTCGCGGCCGACACCCGCGCGCCGACCGACGCGGCCCCCGACGCGATCGACACCGGCACCACCGACACGGGCGCCATCGACTCTGGCGCGACCGATACGGGGGCAACCGACTCTGGCGCGACCGACACGGGCGCCATCGACACCGGCGCGACCGACACCGGCGCCATCGACGCTCCGATCGGTGGCGGGTTCGCGACGTGGGTCAGCAAGACCACGTGGGAGGCGATGTTCCCGCACCGCAACGCGCTCTTCACCTACGAGGGCATCGTCGCCGCCGCCGCCGCGTACCCGACGTTCGGCGCCGAGGGGGGCGCGGAGCTCGCGAAGCGCGAGATCGCCGCGTTCCTCGCCAACATCTCGCACGAGACCACGGGTGGCTGGGACACGGCCCCCGACGGTCGGTCCGCGTGGGGCCTCTACTTCAAGGAGGAGGTGGGCTGTGAGACCGGCGCCTGCACGGGGTACTGCGACCCGACGAGCGCGTTCAAGTGCGTGGCCGGCAAGACCTACCACGGCCGCGGCCCCATCCAGCTCTCGTGGAACTACAACTACGGCCAGGCGGGCGCGGCGCTCGGGATCGATCTGCTCGCCAAGCCCGAGCTCGTGACGAGCGACGCCAAGACCACGTTCCTCACCGCGCTCTGGTTCTGGATGACCCCGCAGGCACCCAAGCCGTCGGCGCATGCGGTGATGGCGGGCACGTGGACCCCTTCGAGCGACGACCTCGCCAAGGGCCGCAAGCCGGGCTTCGGCATGACCGTGAACATCATCAACGGTGGCCTCGAGTGCGGGTTCCCCACCGACGCGCGGGTCAAGGATCGCGTCGGGTTCTACGAACGCTACGTGACCCTGCTCGGCACCACCAAGGGCGACGCGGTGGAGTGCGCGACGATGAAGCCCTACTGACGCGCCGGCGCCTTGAACACGCGAAACAGGAAGATCAGCGAAGGTACGAGCAGCGCCACGCCGAACGGCAGCGACAGCAGGAAGAACCGCAGCGTGGGCGCGGGCGCGGCGCTCGCCTGCACCGTCCACGCCGGGTAGAGGAGGTAGGGGTACTGCGCGAGCCCGAAGCCCACCACGATCGCCGACACCTGGGCGATGGTGGCGAGCCGGGTGAGCCCGAACCGTCGCGTCCGCAGCCCGTAGAGCGCGAGCAGCGCGGTGACACCCCCCACGACGAGCGCCGGCGCGGCGCGCCCGAGCAGCCCCGCCCAGAGGTGCGGCGCCTCGTGCCGGAGCAGCGGCAGGGTCAGCGTGGCCCCCGCGACCACCACACCTCCGGAGACGAGGGCGCGCCGACGGAAGTCCTCGCGGAGCTCGCCCTCGGTCTCGACGCAGAGGAACACCGCGGCGAGGTAGGCGCAGAGCGACACCGCCGCGGCGCCCATGGCGAGCGACATCGGCGAGAGCCACGACGCGGTGGGCAACGGCCCGTCGGTGCGCAGGGTGCCGGCGCAGACCGCCGACACCGCCGTCCCGAGCACGAACGGCGTGCACAGGCTCGCGGCGCCGAACACCGCCGAGAACCGCGCCTCGGTGCGGCCGTGGTGCGGCGCGTAGGCGCGGAACACGAACGCCACCCCGCGCAGCGCGATCCCGATCAGCGCGAGGCGGAGCGGCGTGAACATGGCGGTCGAGAACACCGCCCAGGGCTCCGGGAACGCGCTGAAGAACACCACGATCACGAAGATCAGCCAGACGTGGTTGGCCTCCCACACCGGGCCCATCGCGCGCGCGATCGCCTCTCGCTGCTGCTCCTTGCGCGGGCCGCTCGAGAACAGGTCCCACACCCCGCCGCCGAAGTCGGCGCCGCCGAGCACCGAGTAGGCGAGCAGCCCGACCAGCATCGCCGCCGCGCAGCCGTCGGCCAGGGTCACGACACCACCTCCGCCGCGGCGTACTTGCGGGCGAGGGCGCGGAGCAGCGCGACCAGGGCCACCGCGAGCCCGACGTAGAGCGCGATGTAGAGCACGAACGTGTACATGACGTCGTCGCGCGGCGTGACCGCGTCGGCCGTGCGCAGCACCCCGTGGATGATCCACGGCTGCCGGCCGGCCTCGGTGACGAACCAGCCGGCCTCGAGGGCGAGGAAGCCGAGCGGCGCGGCGAGCGCGATCAGGCGCAGCATGAAGGTGCCGAGGGGCTTCTTGCGCAGGGCGAACAGCGCCCACAGCGCGCCGAGGCCGGCGAGGCCGAAGCCGGCCGCCACCATCAGCTGGAAGGCGAAGTGGCACACGAGCACGTTGGGCCGCTGATCGGGCGGAAAATCCCAGAGCCCGACGATCTTGCCGTGGAAGTCCCCCGTCGACATGAACGAGAGCATCTTGGGCAGGTAGATCCCGTACGCGACCTTGCCGGTCGCCGGATCGGGGATGCCGCCCATCAGGAGGCCCACGCCGGTGTCGGTGTGGAAGTGCGCCTCCATCGCGGCGAGCTTCGCCGGCTGGGTGTGGAACAGCAGCTTGGCGAGCCGATCTCCGGTGAGCGGCTGCAGCACACCGGCGATCGTGCCGACCGCCATGGCGATGGTGAGGCCCGCCCGCTGCCGCGGGCCGTCGCGACCGCGCAGCATGCCGAACGCGTAGACCCCGGCGACCGCGAACCCGACGGCCGTGTAGCAGGCGAAGGTGCTGTGCGCAGCCAGCGGGATCCACGACGGGTTGCGGAACACCGCGAACGGATCGAGGTCGACGATCTTGCCGCCGACGGCGGTGAACCCGCGCGGCGACTGCATCCAGGCGTTGGCGCCCACCACGAGGATGCCCGAGACGCACCCGGAGACGGCCACCGGCACCCCGGTCCACCAGTGGACCCGCGGCGAGAGGCGGTCCCACCCGTACAGGTAGAGGCCGAGGAAGATCGCCTCGAGCAAGAACGCGTACCCCTCGAGCGCGAACGCCGGGCCGAGCGCCGGACCCGCGAAGGCCATGAACTTCGGCCAGAGGAGGCCGAGCTCGAACGAGAGCGCCGTGCCCGACACCGCGCCGACCACGAACAGCAGCGCGGTGGCCTTGCCCCACACGCGCGCGAGCGACCGGTAGTGCTCCTCGCCCGTGCGCAGGTACCGGAGCTCCGCGATCAGCATGAGCAGCGGCATGCCGATCCCGAGCGCCGAGAAGACGATGTGGAACCCGAGGCTCAGCTCCATCTGGGCGCGCGCGACGGTGAGGGGGTTCATCCGCTCCTGGATCCTGGGGTCAGCGGGCCTTCTTGACGAGGTCGGCGTCGAGCGCCCGCAGGCGCTCCTCGAGGCGCGGATTCTGGGGGTCCTTGACCACGGCGAGCTGGAGCTGCAGGCGCGCCTGCTTGAGCTCTCCGCGATCGAGCAGCTCGTCCGCCCGCTGAGCGAACGGCTCCGCCGCCCGCGAACGCACGAGGTCGACGATGCGGTCGCTGGTCGTGACCTCGGGGGCCCGCGCCGAGAGCGCGAGCTCCTCCTGGCCCATGCGCAGGGTGTGCTCCTCGAGCAGCGTGCGCGTGTAGCGACGCCGCAGGAGCGGATCGAGCAGCACGCGGTAGGCCTCCGCGCCGCGCGCGAACAGCATGGTGGCCGCTGCGCGCACGTCGTCCTCCGCGCCCTCGAAGCGATCGGGGTGACACTCGAGCGCGAACGCCCGGAACGCGCGCCGCACCTGCTCGTCGTCGGGCAGGTCGTCGAGCGTGGTCGGCCGGTGCAGGTGCAGCAGCGAGAAGTAGTCGCGCAGCTCCATCGCGCGGGCGCGGTCGAGCAGCTGCTCGTCGACCTCGTAGGGATCGTCGGCGAGCGGATCCGGCGGGGGGATCGACTCGAGGAGCTCGGGCGGAAGCGACTCGCTGTCGCTCCGGCCTCGCGGATCAGCCACGGTCGGACCCCGCCTCGCGCCGTCTCACTCGCTCGGCTTGTCGTCGCTCTTGGCGGCGCGGACGGCCTGCGCCTGGGCGAGCCGCTCCTCGAGCGTGGTGCGGAGCGCGAGCAGGTCGAAGCGGTCGGGGCGGTCGCCCACACCCGCGATCTCCTGCATGATCGAGTCGGCGTGCTTGCGGGGCGCGTCGGGCACGCCGAGCTGCTGGCCGAGCTTGCTCAGCACCGCCTCTTCTTCGGGGGTGATGACCCCGTCGAGGCGCGTGATCCACGAGGCGACCGCGTAGACATAGAGGCGGTCGGCCTTGGACATGTGGAGGCGGTCGATGATGCCGATCTCGACCGGCTTCTTCACCGCCTCCTCGATCTCGTTGATCGCGTCGAGCTCGAGGCCCTCCTCGAGCGCCGTGCGCACGATGGCGTCGGCCTCTTCGCGGTCGAGGTTTCCGTCGGCCCAGCCGACCGCGGCCAGAGCCAGGTACACGTCGCGTCCGAGGATGGGTTTGGCCATGACCCGACGAAGGTACAAGCGAAGCCCGCGCCCGGGAAGCGGGTTCAGCCAGGCGCCCCCGTATCGTCCGGAGTGGCGTCCCCGGCCTCTGTCCCGGTGTCCTCGGGACCGGTGTCCTCGCTGGTGCCGGTGTCGACCGGTGCGCCGGCGTCGCGGCGGGTCTTGCACTCGGCGTCGAGGAACGTGTTGGGGGTGAAGGGCCCGCACGCGGTGAGCGTGCAGTCCCACTTGCCGCCCTTGCACAGACACCGCGGCGCCTCGCGCACGTAGCTCTCGAAGCCGCAGGCCCGGCAGGTCTCCTTGCCGTCGCACGGCGCGCCCTCACGGAAGCACGCCTCGCCGGCGGCGCAGGCGGGGGTGCCCGTCTCCGCGACCTCGGTGGTGGCCGGGGGGTCGTCCGCCTTGCAGCCGACGAGTGCGATCGCCGACAGCACCGCCGCGAGGAGCGGCTTCACTCGACCCCGAGCAGCTCGACGTCGAACAGCAGCGTGGCCTTCGGCGGGATGGTGGGCGGGCTGCCCGCTTCGCCGTAGGCCAGGTGGTAGGGGATCGTGAGCTTGCGCTTGCCGCCGACCTTCATGCCGGCGACGCCGATGTCCCAGCCGCGGATGACCTCGCCCATGCCGAGCGTGAAGGTGAACGGCTTGCCGCTGTCGAGCGAGCTGTCGAACTTGGTGCCGTTGGTGAGGGTGCCGGTGTAGTGCACCTTCACCTTCTTGCCGTTCACGGCCTCGGCGCCGGTGCCGACCTTGGTGTCGACCTTCTCGAGCGTGCCTGGCTTGGTCGTGTCGAGCGGCACGGCCTTGGCCGGCGCGCTGGACGCGGCGGTCACGGGGGGCGTGGGCTTCTGCGCCGGGTCGCTCTTCGCCGGCGGATCCGGCTCGGCCACCTTGGAGCACGCGGCGAGCGCGAGCAGCGCGAGGGGCGCGAGGCGTGCGTTCACGAGACCCCCAGGAGCTCGATCTCGAACACCAGCGTGGCGTTGGCCGGGATGACGGGCGGGAACCCGCGCGCGCCGTACCCGAGCTCCGGCGGGATGGTGAGCTTGCGCTTGCCGCCGACCTTCATGCCGGCGACGCCCTGCTCCCAGCCCTGGATCACCCGGCCCGCGCCGATCTGGAACGAGAACGGACGGCCGCGGTCCAGCGAGCTGTCGAACTTCTTCCCGTCGGTGAGCGTGCCCGTGTAGTGGACCGAGACGGTCCCCCCCGACTTCGCTTCGACGCCCTGCCCCACCACCAGATCCTCGATCTTCAGCATGGCGGGCGCGTAACGCGGCCGGCGCTGGGATGCTAGAACCGACCTCGGATGGCCCTGCCGTCGATCGACAGCCTGCGTTGCTTCGACGCGGCGGCGCGGCTCCTCCGCTTCCGCGCCGCGGCCCGCGCGGTCGGCCTCACCCCGGCGGCCTTCGGGCACCGCATCAAGCAGCTCGAGGACGAGCTCGGCGCGCGCCTGTTCGAGCGGACGACGCGCACCGTGCGGCTCACGGCGGCCGGCCTCGCGCTGGTCCCCCAGGCCCGGCTCGTGCTCGACGCCGCGGCGGGCTGCCTGCGCGCGGCCCACGGCGAGCACGCCGGCGTCCCCGTGGAGCTCGTGATGGGCACGCGCCACGAGCTCGGCGTCGCCTGGCTCACCCCCGCGCTCCGCACCCTGCGCGACGCGCTGCCGCACCTCACCGTGCACCTCTATTTCGGCTCCGGGCCCGACATCGTGACCCGCGTGCGCTCGCTCGAGATCGACTGCGCCGTCACCTCCATGCGGCTCGGCGATCCGCAGCTCGAGGCGCTGCCCCTCCACGAGGAGACCTACACCTTCGTCGCCGCGCCGCGCCTCCTGCGCAAGAAGCCGCTGCGCGACGCCGACGACGCCCCCGCCCACCTGCTCGTCGACGCGAGCCCCGACCTCCCGCTCTTCACCTATTTCCGCGACGCGGCCACCTTCTCGCTGTCGTTCGGCAAGGTGGTGCGCATCGGCACCACCGCCGCGATGCGGGCGCTGGTGGTCGCGGGAGAGGGCGTCGCCGTGCTGCCGACCCACCTGATTCGCGACGACCTGCGGGCGCGCCGCCTCGTGCGGCTGTTCCCCGCGGTCGTGCCCCACACCGACTGGTTCCGCCTCGTGTTCCGGCGCGACGATCCCCGCCGCGCCACCTACGACGCCCTGGCCCAGACCCTCACCGAGGTGCCCCTGCCATGATCGAGCCGTACCCGTTGTTCCTGCGCCTCGAGGGCCGGCGCGTGCTGGTGGTGGGCGCGGGCTCGGTCGGCGCGCGCAAGGTCGCGGAGCTGGTCGCGGCCGGTGCCGAGGTCGTCGTCGTCGCCGAGCACGCGTCCGACGCGGTGCGCGCCCACGGCGCCCAGGTGATCGTGCACGAGCGGCGCTTCCAGGAGTCCGACCTCGACGGCGTCTGGCTCGTGATCGCCGCCACCAACGACCCCGCGAGCAACCGCGAGATCGCCGCGGGCGCCGAGGCGCGCCGCATCTTCGTCAACGCCGTCGACGACCCGCCGAGCGCGAGCGCGTACTTCGGCGCGGTGCTGCGCCGCCCTCCGTTCCTCGTGGCCATCTCCTCGAGCGGCGAGGTGCCCGCGCTGTCGCGGCTGCTGCGCGAAGTGCTCGAGTCGGCGCTGCCCACCGAGCGCTGGATCGCCGAGGCCCGCGCGCTCCGGGCCGAGTGGAAGCGTGACGCCGTGCCGATGGCGGACCGCTTCCCGGCCCTCGTCCGCCGCTTCCTCGGATAGTCGCGGGCGGAATCGAGCCGCCCCATTGCATCGCCGGGGCGATCGGGCCGTCTCGCCGTCGATGCGACGACTCGCCCTGCTCGGCTGCGCCCTCGTCGGCCTCGCGTGCTCGCGCCACGACCTCGTGGACTACGCGATGACCAGCGCCCACCGCCCCTCGGCGTCGCCGCTGGTGCTGCCCGGCGGCGCCCTGGTGCTCGCGGGTGACCTGCACTGCCACGTGGCGCCCCCGGACGACCCGACCGACGTCACGCGCGGCCTCGAACGCACGATCGAGCTCGCCCGGCGCGAGAAGCTCGATTTCGTGGTGTTCACGCCCCACGTCGGCGCGCGCTTCTACCTCGACGCCGAAGCCCGAGGCCTGGTCGCCGACGGCCAGCGGGCGCTCGTGAAGGCCATCGCCGCGGCCGACGCCGGCGGCCTCGTGATGATCCCGGGCTTTGAGTACACCGATCACCAGTACGGCCACGTCGGCGCGTCCTTCGCGGATCTCGACGCGGTGCTGGCCGACGTCCCGGTCCCCGAGGCCAAGGTCGACCCGGCGCGGTTCTTCGAGCGGTGGGTGGCGCGGGGTGGGCTCCTCTCGATCCACCACCCGTTCGTCACCCCGCTGCCCGGCTCCTCGTTCGCGATGGCCAAGGTCGATCTGTCGTGGCGCCCGTTCACCCAGAAGGGCCCGTTTCCCCCGGAGATCGAGGCCGTCACGCGGCTCGCCCACGGCCTCGAGGTGTTCAACCTCACGGCCACCCACCTGCGTGATCGCTACTTGCTCGGCGACGGCGAGGCCTCGCTCCGCGCGTCGTTCGCCGGCCTCGATGGGGAGGTCCGCCGCCAGCGACGCCGGCTCGCCGCGTTCGGCGGCACCGACAGCCACGAGGACCACCTGCGCGCCTCCACCTTCGTGGTCGCTGCGGCGCGCACCCGGCTCGCGATTCACCAGGGCCTAGAGCTCGGCCGCACCTGCGTCCGCGACCCGCACGCCTGCTCGTTCACCATCACTGCGAGCGACGGGCGCGTCGCGCGCGTGGGTGACGCGCTCGAGGGAGTCTCCGCCGTCTCGGTCTCGATCGACGGCGACGACGCGGAGGTCTTCGTCGACGGCAAGGCGCGCCCGAAGGCGGGGGTCATCGACGTCCCGAGCACCTGCACGGTCCTCCGCGCGCGGGCGGGGAAGGGCTGGTCGTCGCCGGTCTACGTCAACTGCGGCCTCTAGCCCTTGGTCATCGGCACGATCGACGGCACCCGCAGCGGCTCGGGCGCGAGCGAGTCGTGCTCGCCCGGCGGGCCCGGCTTGGCGCGGCGCCCGGTGAGCGCGTGGAACATCGAGTCGTCGAGCAGATCGCGGCCCCAGCACACGACCTTGCCGTCGGCGCGCTGCGCGCAGGTGCGTCCCTCGCCGCACGCGATCGCGACCACCGAGGTGAGCTTGCGCACCGGCCGCGGATCGCCCGAAGCCGCGCGCGTGCCGTCGCCGAGCTGGCCGTAGTCGTTCTCACCGAAGCACACGACGGTGCCGTTCGAGCGGAGCACGCAGGCGTGCCCCTCGCCGCCGACGAGCGAGACCGCGTCGAGGATCCCACCGACCGACGGCAGCGAGGGGTCCTCGTGCGCGTAGGCCATCGGGACCGGCTTCGCGCTCACGCTGGTGGCCTCGTCGGGGTGGAAGCACTGCACGCTGCCGTTGGTCCGCCGCGCGCACGTCCAGGCGCTGGTGGCCGCGAGGTCGACGACGTGGTCGAGGTTGGCGAGCGTCGTCGACTGCCCCTTGGGGCCGCGACACCACACCGTGCCGTCGAGGCGACGCGCACACAGGCTGCCCCCGCCGAGGGCCAGCATGCCGACCTTGTCGACGCCCTTGATCCTGGTCGGCGTCGGGAAGGCGACGTCGCCGAGCTTGGCGTTGCCCACGAGCCCCACGCACCACGCGGTGCCGTCGGCGCGCCGCGCGCAGGTGGCCGTCTCGGAGACGCGCACCTCGACGACGTCGGTGAACCCCACCACCGCCTCGGGCACACGCGCGACGCCGGCCTGCTCTGGCGCGAAGCCGGCCCGGTCGCCCCAGCACACGAGGCCGCCCGACACCACGCGAGCGCACGCGTGCTTGCGCCCGATGGAGACCTCGACCGCGCCGTCGACCGGCAGGCCCACGAACGAGCTCGCGGCGGGCGCGTCCGACCAGTCCTTCTTGCAGAGCACGCGGCCGCCAGCGAGCAGGCAGAGATCGTCCCAGCCGATCGCCACGTGGGTGATCTGCGCGCTCGACAGCATCGGCACCGCCGAAGGCGCGACGGGCGGGGGCAGAGCCTCCTTCGCCTCGACGCAACCGACCACGCCCACGAAGAACACGAGAGAGAGCCGCCCCATCGCGCAAGCAAAGCACTCCCGCTCGACCACGAAAAGCTCAGCGCGAGCGCAGCGGTGCGGTGAACTGCCCCTGCTTGGTTCGCCCTCTCGCTACGAGAGGCGGAGCAAGCGCCCGGTCTCCGGCGCCGGCTCGTGGAGCCGCTCCCAGACCCGCGCCTCGACGAACAGCCGCACGAGCTCGCTGTCGAGCGCGCCGTCCTTCACCTCGTAGCCGAGGATGTCGAGCGCGCGATCGACAGGCACCGCGCGCTTGTAGGGCCGGTCGCTCGCGGTGAGGGCGTCGAAGATGTCGGCGATCGACATCATCTTGGACTGCAGCGGGATCTCCTCGCCCTTGAGCCGCGAGGGGTAGCCCGCGCCGTTCAGCTTCTCGTGGTGACAGCCCGCGATCTGCGGCACGCGGCGGAAGCTGCGCCCCCAGGGGATCTTCTCGAGGAAGCTGCGCGTGTGCACCACGTGCGAGCGGATCTCGTCGATCTCCGAGCTCGTGAGCGACCCGCGCGTGATCGAGAGCGAGGCGATCTCCTCGGCCTCCAGCAGCGGGTGGATGTCGCCCTCGAGGTCGGTGTAGGTGTCGCGCGCGAGGCCCTCGACGGTGCGGAACTCGCCGCTCTTGAGCACCGTGGGCTCGTTGGCGCCGAGGATCGCCGCCCAGGCGTGGATGAGCTCCTGGCGGCGCTTCTCGAGCTCGGCGTCGAGCGCGTCGAGGTCGCTCTTGGGGGCGTGACGCTCGAGCAACCGACACCGCCGCGCGAGCACGTCGGCCTCGTGCGCCTTGCCGGCGAAGTCGAGCCGACGGCGGATGGCGGCGAGCTGCCACGGGAACAGCTTCTTGGCCTTGACCAGCACCTCCTCGCGGACGCCGATCTTGCCGAAGTCGTGGAGGAGCGAGGCGATCTCGATCTCGCGCAGATCGTTGGCGCCGAACGAGGCCGCCGAGTAGGGCCCGGTGGCCTCGCGATCCACCGCCTCGGCCAGCGCCACGGTGAGCGTGGCCACCCGGCGCGAGTGACCGCTGGTGGTCGGGTCGCGCTGCTCGATGGCCTCCACGCTGGCGGTGACGAAGCCGGCGAAGATGCGGTTGATCTCGGCGTAGAGGAGCGCGTTCTCGAGGGCGATGGCGGCCTGCGCGGCGAGCGTGCGCACCAGCTCCTCGGCGCGCTCGTCGAACGCGACCACGTGCTCCTCGACCTCGTCCTGGGTCTTGAAGCGCATCTTCGGGTCGCGCTTGCGGTTGATGAGCTGCAGCACGCCGATGATCTCGCCCTGCGCGGAGACCATCGGGGCGACCAGCATCGACTTGCTGCGGTAGCCCATGCGCTGGTCGAACGAGCGATCGAAGCCGTAGGGCGTGCCCGGCGGGAGCTCGTAGACGTCGGGGATGCTGAGGGTCTGCTTGTTGAGCGCCGCCGAACCGGTGATCGAGCGGTTGCTGATCGGCAGCGTGAACTCCCGCGACTCGTAGGCGATCGACTCGTTCTGCGAGGTCTTGAAGCGCAGCGTGCGACGGGCCGGGTCGGGGTCGTCGCCCTCGACGACATAGATGCTCCCCGCGTCGGCGCCGCTGATGAACCGCGCCTTCTCGAGGATGAGCGGCAGGAGCTTGTCCGGATCGCGCTCGATGGTGAGCGCGCGGGCGATCTCGATCAGCTCGCCGAGCTCGTAGCGGTAGCGCTGCAGCCACTTGCCGCGCGACTCGGCGCGGGCCTTGGTCTCGAGCGAGTCGAAGGCCAAGGAGAGCGCGAAGAACAGCTCGTCGGCGTCGGGCTCGGGGGGCAGGAGCGCGTGCACGCCCTTCTGCAGCACGGCGGCGAGATCGCGTTCGCGCGGCTTGCCGAGCAGCAAGATGGCGGCCTCGCCCTCGACCGCCTTCTCGAAGTGCGGCTTGAGCAGGAGCGGCTCCTCGTCCCAGATCGCCGCGGGCGCGATGGTGACGAACCGCTCCGCGCGCCGGACCTGCAGGAGGCGCTGGTGCGGGCGAGTGATCGTGTCACCCGCGAAGCGGCCGTCGACGGCCATCAGGTCGACCAGTCGCGACAGCCCCCCCCGCGGCGGATCCACCATGACCCGCCGAGGCTAGCAGCAATCCGTCGTGGAGGACGGAGCGAGAAAGACCGACCCGGCTACTTCACCCAGATCTGCACGCCCACCAGGCCGTTGCCGTCGACCAGCTGCGCATCGACCTTGGCGCTCACCGCCGCCGGGGGGCAGAGCTTGCCGCCCGCGCCCATGACTGGGGCATTGGTCCCCGGGTTCTCGGTCATGAGGACCGCCTGCGGCGCCGGGGGCGTGGTCATGAGGTACAGGGCGACCTTGTTCACGCCAGGGCCGCCGGCCCCGATGGCGATGTAACACTTGCCCGGCTGGAAGTTGAACACCATGCCGGCGTGCTCACCGGTCTTGAGGTTGGCCTTGCCGATCGGGCCCGCGGCGGTGAACCCAGGGGCGGCCTTCGCGGCGGTGGCCTTGATGGAGGCCTCGATCGGATCGCCCGCCGGCGAGGTGGGCACCGCGCCGCCACCGAGCGTGCCGATGGTGTTCTTGACGATGTCGCCGACCACGTTGGGGTCCATGCCGCTCGGCATGGGCCAGGTGGGGATGCCGACCGCGGGGGGGGTGGTGGCCGTGCCGGTCGGCGCGGCGGTCGTGGTGGCCGTCGGTGCGGTGGTGGTCGCCGTGGGCGCCGTGGTCGTGGCGGTGGTGGCCACGGTCGTCGTCGTGGCGGTGGGGGTCGCCGTCGACGCCACCGAGGTGGTGGGCGTGGCCGCCCCTGCGCCGTTGCGGTGCCGCGGCTCGCAGCCCACCGAAAGCACGACACCCAGGGCCAGGCAGGCCCCTGTCACAACGACCGTTCGCAAGGTGCTCATCGTGTCTCCTGGCTCAGTTGCTTCCGGTGCATCGGTCCGCCACCCCGCGCGGCTTGATGCCACAACGGGGCGGAGGGAGCGATCTTTCAGGTCACTTCGGGGCGGGGGCCGGCACGCCAGGGATGGTCGGGATCGGCAGCTTGGGCGCGGTCGGACCGCCGCCGGTGCCACCGTTGCCCGTGACCGCGCCCGGGTGCTGCATGCGCCACAGGTTCGCCGTCTGCTTGACCACGAAGACGCGCACCTCGGGCTCGGGGTGGGTCTTCATGAAGGTGAAGAGCACCGAGCTCGGGTTCAGGTCGCGGAGCTTCTTGAAGAACTCGATGACCATGAGGCCACCGCCCTCACTCCACTTGTAGTCGGCCTCGTTCTGGCCGGCGTCGAGCAGGTTCTTGATGCCCTCGGAGTCGGACTGGCTCTCGTTGAGCTGGTTGACCGCAGGGACCACCTTCTTGATCAGCTTCACCGCGTCGCCCGGCTTGAGCGTGCCGCCGGGGCCGCCGCTGCACGCGCTGCCGAGGTGACCCATGTAGTGGTGGGCGAGCTCGTGGCCGACGACATAGCCGGCGGCCTCCTGGAACAGCTGACGCTGGCGCTTGAGCTTCTTCTGGTCGAGCGACTTGGTGGGATCGAGGAGACCCGGCGGGAGGGGCAGGATCTTGGCCTTGCCCTCCTGCTGCTTGGCGAGCTCCTTCAGGTACTCGTCGCAGTAGTTGGTGCCGAAGGTCTCGTCGGTCGCGCGGCACTGCGACATGAGATCGAGCATCTGGTACATGCCCTCGGTCACGACCACGAAGGTCTTGCCCGAGTCGTCGCAGCCGGCGAACGCGTTCACCTCCTCCTTCGAGGAGTCGGTGAGGAGCGGGATCTTCTCGACCTGCGACTTCTTGGTCGCGGCGAGGGCGTCGATCTCCTTCTGGTAGATCTTCTTGGTCTCGTCCTTCATCGCCGGCATGAGCAGCGAGCCGGTGGGCGAGAACAGGGTGGCGGGCATGCCCGGGATGTTGGGCACCGCGGGGGTTCCGCCCGGGGCGGGGATGCCAGGGATCGGGGGCAGGCCGGGGACGCCGGTCGGTGCGCCTCCGGGGACACCCGGCGGCAGGCCCGGGATTCCGCCGGGCGGGACGGGCGGGATGGGTGGCACCTGCGCGGCGGCGCTCGACACGAACACCGCTCCGCTGACCAGAGCGGCCATTCCCAGCAGACTACGACCCAGCACCTTACGGAACGAACGAACCGACATCGGAGACCTCCGTCGGGGGTGGGACGTGCCCCACGCCCGCCTCATTCACAAGCGCTCGAAACCCAGCGGCACCCAGCGAGCGGGCACCGCGGGATTTCAGGTGCCGAAGAAGAACGGCACGTCGAACGTACCGCCAGAGCCGCTGGCAGGGAACCGCCAACCCCGGGCGAGCTTCTGGACGCACGAGCCGATGGCGGAATCTCCCGTGGTGTTGAGGAGATCCACGCTGCTGACGCTGCCGTCGGCGTTGATGTTGAGCCGGATCTTGGCGGTCGCCGACCCCTTGTCCGAGTAGGGCTCGTAGCAGGTCTTGCGGACGCTGGTCCGCTTGGAGCCGACCACCGTCTCGACCTGCGAGCCGGAGAGCTTCTCGCCACCGCCGCCGCCACCGCCCCCGCCGGTGCTCGCACCAGGGACATCGGGACCCGCAGGGCCGAGGTCGAGCCCCTTGATGCCGCCGGTGGTGGTCGGTGCCGCCGAGGTGGCGCCCGGTGCGGGTGCACCCGCGCCGGACTTCATCGCCACCTTGCCGGTGGCGTCGGCGCTCGCGCTCGGGACCGGAGCCTGCGGGCTCGCGCCAGGGACCGTGACCGTGACCGTGACCGTGGGCCCGGCGACGGTCTTCTCGACGATGCGCTCTTGCACGACCGTCTTGCGACCGACCACGAGCACCGCGATCACGACGCCGAGGAGCAGACACGCAGCGGCGACGAGACCTGCGATGCCCTTGGACACGCCCGTCTTGTGGGCGATGTGCTCGAGCATCGTCTCGCGGTGCGGGTGGTCGACCGGCACCGTGGCGAGGCCGGCGGACGGCACGGGCGCACCCAGCGGCGCGCCCGGCGGCCCAGGCGCGAACCCAGCCGGGGACGCGGCCGGCGACCCGGCCGGGGATGGAGCGAACGGGTCGGACACGAACGGGTCGGACTTCGCCACCGCCGCGACGGCGGGTGCGAAGGGGTCGTCGTGCGTGGCCGCGCTGGCAGAAGGCGCGAGCAAGGGCGCCGCGGCGATCTGCGTGGGGAGATCCTCGAGGTCGTCGTCGAGCTTGCGCGCCGCGGCGCGGTCGAAGGGGATGACGTTGCTGCGCGACGGCTGGACCACGGGCGCGCGCGGCGACGCGGCGAGGGGCGCGCCCCCACG
>CAZUZY010000147.1:0-18178 GCA_964624885.1 uncultured Polyangiales bacterium | reverse complement strand
CTCGGCTGGCCCGCGCCCGACGACCCGCTCGACGCCATCGACGAGGCCGAGCACGACCTCGCCGTGCTGGCCCGCCTGCTCGCCATGCCCCTCGCCGAGGCCAAGGGCGCGGCGCGCTTCCTCCTCGACGGCAACCCCCACCTCGCGCGCTCGCTGCGCGCCCGCGCCCGCGCGGGCCTCCGAAGGTGGACCGCCGCGGACGGCCTGGTCCCCGGCATGGAGGCCAAGGGCGACCACGCCGCCCAGCTGCAAGAGCGGCTCGCCTCGCAGCGGCCGTCGGCCCGCGCCTTCTCGGCCACCGCGCTGCAGAACTACGCGACCTGCCCCTACCGGTTCTTCCTGTCCGCGCTGTTGCGGCTCGAGCCGCGGCAGGATCCCCAGCCCATCGAGGAGCTCGACCCGCTCGAGCGGGGCTCGCTGGTCCACGCCATCCAGTTCCGCACGCTGGTCGAGCTGCGGCGTCGCGGGTTGCTGCCATTGCTGCCAGCACGATTCGAGGAGGCGCGCGTCGTGCTCGACACCGAGGTGGCCGCCCTCGCCACGGTGTGGGCCGAGCGCCTGGCGCCGGCCATCGAGCGGGTGTGGGACGACGCCGTCCTCGGCATCCGCGCCGACGCGCGCGAATGGCTGCGCCGCCTCGCCGACCCGGTCGCCACCGGCGGCTTCGATCCCGTTCGCTTCGAGCTCTCTTTCGGGCTGCCCGACCGCGAGGAGGCCGACGAGGCGAGCCGCGTCGAGCCCGTGCGGCTCGAGCTGGCGGGCGGCCTCCTGTTCCGTGGCTCCATCGACCTCGTGGAGCGCGCCGCCGACGGCCGGCTCCGCGCCACCGACTACAAGACCGGCAAGACGAGGGTCCCCGTCGACGCAGTGGTCCACGGTGGGCACGCGCTGCAGCCCGTCCTCTACGCCCTCGCGCTCGAGCAGCTGGGGGGCGGCGCGCCCGTCCAGGGTGGTCGGCTCTGGTACTGCACCGCGGCGGGTGAGTTCGCCGAGGTGCTCATCCCCCTCGACACCTACGCCCGCGAGAGCGCCGCCAAGGTCGTCGCCACCATCGACCACGCCATCCACGAGGGATTCCTCCCGCGGGCACCGGAGCGCGGCGCGTGCGAGTTCTGCGACTACCGCGCCGTGTGCGGCCCGCTCGCCGAGGCCCACGCGCGGAGGAAGCCCGCCGACAAGCTCCTGCCCCTCGCCGCCTTGAGGAGCCTGCCATGAGCGACACGGTGAGCGCGCTCCTCGAGGCCGACGCGCGCGCGCGGGCCCGCATCGAGTCCGACCACGCGACCACGCTGGTCGTCGAGGCCGCGGCCGGCACGGGCAAGACCACCGCGCTGGTCGGGCGCATCGTCTCCCTGGTCGCGCGGGGCCTCGCCGAGCTGCGAGGCGTGGTGGCCGTCACCTTCACCGAAGCGGCCGCGGGCGAGCTCAAGCTGCGCCTGCGTACCGCTCTCGAGGCGGCCCGCGCCACGGCGAGCGAGGCCACGCGCCCCCACCTGCAGCGGGCGCTCGTCCAGCTCGAGGAGGCGCGCATCGGCACCATCCACGGCTTCTGCGCCGATCTCCTCCGCGAGCGGCCCGTCGAGGCCGGCGTCGATCCGCTCTTCGCCGTCGCGAGCGAGGACGAGGCGCGCGCCCTGTTCGACCGCGCGTTCGACGGCTGGTTCCAGGGCGCCCTCCAGCGTCCCCCGGAGGGGCTGCGGCGCACGCTGCGCAGGCGCCGTCGCGGCCGAAACGCGCTCGGCCCCGAGGGCACGCTGCGAGAGGCGGCGTTCTCGCTCCTCGAGCACCGCGACTACCCGACCCCGTGGCGGCGCGAGCCCTGGGACCGCGCTGCCGCGATCGATCGCCTGCTCACGCTGCTCACCGAGGCCGCCGCCGTCGAGGCCGCCGCCGACGACCGCGAAGACTGGCTGCGCAAGTCCCTGACCCCGGTCGCCGCCTTCGTCCGCGAGCACGAACGCCGCAGCGCCACCTCGGTTGGTGGCCCGCGCGACGACGACGGCCTCGAGGCCGACCTCGTCAACCTCGCGCGCGGCGAGAAGTACGGCCGCTCGTGGACCTGGACCGGCGGGCGGCGCGAGTGGTACGCGGCCCCGCGGCGCTCCCCGGGCGCCGAGGGCGCTGCTTCGCTCGCGGAGGGGCTCGCGCGTCGAGATGTGATCGCGCTGCGCGATCGCGTGAAGGCCGAGCTCGACCAGTTCGTCGACCACGCCGGCCGCGACCTCGCCGCGGTCCTCCACGCCGAGCTCGCGCCGCTCTCCGAGCCGTACGAGCGCCTGCTCCAGCGCGCGGGCAAGCTCGACTTCCTCGACCTGCTGCTGCGAACCCGCGCGCTGCTGGCCGAGCCGGCGGTGCGCGCCGAGCTGCAGGCGCGCTTCACCCACTACTTCGTCGACGAGTTCCAGGACACCGACCCGCTCCAGGCCGACATCCTCGCCCTCCTCTCGGCGGACGACCCGCGCTGCGACGACCCGCTCGCTGCGCGCCCCGTGCCGGGCAAGCTGTTCCTCGTCGGCGATCCGAAGCAGTCGATCTACCGGTTCCGCCGCGCAGACGTCGCACTCTACGCCGCGGTCAAGGAGCGCCTCGTCGCCGGCGGGGCCGAGGTCGTGTACCTGTCCAAGAGCTTCCGCGCCGTCCCCGCGCTGCAGGCCGCCGTCAACGCCGCCTTCGGCGCTGCGATGAGCGAGAACAGCGCCGGCACCCAGGCCCGCTACGTGCCGCTCGCGCCCGCACGAACCGACCTCCCCACCCAGCCCGCGCTCGTGGTGCTGCCCTCGCCGCGCATCTACTCCGACTTCTCGCGCGAGCCCACGCGGTACATCATCGAGGGCTCGTTCCCCGACGCCGCGTGCGCGTTCGTCGACTGGCTCGTCCGCTCGAGTGGGTTCACCGTCGAGGAGCGTGGCGTTCGGGTCCCGGTCGCGCCTCGCCACGTCTGCATGCTGTTCCGCCGCATGCAGGCCTTCGGCGAGGATCTGAGTCGCCCCTACGTGCGGGGTCTCGAGGCGCGGCAGGTTCCCCACGTGCTCGTCGGCGGTCGGTCGTTCCACGATCGCGAAGAGGTCGAGGCGATGCGGCAGGCGCTCACCGCCCTCGAGTGGCCCGACGACTCTCTCGCCGTGTACGCCACCCTGCGGGGCCCGCTCTTCGCCCTCCCCGACGACCTCCTGTTCACCTGGGCCCTCCGGCCATCGCCCGGCAAGAATCCGGGGGCGAACGACCAGGGGCGCGGGGTCCATCGCGCGTTCCACCTGCGTCCCTCGTCCCCGCTCGCCGACGAGCTGCCGGGCGACTCCGAGCTCCGCGCGGTGGCCGAGGCCCTCGATCTCCTCGGCGCCCTGCATCGACGCCGCAACCGTCGCCCGATCTCCGACACGCTCTCCGAGCTCCTCGAGCGGACCCGCGCCCACGCGGGGTTCGGCTCGTGGGTCGCGGGGGAGCAGGCGCTCTCCAACGTGCTGCGCACCCTCGAGCTCGCCCGGCGCTTCGAGGCGCGCGGGGGCGCCACCTCGTTCCGCGGGTTCGTCGAGTGGCTCGAGCTCGCGGCCGAGAGAGGCGGCGCGGCCGAGGCGCCCGTGGTCGAGGACGGCACCGAGGGCGTGCGTCTGCTGTCGGTCCACAAGGCCAAGGGGCTCGAGTTCCCCGTCGTCGTGCTCGTCGATCCCACCGCGCCCCTCGCGCCCAGCACGCCCTCCCACTGGGTCGATCACGCGCGGCGGGTGTGGGTCGAGCGGCTTGCGGGGTGCATCCCGGCCGAGCTCGAGGCGCACTCCGCCGAGGTCCTCGCCCGCGAGACCGAGGAGTCGGTCCGGCTCGCCTACGTGGCCACCACACGCGCGCGGGATCTGCTGGTGGTGCCCGGGGTGGGCGAGGGCCTGCTGCCGTCGTGGCTCACCCCGCTCGATCCGGTCCTGCAGCCCGCGGATCGCCGCGCCGCGCGTCCCGCGCCGGGGTGTCCTCCGTTCGGGTCCGACACCGTCCTCGCCCGACCCGACGCGCTCGCGGGGCGCACCGATCCCATCGCCCCGGGCGCCCACACTCCGCAGCTCGGGAGCCACGAGGTCACCTGGTGGGACCCGCGCGTGCTCGACCTGGACAAGGAGCCCGACGTCGGGCTGCGCCAGGAGGCGGTGCTGCACCCGCACGAGGACCCGACCCGTGGCGAGCGGGAGCGCGCCGACCATGCGCGCTTCCTCGCCCGCAAGGCCGACGCCCTCACCCGTGGGAGCGTGGTGGCGCTCCGCACGCGCTCGGTCACCGCGATGGCCGAGGCCGCCTCCAAGGAGCCAGGCTTCGACGGGTCGGCCTTGAGCGGCATCCGCCTCGCCCAGGTGCAGCGACCTCCCCGCACCCAGCGAGCCGGCGGCGACGAGCCGGGGGGCAAGCGCTTCGGCACCCTGGTGCACGCGGTGCTCTCGACCATTCCCTTCGGGCTGGCGGGTGCCGCGGCCGACGCCGAGATCGCCGCCCATGCGCACGCCCACGGACGACTGCTCGGCGCCACCCACGAGGAGATCGAGGCCGCGGCCGCGCGCGTCCGCGCCGCGCTCGCGCACCCTCTCCTCGTGCGCGCTGCCGAGGTCGAACACCGCCGCGAGGTGGCCGTCTCCCTCGGCGAGGTCGCGGGGAGTGAACGGAGCGCGTCCCTCGAGCCCACCCTCCTCGAGGGTGTCGTCGATCTCTGCTTCCTCGACGGCGAGCGCTGGGTGGTCGTCGACTACAAGACCGACCGCTCGCTCGGCGAGGCGCTCGCGGTCTATGCGGTGCAGCTGCAGGCCTACGGGCGCGCCATCGCCGCGGCGACCGGCAAGCCGGTCGAGCTCGTCCTCTTGTCGGTGTGACCGTCGGCCGACTCACGGGTCGAGCAGACGCGCATAGCCACGCGTGCAACGGCTCCCGCGCAGCTGCGCGTCGTCGCGCACGAACCCGTGGGCCTCGTAGAAGCGGATGGCCTGCGCCATCTCGTCCACCGTGTCGAGCACGAGGCGTCGGGCCCCGACCGACCGCGCGAACGACACCGCCTCGTCGAGCAGCCGCGCCCCGATCCCGCGGCCCCGCGCGGCGCCGTCGAGGTACATCTTGCGCACCTCGAGGTCTCCCTCGGCGACCGGGAACACGCCGCACGTCCCGAGGAGCTGCTCGCCCTCGACGGCGACCCAGAACCGGCCACCGGCCTCGCGGTACGAGGCCGGGAGTCCGTGGAGCTGCTGATCGGTCGCGGCGCCCACGCCGAAGACGAGGCCGAACTCCGACAGCACGCGGGTGACCAGCGCCACCACCGCCGGGACGTCGCCCTCGAGGACCTCGCGGACCGCGACGGTCATCCCGCCTCGCCGTCGGAGGGCTCCTCGCCGCCGGCGATCATCTCGCCCGCGCCGTCGGCGCGGCGCATGCGCTCCGCGATCTCGATGAGGCGCCGCTCGACGCGGCCGAACACGCTGCCCGCCGGGAAGCGCCCGTTCTCGTCGCGGACGCCCGCGGGGACCGAGGTGAGGATCTCGATGCCCTGGGTGATCTTCTCCACCGCGAACAGCTGGAACCGACCGGCGGCGATGGCGGCCGCCACGTCGTCCCGCAGGACGAGCTGCGCGATGCACGACCGCGGGATGATCACGCCCTGCTGGCCGGAGAGGCCACGGGCCACGCACAGGTCGAAGAACCCCTCGATCTTGGCGTTCACGCCGCCGATCGCCTGCACCTCTCCCAACTGGTTGACCGACCCGGTCACCGCGATCGACTGCTGCACGGGCAGCTCGGCGATCGCGCTGAGGATGGCGTAGAGCTCGGTGGACGAGGCGCTGTCGCCCTCCACCTCGCCGTAGCTCTGCTCGAAGGCGATCTGCGCGCGCAGGGCGACCGGCCGCTCCTGGCCGAACATCCACGACATGAAGCCGCGCAGGATGGCCACGCCCTTGGTGTGCAGCGAGCCGCCGAGCGAGGCCTCGCGCTCCACGTCGATGACCCCCTCGTTGCCGAGCGACACCACGGCGGTGATGCGCATCGGGTGACCGAACTGCACGTCGCCGGCGCTGAGGACCGACAGGCCGTTGATGACGCCCACCCGCTGGCCGGCGGTCTCGAGCAGCACCTCGTCGGCGACCACCATCTCGCGCAGGTGGCGCTCGGCGCCCGCGGTGCGCTCGCGACGCTCCTGCCAGGCCGCCTCGACGTCGTGGGCGGTCACCACGGTCGGCGTGCGGGTCGCGTCGAGGACCGGCGGCGGAGGCAGGCTCGGGGTACCCTCGACCACCGCGGGCGGCGGCGGCAGCTCGCTGTCACCCGTGCGACGGTCCCGACGGCGCTCCTCGGCGATCACCGTGGCGAACGCGAGCGCCTCCTCGATGGGCTGGACGTAGAGCGCGAGCTTGCGCCCGTCCTCGGCGAGGCGGCAGGCGAAGTCGAGCGCCTTGGCGCGCGCGCTGCGGTCGAGGGGGCCCCAGCCGCGCCGGTTGGCGATGCGGACCAGGTGGGCGTCGAGGGCGGTGATGCCCTCCGGCGTGCGATCGATGTCCGAGGGGATCTCGACCTTCACGCGGAACAGCGAGGCGAAATCCGGGTCGGCGTCGAGGAGCTGCGCGTAGAGATCGTGCGGCCCCACGAGCACGATCTTGGTGTCGATCGGGCAGGGTCGCGGGCGGAGGGTGGTCGCGTACAAGCCGAGCGGGCCGATCGGGTCCTCGTGCCCGACGGCGCGCGCGCGGAGCACGCGCTTGAGGCGGTCCCAGGCGAGCGGGTCGGAGAGCACGTCGAGCGCGCGCAGGACGAGCACCCCGCTGGACGCCTTGTGCAGCGCGCCCGAGCGGATCCGCGTGAAGTCGCTGACCAGCGCCCCGTACCGCACGCGCCGCTCGAGGAAGCCGAACAGGTTGGCGAACGTGGGGTTGTCCTCGAACACCACCGGCACCGCGGGGCCCACGAACGACGAGCGGCTCGCGCGCGCGCTCTCCGCGACGAGCTCGCCCTCCTCGCCCGGCGCGCTGGCCTCGTGGGTGACGAACACGTTGACGACGAACCGCGAGAGGCGGGTCGCGATCTCCGGGTCCTGCCAGTCGTCCTCGTCCTTGCTCTTCTTGGGGGGCGGCGCCGTGAGGTCGTCCACCGAGGCGACCAGCTCGGCGATGGTGCGCAGCAGCCAGTCGCGCACCTCGGGGATCTCGCCGAACCGGTCGAGCAACGGGCCGGCCTCGCCCTCGACCGCGTCGCGCACGATGCGCTCCTCGAGGGCCCGGTTCTGCTCCTCGATCTCCCGCGAACGCTTGCGGACCCGCTCGGCGGCCTCGTCGATCGCCGCCGACAGCTTGTCTTCGGCCTCGGTGAGCGCCTTCTTGGTCGACTCGTCGAGGACCTCGAACTGCTCGGCGCTCACCGGCTTGCCGTGCAGGATGGGGAAGGTCTGCACGCCGCCGCCGACCGAGCGCAGGCCGAACCCGAGCCCGCGCGCGATGCCCTCGAGCTCGGTCATCGCCGACTTCTGCTGCTCCTTGCCCTCCTGGTTGAGCTTGGCGCGCGCGGCCTTCACCTCGCGATCGGCCTCGAGCGCGCCGAGGCGCACCCGCACGTTGTCCAGGAGCTCGCGCATGCCCGCCTGGAGCTCCGGCGCCTGGCCCGACGGCAGGAGCAACGGCCGCGGCGCCGACGGCGCATCGAAGTCGTGCACGTAGACCACGTCCGAGGGGCTGCGCGGGCGGTCCGCGACCCGACGGCGCGCGCGAGACACCACCGCCGGCAGCACGTCGACGTCGGAGGGGGACTCGACGAACACGTGGAACCACGGATCGGGCGAGAGCACACCGAGGTCGAAGGCGCGCCGCACCGCCGTGGGCAGGAGACGAAAGAGGTCGGGCTCGTCGCCCGCACCGTCGACGAACTCGGGCAGCGCCGCCGGATCGTGGCGGACGGTGACCTGCTGGACGGGGATGCGCAGCGCGGCGAGATGCGGGGGAATCACCGCGCGGGCGTATCGCGGAAAGCTCGCTGCGTCGATGGGTGAGGAGTCAGGGCAGCGCGCCGGCGCGGGCCGCGAGCGCGCGCAGCTTGTCGACCGGGAGGCCCTCGGCGACCGCGAGCACGTCGCGCACCAGCGCGTGGTTCTGCGTCGCGAGGCGACGGCCGAAGTGACCCTCGAGGATGTCGATGCTGGCCGGCGCACGGCTCTTCCCGAGCTTGATCCCGGCGCGGATCGTGAACGGTGTCGCGAAGGAGAGGAACAGCGAGACGAACCCCGGCAGCGGACCGAGCTGGGCGGCGATCGCGCGACACTCCTTGGTCGCCGCGAGGCCGAGCTTGAGAACGGACTCGTCGGCGAGCATCGCGTCGATCGAGCCGCCCGCGGCCGGCACACCGAGCAGGATCGGCAAGAGCGCGGTCACCGTGGCCGCCACGACGCCGGGGACCTCGGCGGCGGGCGGCGTCGTCGGGAGCCCCCCCTGCTCGAGCGCCGCGAGGAGCTCCTGCACGCGGGCCGCGTGATGCGGCGCGGGTTGCCCGAGACGGGTCGGCAACGACCGCGGCGTGTAGTAGGCGACGTGGGTGTCCTTGCGATAGGCGATGGCCCCCGCCATCGCGGGCACGAGCCGATCGCCCAGCGTCGCCGCGAGGCGCGCGCGGGTCGGCGGCAGCAGCGGCGTCAGGGAGACGACGACCGCCGCGGACGCCGCCGCCAGACTCTCGAGGGCCGCCTCGGCCTGGTCGCTCCGCACGGCGAGCAGCACGACCTCGGTGTCCAGAGGCGCCAGCGATGCGCGCGGGACCACGACCTCCTGCACCAGTCCGCCGAGATCGCGACCGACCCGAAGGGTGGTGGTCGTCCCCCGATCGCCTGGGTCTCGCGCCACCACCGTGAGGTCGACCACCTTCGCGAGGTGCGCCGCGTACACGCTGCCGAGGCAGCCGGCGCCGACGACGGTGACCCGGAGGGGCGCGGACGAGGGCACGGTCGGCATGCGCGGCGGCACCCTAGCAGATCCGTCGTGCCCGGACGGGTCGCACCCGGACGGCATTGCGACCCACCTCGGCCAGCGCGCCCCTCGAACGCCCGAGCGTTGCGATACGCTCCCTCGGTGCGGAAACCCACTCTCGGGCGCGGGGCTTCGGCCGCCGCAGCGTTCTTCGTCTCGTGCCTCGCGGCGGCCTGCTCCGGCAGCGTCGACGTCGGAGAGGACCCGACCGAGACCGGCACCGACGACGGTGCGCTCGACGGCGCCACCGACACGGGCGCGGGCCTCGACACCGGTGTGAAGACGGACGGCAGCGCCGACGCGCCGCTCGATTCGCCCGATTCCGGGCTGGATTCGGGCCCTGCCGACACGGGTCTTGTCGACACGGGCCCCGTCGACACGGGCCCCGTCGACACCGGGCCGCCGCCCACCGGGTGCGCCGCGACTGCGCTCGCCGCCGACCCTGCCAACACGCTCAACCCGCAGAGCAAGGGCCCGCTCGCCATCGCGCGCAAGACGATCGTGTTCCCCAAGCTCGGGCCGCTCACCGACGTGAACGTGCGCGTGTGGTACCCGACCGACGCGACCGGTGCGGTGCACCCCGGCCGCCACGCGTGGGTGATGTTCCACCACGCGGTCAACGGCAAGCGAGTGATCTACGACAACTACAACGGCATCTTCGACCACTGGGCCTCGCACGGCTTCATCATCTTCTCGATCGACGGCTCCAAGATCTTCTTCCCGACGACGTCGGGCACGTCGCTCACCTGGACCCAGCAGAACACCGTCGCCCAGGTGATCAGCGAGGGCATCACCTACGCGCTCACCGCCCAGGAGACCTCGACCTGGGATTTCGCGTGCAAGCTCGACATCAACCGCGTGGCCATCGCCGGCCACTCGCGCGGCGGCGGCGCCACCATCCTCGTGCCCCACGCCACCCGCACCGACGGCGCGAAGATCCGTGGCCTCGTGTCGTTCCAGGGCGTCGATCCGGGCGAGCTCAGCGGCTCCACCGGCACGGCCTCCATCCCTGGCTTCGACCTGCCGGCCATCTGGTTCGACGCCGGCCTCGACGGGGACGTCATCTACCCGATCAACGCCCTGCAGTACGGCCGCACGCGCAACATCGCGTCGTTCGTCACCATCCTCGGCAGCAAGCACACCTTCACGCTCGACGACTGGTCCCCCACGCAGGGTGGCACCGCGCCGACCGTCACCGCCGACGAGCACAAGGCGGTCATCAACCAGTACGGCGTCGCCTTCATGCGGGCGCGCGTGCGCGACGCGAGCCCCGGCGCGAGCGACCTCGATCGCATCGCCGGTCCGGGCGGCTTCGTCAGCACCGCGAGCTCCGGCGACATCACGCTCAGCTGGCGGCTCAAGCAGACCGACCCGCACATCAGCAAGTTCCAGGACCCGGTCGGCACGTTCCCGGTCAAGACCGAGGCCGGCGGCACGCTCAGCGTGAGCGGCTCCATGGCCGCGACCACGGTGAACCCCTACGCAGGCACCCTCGGCGGCGCGAGCGCGGGCGTTGTCATCGCCGAGATCATGGCGCTCCAGCTCAAGTGGGACACCACGGGCGGCACGCTCGAGATCCCGGTCGCGCCGCCCACCGGCAAGACCGCCATCGTGTTCGACTACACCCAGCCCACCGCGGACACGACCAGCGGCGCCACGCCGTTCTACGTCGAGGCCACCGACACGGCGGGCGGCACCGCCAGCGTGCCCCTGGCCACCTACCTGGGCAGCGGCTGGGCCAAGCGCCCCCGTCGGTTCGCCACCGCCTACGTCCCGCTCGCCAAGCTCACGGGCGTCGCGCTCGACAAGCTCAAGTCGATCCGCCTCGTCACCAAGAGCGGCGCCGTCGCCGGCACCGCCATGATCGACCAGCTCCGCTTCGAGTGACGGTGGCCGAGGACGACGAGGAGGCGCCCCTCGACGTCGCCTTCTACGCGCGCGACACCGTCGTCGTCGCGCGCGATCTGCTCGGTCGCATCCTCGTGCACGGGGAGCGGCGTGGCCGCATCGTCGAGACCGAGGCCTACGTCGGAGAGCACGACCTCGCCTGCCATGCCAGCAAGGGGCGCACGCCACGCACCGCCGTGATGTTCGGACCTCCGGGTCGGGCGTACGTCTACCTGATCTACGGCATGCATCACTGCTTCAACGTGGTGACCGAGCCCGAGGGTCACGCGTGCGCGGTGCTGATTCGCGGGCTCGCCCCGCTCGACGGGGAGACGCTCGCCGGCCACGGCCCGGGGAGGCTCTGCCGGGCCCTCGGCATCGACCGGCGCCTCGACGGCCACGATCTCACCGAGCCCCCGCTCACCCTGCGCCCGGGTACCCCAATCGCGGCACGACGCATCGCCCGCGGACCTCGCATCGGGGTCGACTACGCCGGGGCCTGGGCCGCGGCGCCCCTCCGGTTCTGGGTGCGCCCGTGACCTCGCGAAGGCGGTGCGGCAGCCCGTAGAGGGGTTGCCACCCGGTTACCGGACGACCGACCGGTTTCCGCGCTCCGGGTGCGTTTGCGACCCGATCGTCAAGGTTGGCCCGATTGTCGCATGACAATGCGACATGATGCCTCAATCGGTTGCTGCTCTCGATGCTGGTCCGGCTCGTCGCTGCGCGCGATGCCATCGCGTTCTCCCGCATCGGACGCTGCGTCTGGAGACGACTCGCGAGGTCGACGGCGTCGTGTTCGAGGGCCACCTGGCGGCCACGGAGTGCACGGGCTGCGGCCTCGTGCAAGGCGAGCACGGCGCGGATCGCCGCTTCACCCTCGAGGTGGCGCGGCTGTTGGCCGATACGGGTCAGTCTACTGGCGAAGCGTTCCGCTTCCTCCGCAAGGCCGTCGGCCTTCGCGCGACGGAACTGGCCGGTTTCCTCAACCTGGCGCCGGAGACGATCTCTCGCTGGGAGACCAACAAGCGTGCGGTCGACCGCGCGGCGCTGGCGCTGCTCGGCAACGCGGTGCGCGACGCGCTGGAGGGGCGGACCACCACCCTCGACGGCCTGCGGGCCCTGACCGCGCCGAGGGCGCTCTCCGGGCGCATCCTCGTCGGGGACTGAACACGCGCGTCGAGGCCAAGGGCCGGGTCACGAGTGACCCGAGGGGGCGCCCCAGAAAGTCCGTGGGAACAGATCTCCTGCCAGCTTCGTCCGTCGTGAGAGCTAGGCTGGAGAACGCACATGACCGCGGACCTCTCGACGCTGGGTGGATTGGAGAATCGGCGCAGGCTCGAGGACGCCTTCGCGCCCTGGCGCCGTCGGGTGAACGGGCACCTGGTGTTCCGCGCGGCGCTCGACGGGCTCACGGTCGGTAGCCTGCTCGGCGCGGGCTTCGCGGCAGCGGCCTGGTTGTCCCATCACCCGCAGTGGCGGCTCGGAGGCCTCGCCATCGCCGCGAGCGGCGCCGTGATCGGTGCGCTGCGGGGTGGGCGTCGGGCCTGGAGCGACGAGCGGGTCGCGCTGTACGTCGATGGTGTGCTCGGCACCCCCGAGTCCGTGACGAGCGCCATCACCCTCGGTCGCGCAGCGCCCGAGAGCGTGGTCGAGGAGGCGATCGCCGCACTCGAGTCGCCTCGGAGCGCGCGTCGTGCGCCGGGTCGGGTCCGGCGCTTCCACACGCTCGCGCTGGTGGGCACCGCGCTGTGCGTCGCCGCCCTCGCCCTGCGGGTCCCCAAGCCCGCGCAGGCCGCGCCCCCGCCAGGCACCGAGATGGTCAAGCTCCAGCAGGTCGCGGGGCTCGACAAGATCGCCGAGGTGGAGAAGCTCCCGGCCAAGGACGAGGCCCAGAAGAAGCGGCTGCAGGAGATCGCCGACGAAGCGCGCAAGCTCAAGCAGCGACTGCTCGAGGGCATGCCCAAGCGCGAGGCGCTCGACAAGATCGCCAAGCTCAAGGAGAAGCTCGACGCCGAGCGCAACCAGCTCGGAGACGGCGACAAGAAGCCAGGGCTCGACGCGGCGGCCGGCGCGCTCAAGGCGGGTGGCTTCCCTGGTCTCGCCGACGCGCTCGAGGATCGCGACCTCGCCGCGTTCGACGAGATGATGGAGCGGATCGCCAACGATCGCGAGGACGCCGACAAGGAGAAGGCCAAGGAGAGCCTCGACAAGGCGATCGCCGAGGCCAAGAAGAAGGGCGCCGACGACGTGGCCAAGCGCCTCGAGAAGCAGAAGGAGAAGCTCGAGAAGCGCAAGGACAAGGCCGACGCCCTCCGCGAGCTCTCCGACGGCATGAAGGGCACGCCCCACCACCCGGGCAAGGCCGAGAAGAACCTCGACGACAAGGCCACCGACGACGCCGCCAAGCAGCTCGCCGACTCGCTCAAGAAGGGCCTCGAGAAGCTCACACCCGAGGAGCGCCAGAAGCTCGCGGACAAGCTCAAGGACAAGGCCCAGTCGGGAGGCAAGAGCGGCAAGCTCTCGCCCAAGGCGAAGCAGAAGCTGAAGGAGTGGGCCGACAAGCTCAAGACCCCCGAAGGCCAGAAGGAGCTCGAGGACGAGCTCAAGAAGGAGGCCAACGAGGACGGCAGCGGCGGCAAGGACAACGACGACAAGCTGGACGACGGCCTCGACGACGCACAGGACGGTGCCGACGACCTCGGCAAGGATCTGGGCGACGGCAAGGACGGCAAGGACGGCAAGGACGGCAAGGGCAAGGACGGCAAGGGCAAGGACGGCAAGGGCAAGGACGGCAAGGACGGCAAGGACGGCAAGGGCAAGGACGGCAAGGACGGCAAGGGCAAGGACGGCAAGGGCGACGGCAAGGGCGACGGCGACGGCAAGGGCGACGGCAAGGGCGACGGCGACGGCAAGGGTGACGGCAAGGGCGACGGCGACGGCAAGGGCAACGGCGACGGCAAAGGCGACGGCACCAGCGACGGCAGCGGTGACGGCGGCGAGCCGGGCGGCGGTGGCAGCGGCAGCCACAAGGGCAAGTCCAAGAACGTCGACTCGAGCTCGCTCAAGGCCAAGGCCAAGGGCAAGGGCAACGGCGACCCGGCGAAGAAGCCTGTCGGCTCCGAGACCGCGAGCGGCAGCGACGGCAGCAAGGCCACCGTCAAGGGCACCGGCAAGCTGGACGGCGCCACCGCGGGCGATCTGAACAGCATCGACAAGGCCGACGTCCCCGAGGCCGTGCGGCGCCAGGTGAAGAGCTACTTCGAGTGAACGAAGCGCAGCGAAGTGAACGGCGGCCGCCTCCACGGGCGGCCGTTCCAGCCAGGTAAACGAAGCGCAGCGAAGTGAACGGCGGCCGCCTCCACGGGCGGCCGCTCCAGCCAGGTAAACGAAGCGCAGCGAAGTGAACGGCGGCCGCCTCCACGGGCGGCCGCTCCAGCCAGGTGAACGAAGCGCGTGAGAAACGAACGAGCCCGAGGATCGCTCCTCGGGCTCGCATTGGTTTCGTGACGACGGTGACGGCTACATGCCCATCAGCTTCGCCACGTAGTAGCGCATGACCTCGCTCGTGCCGCCGCCGATGCGGAGGAGCCGCTGGTCGCGCCAGGCGCGGGCCATCCAGCCCTCCTCGATGTAGCCCATGCCGCCGTGGAACTGCAGGCAGTCGTCCATCATGGCCGACACCGCCTCGCCGACGAAGATCTTGCACATCGAGATGAGCTTGACCGTGTCCATCGAGAGCGTCGTCTTCTGCTCGTACTTCTCGTGGTTGTACTGCTCGACCGCCTTGTAGGAGAGCGCCTTGCCGGCCTCGAGCTGGGTCGCGTGGTCGACGAACTTGTGCTGCCAGTACTCGCGCTTGATGATCGGCTTGCCCATCACCATGCGGTCCTTGCCGAACTCGATGGTCCGCTCGAGCGCATGGAACGCGCTCGCGCAGGCGCTGGTCGAGGCGATGAGGCGCTCCGACTGGAAGTTCTGCATGAGGTACATGAACCCCATGTTCTCCTCGCCGAGCAGGTAGCGCCGCGGGATGCGCACCTCGTCGAGGAACAGCTCCGCCGTGTCGCTCGAGTGGTTGCCGATCTTGCGGAGCTTCTTGCTCACGCCGAAGCCCTTGGTCTTGGTCGGCACGAGGAAGAACGAGCACCCGTGCGCGCCCGCCTCGGGGTTGGTCTTGGCGAGCAGGGTGACGAAGTCCGCCTGGGTGCCGTTGGTGATGTAGGTCTTCTGGCCGGTGATGACGTAGTCGTCGCCGTCGCGCTTGGCGACCGTCTTGATGCCCGCGACGTCGCTGCCCGCGGCGGGCTCGCTCACGCCGAGCGCGGCCACCTTCTCGCCGCGGAGCGCCGGCGCGAGGAACTCCTCGATCTGCTCCTTGGTGCCGAGGTCGCCGATGACCGGCGTCGCCATGTCCGACTGCACGAGCATCGCCATCGTGACGCCCGCGAGCCCGCTGCGCGGCAACTCCTCGCTCTTGGCGACCGAGAACCAGTAGTCGCCGCCCATGCCCCCCTTCTCCTCGGGGTAGTGGGCGCCGAAGATGCCGAGCTCGCCGGCGCGCTTGAACACCTCGTGCGCCGGGAAGATCTCCTTCGCTTCCCACTCGTCGAGGTGGGGCGCGAGCTCCTTCTCGGCGAAGGCGCGGACGGTCTTGCGGAACTGCTCGTGCTGCTCGGTGAACGGAGACGCCATGGGAGACCTCGCTACGCTGCTGAATGACGATTCAGTGCATTGATTCGTACACGAAACATTCGGCCGTGCAAGCGCTATCCTCCCGGCCAGCATGGGCAACGCTCCGATCGCGGTCATGGTCCTCGTGGTGATCGGTGCGGTGCTGTGGGCGCTCCGGGGCCGGATCGGCAAGGGCACGGAGGAGCGTCGCCGCGCCCCGGCGGTCGTGAAGACGAAGCGTCGCGTCGAGGTCGAGGGTCGTACCAAGCACATCGTCGCGTTCACCCTCGAGGACGGCGAGGACGAGCTCCTCGACGTGGACCCCCACACCTTCGATCGGCTCACGGAGGGAGCACGCGGCACGCTGGTGTGGGAGGACACGCGTTTTGTGCGCTTCGCCCAGGACTGAGGCCCCGGGGCGACCCTGCTAGGCTGCCTCATCGAACGCATCCACCACACGCTCCCGGACGGCACGCCCATCGTGGTGCGTGCGCTCACCCCCGCCGACGCCACGCTCTTGGCCGAGGGGTTCCGTGAGCTGTCGCCCGCGTCGCGCCACCGCCGGTTCCTGCACTCGGTCAACGCGCTCGGCCCCAAGGAGCTCGCCTACCTCACCAACGCCGACGGCCACGACCACATCGCCGTCGCGGCGGGCATCGTCGACCCCGAGCGCGACTTCGAGATCGGCATCGGCGTGGCCCACGCCATTCGCTTTCCCGAGGAGCCGCACTGCGCGGAGCTCGCGGTGACGGTCGTGGACGCCTGGCACGGGCGGGGCGTCGGCAGCGTGCTCACCCGCGAGCTCGTGTCTCGCGCCCGCGCCGAGGGCATCCAGGTCCTGCGCGGCGTCGTGTTCTACACCAACACGGCGATCCAGCGCCTGATGCACCGCCTCGGCCCCGAGGTCGGTCGGCGCGACCTCGGCGAGGGCGTGGTGCAGCTCGACGTCTCGATCGCGTGAGGAGCGCCTAGGTTCGCTGCGCGACGATCTCCACCGTCGCGGCGCGCCCCGTGTGCAGGCTGCCCTCGATCACCTCTCGCTCCACCTCGCGGGCGATCAGCAGCGAGAGGCCCGCGAGCTCGTGCCGGAGCTCCGCGAGCGGGAACAGGAGGTCGAGGTCCTTCGGTCCCCCGGTCCCGAACGCGAGCTGCTCCGGCCGGTACGCGGTCAGGACGAAGAGGCCCTGCGGCGCGAGCACGCGCGCCAGATCGGCGTGGAAGGTCGCGCGGAGGGCCCGGGGGACGTGACAGAACACCGAGACCACGGCATCGAAGGCACCGTCGGGCGCGCGCCACTCGGCCAGGTCGGCGTGGACCGTCGCGAGCTCCACGCCCCGCTGGGCGGCGAGGCGCCGGGCCTTCTCGAGCCCCACCGCGGAGAGGTCGAGGGAGGTGACGTGGTGGCCGAGACCCGCGAGGAAGACGCCGTTCCGCCCCTCGCCGTCGCCGATGCACAGCACGCGTGACCCTTTCGGGATGCGTCCGGACTCCTCGCGCAAGAACTCGTTCGGCTCCTCGCCGTAGACGAACGCTTCGGCCGCGAAGCGGCTGTCCCACTGGCTCATCGGCTCACGTCTCCCATCGCTTGCGCTCGGCAGCCTGTGAATCTTTGTCGGCCGCCCATGGAGGCGGCCGATGCTTCGCTCCACTTCGTTTCGCTCAGCCCGCGTCACCACACTTGCCCGGGCCGGGGGTGGGCGCGGGGTCGACCTTCACCACCGGCTGGATCGGCGCGACGTCGAAGCCGAGACCCACGCTCATGGCGTTGCACTCCACCTCGGTGTCCTGCAGGTTGGGCGCGCCGGAGACCAGGTCGGGGTACTGCTTCACCGTCTTGAGCGTCGACTCGTAGAACGCGCTGCCCGGGCACAGGCCCGCGCTGATGGCGATGGGCTTGAGCACCGCCTCGATGTCCCCGAGCGGCAGGGCGCCGGAGATCACCCCTCCCGAGCCGGACTTGCGGTCGGGTGCCAGCTTGAAGGTCGTCACGCCCCCCTCGAGGCGCATGATGGCCGGGTTGTCCGCCACCGGCACCGGGATCACGAACTTGCTCGGCTCGCCGGAGACCCAGACGTTGCCGACGAGATAGCCGCGGGGGAACTCGGTGAGCGGCTTGTCGAGCGTGCCGTCGATCAACGAATCGGTCGTCACGGTGCGCACGTCGGTCCCGTCCCACTTCGGTGTGACCCCCTTGAGGTCGGCCGCGGAGTAGAGCTTGGCGGGCACGTAGGGGTCGTCGGCGCCGTCGTCGACGTCTTCGAGCTTGATGATCAGCGTGGAGTTGCCGCCCAGGGTGCCCTCGACGAGGCGGGCCTCGAAGCCGTCCGAGGCCACCCGCGCGAGCGCGATCACGTGCTGGCCGAAGTTGTTGTCGCGGCAGTCGTTGCCGTCCTGCAGGCTCTCCTGCTTGGCGCCGGCGACCCGCCGACACGTGCCGATGTTCTTGATCGAGTCGTCGGCGCTCGTGCAGACGTGATCGATGTCGTAGCCCCACTCCTTCCAGGCGCCGTCGACGAGGACGCCCGCCGCGTTCTGGCTCCCGAGGCGGAAGCGCTTCACCGCGAACCACAGCGTCTTGCCGGTGGGGGAGGGCTTCGGATCGCCGGCCGGCCGGCCCGGCGGGCGGCTCGGGACCAGGCCGCCGTCGCCACCGTCCGGGG
>CAZUZY010000146.1:0-18266 GCA_964624885.1 uncultured Polyangiales bacterium | reverse complement strand
GCGCCGGCGGCCCCCACCACGACACCGCCGGTGGTCCCCGCCCCCGGCCCGATCGCAGCGCCCCAGCCAGGAGCGCCACGGACGACCGTTCGCGACGCGCAGCAGGGCGCGCAGTGGTTCGTCAAGCCGCGTCGCCCGCGCTCTTCGCAGCGCCTGCCCGCCGCCCGTCGCCGGCGGGGTCCGTTCACCCGCAAGGAGGCCGAGGCCGTCTTCGCCGAGGGGGCTTCGACCGAGGCCGTGCTCGGCGCGGTGCTCGATTTCGCCCAGCAGTACTTCGCGGCGGTGGCGCTGTTCCTCGTGCACGAGGAGCTCGCCGAGGGCTTCGACGCCCGTGGCAGCGTGGCCACCGATCGCCTGCGCAAGATGGGCGTGCCGCTGGACATCCCGAGCCAGCTCGCCGACGCGCGCAGCGGCGGGACGGCCCTCGTGCGGCCCCGCTCGAGGGACGGACTCGACGCCGTCGTGGCGGCCGATCTCGACCGCAGCGACGTGGAGGGCGACGTGCTCGTCGCGCCGATGCGCGTCGGCAAGCGCGTGGTGGCGCTGCTCTACGCCGACGACGAGGGGGAGCCGATCACGCTCGGCGAGCTCGACGATCTGCTCGCGGTGCTCGCCGGGGGCGGCACCGCGCTCGCGCGCATCATCGTGCGACGCAAGCGACGGGAGAGCGGCGCGGACGTCCCGCTGCCGTTGCCGACGCCGCCGCCGCCGGTGGTCAAGGAGCCGGCGTCCAAGCCGTCCTTCGCGGCGCGCGCCCAGGCGCTCGCCCGCGCGCTCACGGGGGGCAAGGTCCCCAACAAGGTCACGGGCCGCCCGCCCGCGTGGGCGCCGGCGCTCCCCGATGCCGAGGCACCGACCGGCGACGGCAAGCCCGTGGTGCAACCGGCTTCTCTCGCGCCGATCGTCTCGCCGATCCCCGAGCGTGAGCCCGCCGCGCCCTCGCCGACCCCTGGGGTGGTCGAGGAGACGCCGACCCGCCCGATCGAGCCGCGCGCGGTGCCCGTCGCCAACGTGTTCGCGAGCCGGCGCACGCAGCCGCTCGGCTCTCTCGTGACGCGGTCGACCAACCCCGGGCTCGGCGCGGCGGTGGCGGCGGTGGCCGAGGCCGCGGCGGCGGAGGCCAAGGGCACGACGGCTGCACCGAGTCGCGCCACACCCGTGTCGGGCACGCCGACGATCGAGACGCCCGACGCGCAGCTGCACGCCAAGACCGCCGAGCCGCCGCGGTCGAGCGGTTCGGGGTCTTCGCCGGACCGGCCGGCCCAGAAGCCCTCGGGCCCTCGCCTCGCGCTCGCCGAGCCCGAGGACGATGGTGCGCTGAGCGAGCTCGAGGCGGGGGGCGCCCCCGCGCTGCAGCTCCCGCGCGAGGGCGCCGCCGAAGAGGCCGAGCCGACTCCCCTCGTGCACGTGCCGCAGCGGCGCGCGATCCAGCCCGACAACCTGCCGCCGCCGCAGCCGCCGCCCCCGAGCCTGCGCGGGCGTCGACCGCTCGGGCCGGTGATCCCCCGCGAGGAGCCCGAGATCCGCTTCTCCGGCTCGCCCCCTTACCCGGGCTCGCCGGTCACGACCGAGCCCGACTTCATCGAGGCCGGCGACGTCAGCGACGACGAGCTCGAGGAGCTGCTGGCCCTCGCCGGCCGGGAGAGCGAGCGCCTCGAGGTCTACCAGCCGCGTCAGCCGCCGCGTCCCGCCGGGCGCGTGCCCGAGTCCGAGCTGCCCAAGGTGATGGTGGCGCTCGAACCCGAGCACGTCGGGCTGGTCGCTCGGCTCGTGCGCGGAGGCGAGGGCAGCGACGCCGCCGCCACCGAGCTCGAGAAGCTCGGCGTGGCCGCCCTCGCGGCGCTCATGGATCGCTTCCCCGGGCCGACGCGCTGCGATCGCACCGCCCCGATCGCCGAGATCCCTGCGCCGACCGACGCCGGGCCGCTGCTGCGCGTGCTCCACGGGCTCGGTCGGGTCGCCCTGCGCGACATCCTCGCGCGGGTCGGCGATCCCACCCCCGAGACCCGCTTCTGGGCGGTGTGGCTGCTCACGGAGATCGTCGACGTCGAGTCGGCAGCGCCGCTGGTGCCGCGGCTCGTGGACGACGATCTCGCCGTGCGGCGCGCGGCCGGGCTCGCCGCGCGGGTGCTGGTGCGCACCATCCCCCAGGCCGGTGAGTACCTGATCGAGCCGCTCGTCGGGGTCGTGCTCGATCCGGGCGGCGGGGTGGCGCTCCGCGTGCGCGCTGCGCAGGCCCTCGCCGAGGTGCGTGACAAGCGCGCGGCGGAGGGGCTCGTGCTCGGCCTCGAGGCGCGCGAGGGGGAGATCATCCAGGCGTGCCACGACGCCCTCGTCGCCCTGACGCGGCACGATCCGACGCGGCACCAGGCCACGTGGCCGCGCTGGCTGCACGAGCACGGGCAGAAGACCCGCATCGAGTGGCTGATCGACGCGTTGCTCGACGAGGACGCCGCGCTGCGCGAGGCGGCTGGTCACGAGCTCAAGGAGCTCACCAAGCAGTACTTCGGCTACTACGCGAACCTGCCACGCAGCGAGCGCGAGCAGGCCTACAAGCGCTATGTCGCCTGGTGGGAGTCCGAGGGCAGAGCGGCCTTTGCGCAGTGACCGGCGTGCGGTAGATTGCGCGCCATGATCGCCGGAAAGCTCTCCACCGTCTTCGGCCGTTCGCTGTCCCTGCTCGCCGTCGGCATCGCGCTGACCGGCTGCCCCTCCGGGAAGGGAGGGCCGGGTGACGCGCAGTGGCCCAAGGCCGGTCAGGTCAAGACGGCGCCGCTCCCCTCGGGCGCGTCGTGGGTCGGCGTGTTCTTCATCAACTCGTCGGGCTCGCGCGGCACGATGCACATCCTGTCTTCCGGCGACGAGAAGATCCACGGCTGCTGGATCGCGGAGGACAAGCACGCGACCGCGAGCTTCGTCGGCACCACCAAGGACAACCTCGCCATGTTCGACTGGACGGAGAAGCGCGTGGGCTTCGCCGGTCCGCCGAGCCGCCTCACGGCCTATTTGGTCATGAGCAGTGACGCCGAGGGTCGCGTGCGGGTGGCCGGCGAGTACGGCGAAGACCTCACCAACGACGGCGGCAACAAGTGGGAGGGCGTCCGCCAGAAGAACCAGGAGCCCAAGGAAGACGGTTGCAAGCTCGAGGCGGGCGACACCGTCCCCACCGAGGGCGGCAACCTGAACTGAGGCCCATCGAGGCCCCTGGGCCGTGGACCGCGGCACCCGACTGTTCTGGACCCTCGTCCTCGTCCTCATGGGGGCGTCGGTCTTCCTCGGCGTTCGCGCCTTCTCGATCCGCGCCGCAGCGATGGCGGCCGCCGCCACCCTCCAGACCGGAGAGCTCGCCCGTCTCGTGACCGTGGTCGACGGCGACACCGTCGTCGTGACCAACCCAGCCGGCGAGCGGGTGGTCGTGCGCGTCGTGGGGATCAAGGCGCTCGAGGCCCAGGGCAAGGATCCGGTCGCGCTGCACACGCAGAACGCGATCCACGCCATGGAGAAGGCCCTCGAGAACCCCGTGCGCGTGCTCGTAGGCGTCCCACCACGCGACAAGCACGGTCGCGTCCTCGCCACGCTCTACCGGGACGACGACGACGTTGCGCTGCGGCTGGTGCGCGACGGCCTCGTGCTGGTCTACACGCCGTTCCCGTTCCCGGCCATGCACGCCTACCTGAACGCGCAGACCAAGGCCCGGGCCGAGCGCAAGGGGCTCTGGGCGGATCCAGCGGCCGTGGCGCGCGCCGACGCCCTCGCGACGGCCTGGCGCAACGGGGGCGAGTGATGCGCAAGAAGCTCCGCCGGTGGGTCGTCAATCCGTCGCCGACCCTGCGCATCACGCTGCTGCTCAGCGCCGTGGTCAGCTACGGCACCACGGGCTTCCTGTATTTCGAGCTGCCGGCACGTCCCGATCTCAAGCCGCTGGACGGGCTCTGGTGGTCGCTCGTGACACCACCATCGGCTACGGCGACTACTTCCCCGTCACAGCCGGGGGGCGGTTCGCCGTCGCGGTACCGCTGATGCTGTTCGGCATCGGGTTGCTCGGGTACGTGCTGTCGGTCAGCGCGAGCAAGCTCGTGGAGGCGCGCAACATGGAGCTGTCCGGTATGGCCAAGTCGAAGCTCGAAGGCCACCTCGTGATCGTCAACTACCCGAGCCTCGCCAAGGTCGAGCGGGTCGTCGACGAGCTGCGCAACGACCCCGATTTCGAGGTCGGCGACGAGATCCTGCTGATCGACGAGGACCTCGAGACCCTGCCGGCTTCGCTCGTCGAGCGCGGCGTGGGCTTCGTCCGGGGCAGCCCCTCGCGCGACGAGACGCTCGCGCGCGCCAACATCGACGCGGCCCGGTACGCGGTGATCCTGACCCAGCGCCCGGGTGACCCGCGCTCCGACCACCAGGCGCTCGCCGTGTGTCTCGCGATCGAGGGGCGCAACCCCGACGTGCGCACCACCGTCGAGGTGGTCGACGTGGTGTCCGAGGAGCTCCTGCGCAAGGCGGGCGTCGATCGCGTGGTCTGCACCTCGCGGTTCGACGCCCACTTCATCAGCAACGAGGTCATCCACCCGGGCGTGCAGGACGTGCTCGACCAGCTGCTCTCGCACCTCGCCGGTCGGCAACAGCTCTACCTGACGCCGTTCGGCTCGGGGACCTACGGGGCAGTGGCCGCCCGCTGTCGCAGCAAGGGTCACACCGCCATCGGGCTGCAGCGCTCGGGCAAGACCCGCTTCAATCCACCCGACGACCTCGACCTCGCCCCCGGAGACCTCCTCGTCTCGATCGGCGAACGCAAGCTCGACCCGGTCTGACGACCGGCTTCAGTAGCGGAAGATGAGCTCGGTCTTCACGCCCTCGAAGGCGGGGAAGATGCGGCACACGCCGTTGATGCACTTGAGCGCCGAGCGCTGCTGGCCGGCGAACATGCGGAGGGTGAGGGCGTTGCTGAACTTCAGCTGCCCACCGACGTTGAGGTAGTGCTGCACGTTGCCCCACACGAGCGCCGCGCCGCTCAGCACGTTGGCGGGCTCGCTCGTGTACTCGTGGCCGAGGATGCCGGCCCAGTCCGAGCCGTGCTTGAACGAGAGGTAGGTCTGACCCTCACGCCAGGCGATGCCGTTGCGTGCGCGGTTCCGGTGCCAGGCGTCGATCTCGGCCGAGAGCCCGTGCTCGAGGGCCTTGGCACCGGCGACCTGGACCCACCCCTCGTAGTAGTAGGGTGCACCGGAGGCCAGGTTCTCGCGGCGACTGCCGGCGGTGATCAGCAGGTAGCTGGCGTCGGTCGTCGAGCGCAGCTCGAAGCCGCCGAAGAAATCGAGGATGGTGTTGGCCTTGTCGTCGGGCGCGGTCACCGAGAAGCTGCCGTCGGAGGTGCAGTCGGTGTTCCAGTTCTTGAAGTAGCCGCCGGCCCAGTGGAAGCCGAAGCCCTTCTGCGCCTTGACGTCGAAGCGCGCGCGGCCGCCGGTGGTGCACGTGTTGTAGGTGAGCGAGTCCTGGGTGATGAGCTCGACCGTCGGCGTCGCGTTGTACTGGACCGCCTGGAACGGCGCGAACTTGTCGAAGCGGGCGTTGAGCTTCACGGGCTCGAACGCGCGGTAGTGCTTGCCTTCGAGCGTGGTGGTGAGGATGCCCTTGGTGAGGCTCACGGCGCCGTAGGCGGCGTAGCCGCTGCGGTCCGCGTCCTTCGGCAGACCGTCGTCGCGTCCGAGGAACGCGAGCCGCTGCTGCAGGGCGCCCTCGAGGTAGACGTTGAGCGGGACGTCGTCGGACAGCCGGGGAATGGCGAGGCTCGCGCCGTACGCGCGCACCTCCTTGACGTTGGTCGCGTCGACGTCGAGGGTGCGGCGGATGTCCGAGCCGTGCACGCCGACCGTGACGGTGCCGAGCTTGGCCTCCGCGCGGCCGCCGAGCACGAGGTCGCGCGCCCAGTAGCGCGGGTCCTCCTCGCTCGAGCCGGTCGGGGCCTGGTTCACGAGGGCGATGCCGGTCGCGTCGTCGACGCGCACGGGATTGGTGAGCCCCCCGACCAGCGTGAAGGTGAAGGGCGCGGCGCGCATCACCACCTTGCCTCCCTGCAGGGTGGTGTCGGCGCCGATCTCGTCGATCTTGCGGATGTTGAGGACGAAGCCGCGCCCGAAGGCCGCGTACGCGTCGCCGAACGTCGCCTCGAGGAACGGCTTGTTGTAGGTGACGAAGAACTTCGACGGCAGCACGCCGGGGCTGCTGTTGGGTGGCGCGTTGCCGATCGGCGTGAGGTAGGTGTTGCGGTAGCGGTAGGGCGCGAGGCCGGCGACGTCGTTCTGCGCGCTGGTCGTCGGATAGGTGGCCGGGTCCTTCGCCGTGTGGACGTAGGTCCAGGTGTCGAGCCGCAGCCCGGCCTGGAACGCGTTCCATCCGAAGACGAAGTTCCAGTGGTTGATCTGCTCGCCGTAGTTGTCGTCGAACGGGTACGGCGGCGTGCGGTTGCGGTTGTCGCTGTGCCAGTTGAAGAACGACGTGGCGGTGACGTCGATGCGCAGCGGCTCGCCGGCGAGCTTGCCGACGTCGCCCGCGTGCGCATTGGCCGCTCCGAGGGTCGGGAGCAGCAGGCCGAGGACGGAGAGCCCGAGGGAGGAGAAGGAGCGTCGCCCGAGAAGACGTTGCGGCCGCATCGGGCGGTGACTCTACACCAGTGCTGGGCTTGCTTGTTGGCTTGGATCGACCGCCCTGTTCACTTCATCGCGGCGTCGATGTCCGCTTCGATCTGCTTTTCTTCACCGGCGTTGTAGCCCTCTTTGCGCTGCACGATCTTGCCGCGCTTGTCGATGAGGACCGAGTAGGGGGCTGCCTTGCGCGGGTTGTAGAGGTTCTGGATGCGGGAGTCGGAGTCGACGACCACGGGGAAGGTGTACCCCTTGCCCTTGATGTAGGGGGCGACCTGGGCCTCGGTGTCTCCGTTGTCGATCGACACCGCGATGACCACGAAGCCCTCCTTGCGGGCCTCGTAGAACTTCTGCAGGTGCACCATCTCGGCGGTGCACGGCTTGCACCAGGTGGCCCAGAAGTCGATGAGGATCGCCTTCTTGCCGAGGTAGTCGGAGAGGTTGACGGTCTTGCCGTCGATGTCGGTGATGGTGAAGTCGGTGGCCTGCCCACCCTCGGAGGTGCCGCCGGTGGCGGCCGGGGTGCAGCTCGCGAGCGGGGCGACGAGGGCGAGGGCGGGGAGGAGGAGGAGGGCGCGCACGGGGTCGGGCTTTCTCGGGCTCACTTGAGGTTCTTGTCGATGTCGGCCTGGACCCGGGCGAGGTCGGCCCCGATGACCTTGGACAGGATCTTCATGGTGGAGAGGTCGACCACCACGTTGAGGGGCATGTTGTTCGGGTCGAAGAACTTGGCGACCCAGCGGTCGGGGTCGCGGGCGACCGCGAAGGTGGTGATCGAGTAGGCCTTGATCCAGTTGTCGACGTTGTCGACGGTGGCCGGGTTGCGGGCCGAGTCCTCGAGCACGATGCTCACGAAGGCGACCTTGCCCGCGTACTTCGGCGCGACGGTATTCTGGAGCTCCTTCGCCTCTTCCTTGCAGGGGCTACACCAGCCCGCCGCGACGTTGAGCACGAGGAGCTGGTGGGTCGCCTTGAAGTCGGCCAGCGCGAACGGCACGTGGGCCGTCTCACCGGCCTTGCGCCCCGTGAAGGTGTGGTTCTCGAGGCGGTTGCCGACCTCGTAGCCGTCCTTGAGGGTGCTCGTCGGCGCGGGATCGCTCGAGCAGCCGGACGACGAGAGGGCGAGGACGCAGGAAGCCGTGAGGAAGCCGCGACGAACCATCGGGATCCAGTACCCCGATCGGCGGCCTTTCGCAAACGCGCCCCGGCGGTTCAGCGCGCCACGCCGACCAGGCCGTAAATGAACAAAACCGCTCCCACGCCCGGGTGGGCGGAGAGCTGGACGGGGACCCGGGCGCCGAGGCCCCACCGGGCCGTGCGGGCGCGGACCTCGTAGAGGCCGACCCCGAGGTCGAGGACTGCGCCCAGCACGGTGCCGACCGAGCAGTCGATGCCCTCGGCCGTGCCGTGACCGTCCGCGCACTTGATGCGCTCGGCGGTGGTCAGGGCGACCACTGGTGCGTTGGTGAACACCACGCCGAGGCCCGCCGACACCCACATCGGAGACTCGAACCGCCGGACGAGGCGGGCGCCGAACTCCGTGAAGCGATTCGGCGTGGGCAGCGCGCCGAAGGGCATGTAGGCGACGCCGATGTAGGGGCCGAGGCTCCAGGTCGAAGGGTCTCCACCCGGGCCCAGGCCGAAGTCGAAGTGCAGCGTGAAGTCGAAGGCGAAGACGCCGGCACCTGCGCCCTTCACCGTGAACCAGCCCGGGCCGAGGCCCGCACCCACCGCCAGCCGTTGCGGGTGCAGGTCGGGTTGCTCCGAGACGTCGACGATCTCGACCTCCTGGGCGGACTTGGCCGGCGCGGCGCTCGAGGCCGCGCTGGACGAGGGGGCGCTGGTGCTCGCGACGGGCGCGGTCGTGGTGGTGGCCGGGGGCTCCGCGAGCGCCAGCAGCGGCGACAGCGAGAGCGCGAGGACCACGGCGGAGCGCATGGGGCGGCCGGTCAGTTGCACGGAGCGGCCTCCGCGTTCGCGAGCGCAGCCAGCAGCGCCGCGGGGTCGTCGCCGATGAGCCCGTCCACGCCGATCGCGGCGAGGTCGACCGCCTCGCGCGGATCGTTCACGGTCCACACGAAGAGAGCGAGTCCTTGCCGTCGCCACTCCGCGACGCGAGCGGGTGAGCAGAGCGTGCGCTGAGGGTTGAGCGCGAAGGCGCCCGTCACGTGCGCGACCCCCGGCGCCACGAAGGTTCGCGCGAGCTCCTGCCCGTCGTGGATCAAGAAGGCCCGAGGCACGCGCGGCAGGGCGAGGGCCACGCGGGCCAGGAGCTCGGGGTCGAACGTGGAGAACATCACCTGCTCGGCGACCCTGCTGCGACCCCCGAGGAGGCGCGCGACGCCGCGGACGAGCGCGGCCTTGTCGTGGCTGTCGTGCTTGAGCTCCACGTTGACCCGCGTGCCACACGAGGCGGCCCAGTCGAGCACCTCGGCCAGCATCGGGGGAGCGCCGCCACCCTCGAGCTCCACGCCTGCGAACGCGCGGTGGTGGAGATCCTGCGCGCGTCGCGCGTCGCGACCCGCCGTCACCCGCTTCAGATCGGGGTCGTGGAGGACGACCA
The DNA here is from genome assembly GCA_964624885.1 of uncultured Polyangiales bacterium. Classification (GTDB taxonomy): domain Bacteria; phylum Myxococcota_A; class Polyangia; order Polyangiales; family JADJMO01; genus JADJMO01. The sequence goes on along the minus strand of CAZUZY010000146.1, from coordinate 9,065 downwards.
CCTCTCCGTCGGCGGTGGTGCGCACGTCCAGCTCGATCCCGTCGGCGCCGTCGCCCACCCCGCGGGCGAACGCCGCGAGCGTGTTCTCGGGCAGGTGGGCGCGGGCGCCGCGGTGCGCGAGGACGAGTGGCCGCGCGCCGTGCCGACGGAAGAGGCGGCCCACTAGACCGTCACCGTCTCCTGGTGCTCACCGAACACGGTGCGGAGCACGTCGGCGACCTCGCCGACGGTCGCGCGGGCCTTCACGGCGGCGAGGATCGGCCCGACCACGTTGCCCTTGGGGTCGCGGGCCGTGCGCTCGAGCGTGGCCAGCGCCTCTGCGTGCTTCGCCGCGTCGCGGTTCGCCCGGACTGCGCGCACGCGGGCCACCTGCTCGGCCTCGAGCGCGGGGTCGACCTTGCCGACCGGCACCGGCTCGCTCGTGGTCTGGAACTCGTTGAGCCCGACGATGACGCGGTCCTTGTTCTCGATCTGCAGCTGGTAGTCGTAGGCGGTGTTCTGGATCTCGCGCTGCGGGAAGCCCTGCTCGATCGCAGCCACCATGCCGCCGAGCGCGTCGATGCGCGCGATGAGGGCCTCCGCGCCCTTCTCGATGCGCTCGGTGAGCGCCTCGATGGCGTAGCTGCCGCCGAGCGGGTCGACGGTGTCGGTGACGCCGGACTCGTAGGCGATGATCTGCTGGGTGCGCAGGGCGAGGGTGGCGGCCGCGGCCGTGGGCAGGCCGAGCGCCTCGTCGAACGAGTTGGTGTGCAGCGACTGGCACCCGCCGAGCACCGCGGCGAGGGCCTGGATGGTGACCCGCACCACGTTGTTCAAGGGCTGCTGCGCCTGCAGGGTCATGCCGGCGGTCTGACAGTGGAACTTGAGCGCGCGCGCGCGGGCCGTCTTGGCCGAGAAGCGCTCGCGCATGATCTTCTCCCACAAGCGCCGCGCCGCGCGGAACTTGGCGACCTCCTCGAGCAGGTGGTTGTGCCCGTTGAAGAAGAACGAGAGCTGGTTGCCGAACGAGTCCACGTCGAGCCCGGCGGCGATCGCGCCCTCGACGTAGGCGATGCCGTCGGCGAGCGTGAAGGCGACCTCCTGGATGGCGTCGCACCCGGCCTCGCGCACGTGGTAGCCGCTGATGCTGATGGTGTTCCACTTGGGGGCGTGCTCGCCGCACCACGCGAAGATGTCGCTGATGACGCGCAGCGACGGGCGGGGCGGGTAGATGTACGTCCCGCGCGCCATGTACTCCTTGAGCACGTCGTTCTGGATCGTGCCGCGCAGCGCGCTCGCCGGGACGCCCTGCTCCTCGGCCACCGCGACGTACAGCGCGAGCAGCGTGCTCGCCGTCGCGTTGATGGTCATCGAGGTGCTCACCTTGTCGAGCGGGATGCCCGAGAGCAACACCCGCATGTCCTCGATGGAGTCGACGGCGACCCCGACCCGGCCGACCTCGCCCTGGGCGTAGGGGTGGTCGCTGTCGCGGCCCATCTGGGTCGGCAGGTCGAACGCCACCGAGAGCCCGGTCTGCCCCTGCTCGAGCAGGTAGCGGTAGCGGGCGTTGGACTCGGCGGCGGTGCCGAACCCGGCGTACTGGCGCATCGTCCAGTGCCGGCCGCGGTACATGTCGGCCTGCACGCCACGGGTGAACGGCGGCGCGCCGGGCTGCCCGAGCGAGGCCGCCGGGTCGAACCCGAACAGCGACAGCTGCTCGGGGCCGTAGACCGTCTCGGCGTCGAAGTGACCGGCCATCAGGCCCACGCGGGGCTTCTTTTCCTTCTTGCCTTCGCTCACGGAAGCTTCTGTCGTCCGCGCGCGGCGGGGCTGCAAGCCGGGCTTTTGGCCCGGGCGGCGGCGCGCCATGGTCGCGCGGTGGACGTCCAGCTGCTCACCCGCGAAGAGGAGCTCCCGGCGGCGATCGAGGCGCTGCGCGGCTCCGAAGAGATTCCGCTCGACGTCGAGAGCAACGGCCTGCACGCGTACCGCGCCGGCCTGTGCACACTGCAGCTCGCCCTCGTGGAGGGCGGCGAGGTGCGGCGGGTCTACGTGGTCGACACCATGGCGATCGGCGACGCGGGGCTCGCGCCGCTCGCCCGGGTGCTGTCGGTGCCCACGCCGCGCAAGCTGATCCACGACCTCGCGTTCGACGCGCGCATCCTCGCCCAGCACGGCCTCTCGCTCGCGGGCGTGCGCGACACGGCGATCGCGGCGCGGTTCCTGGCCATCGCCGCCACCGGTCTCGGCACGCTGCTCGAGACCCGCGTGGGGCAGAAGGTCGACAAGCGCCTGCAGCACCACGACTGGGGTGCGCGGCCCCTCGACGCGTCGATGATCGAGTACCTCGGCGCCGACGTCGCGCACCTGCCAGCCCTCGCGCGGAGCCTGTTCGCCGAGGCCGCCGAGAAGGACATCGTGCCCGAGATCGAGGAGGAGACCGCGTATCGGCTCGCGGGTGCGCTCGCGGCGGGGCCGGACGAGCGGCCGCCGTGGGCGCGCATCAAGGGCATGCAGGACCTCGACGCACCGGCGCTCGGGGCGCTCAGCGTGCTGGCCGAGGTCCGGGAGGACGAGGCCCGCGCGCTCGACGTGCCGGTGCACACGGTGCTCGGCAACGAGGCGCTGCTCGCCATCGCGCGCACGCGCAAGCCCGAGACGGTGCGTGCCACGGCCAAGGGGCGCGCCGGGCGCATCGCCGCGGACCTGATCCGGGTGCTCGCGGCGGCGCCCGAGGACGTGTCGGCCGACGACCGCGCACGGTTCGTCACGCCTCCGCCGCGCCTGCCCCGCGAGGAGATCGAGTTGCGCAAACGTCGCGACGCCAAGGTGCGCGCCTTCCGCAAGGTGGCCGCGCGAGAGCGGGCCGTCGACGAACAGGTGGTGCTGCCGGGCCACTGCCTGAACGATCTCGTCGCCCTCGGGCCGACCACGCTCGAGGAGCTCGGACGCATCGAGGGGCTCGGCGCGCGGCGGATCACGCGCGACGGGGAGGCGCTGCTTGCCGCCCTCGCGGCGGCGCGAGGCCGGACCAGCTGCTAGCCTCGGTCCCATGGACGCGCGCTCCCTCTTGCTCGGTTCGCTGCTCTCCCTCGCCGCGTGCAGCGGCACCTCCGATCCGGAGCCGATGACCCTCGAGCAGGCCCAGACGGGCTTCGCGGGGACCTACGCCGGCACGTTCACCGGAGACGGGAAATCCGGGTCCATCGAGCTCGCGCTGTCGCTGACGGCGAGCGTCACGCCCAAGTGCGGCACGCATACGCTCTCCACCAAGTGCATCGACGTCACGAGCATCCGCGTCGTCGGCACGCTCACCACGGCGGACGGTACGTTCACCAAGACCGCCGTCGAGGGGACGGTCACCGTCTACGGGGTCACCACCGAAAACGGCGGCGATCTCACGCTGCGCACCACCGCGGGCGACACAGTGCAGGGGAGCATCCGGAAGAACACGGCGAGCGGCACCGTGAAGCTCGCCACCGGCAAGAGCTTCACCTTCGACGCGCCCCGCAAGTGAGGCGCGCCGCCGTCACGCTCGCCGTCGCGCTCGCCGCGTGCAGGCGCGAAGCGCCCGCGAAGCCCGACCCGGCCGTGGTGGACGCTCCTTCCCCGATCCCCCCGGTCTCGCGCGGGTCCCTCGTGCTGCGGCAGGGCCGGGTGATCGATCCGCGCACGGCCACCGTCGTGCACGTGCTCCAGGCCGAGAACCCGCGGAGCGAGGCCAGCGACGGCATCCACGCGGTGCTCCTTCGTCGCGACGGCACCGTGCACGTGCACGAGCTCGCGAGCGGCAAGGAGGTGTGGTCGCACCCGCTCGCGGCCCTCTCTGGCTCCGTCGTGGTCATCGCCGGCCACGCCCTCGTCACCGGCCTCCGCGAGGTGCACCTGCTCGACCTGCGACGGCGATCGGTCCGCACCGTCGCCGTGCCCGGCGGCGTGAGCCACCCCGCGGCCCGCGCCTCGGACTTCGTGCTCGTCGAGGGGACGAAGCTGCTGCGGCGTATCGACCCGACCGCCGGGACCCTCGCCCCGCTCGCCACGCTGCCCTTCGATCTGGTGGGCTTCCGCAGCAAATTGCAGCCGCGAGAGCCGACGACGGTGTGCGCGGTGACCGCGGATCTCGCGCTCGAGATCGCGTGCCTCGACGCCGCGGGCGCGGTGGTCACCCGAGCCACCGTCGACCTCCACCGGCCGGGGGATCCGAAGGGGGCCAGCTTCGCCCTGCGCACCGTCGACGAGCGCTACGTCCTCTATGGCACGGGTCCACTGTTCGCCGGGCCCGTGCGTCGCGCGGCGGTCGTCCGTCTGCTCGACGGCGTGACGGTGGCGAGCGCCGAGGACGAGGTGGCGGCACCCGCGATCCGCGAGGACGGCTCGCTCGCGGGGCTGGTCGTCGTGCTGCCGGAGGTGCGCTTCCTCGACCCGAGCGGGACGCTCCGTTGGCGACGCCCGTCGGTGAACAAGCACGACGAGTCGGCGAGCGCCGTGGTCCGCGACGGGCGGTTGATCCTCGACGTGTACCCCGCGATCTCGAGCGGCTCGGCGCTGATCGCGCTCGACGAGAAGACAGGCGCCACGCTGTGGACGGGCGACGTGGAGCGCCTGCCGATCGGTCACAGCGAGTACTGGAACGAGGTGCGCCTCCGCTTCGACGGCCGGTTCGTGTGGCTGCGCGGCGACGAGGCCGCCACCCGCACGTTCCAGGCCTTCGACGACGCCACCGGCCAGCGCGCTCTCAGCGTCTCGCTGCTGGGCGGCGCCTAGCGGTCACTTCACCGGCGGCGCCTTGGGCGGGTCTCCGTCCTTCTGGATGCAGGACGCGAGGTCGAAGAAGAAGAACGCGAAGGCCTCCTCGCCCGCCTTGATCGCCGATTTGCAGCCAGCCGGGTAGGTCGCGTCGATGACGTCGCTCCCGTTGATGTGCGCGTCGAGGTGCACGGCCTTGCCGCACTGCTCCTCGATCGGCTTGCCCACGGGCGTGTTGATCGTCACGAAGCGCGGGTTGTCGGTCGTGCCCGCGCCGCCGGAGACGCCCTTCGAGTGGGCCCAGACCTGGGCCTTGGTCTTGTCGGCGGGGGAGAAGTTGTTGAACACGTAGTCGCACTGCACCTTGCCGTAGGTGACCGTCTTGTCGACGTACGACATCCAGTCGGCGAGCGCCTTGCCCTTGGTGAACGAGGTGTCGAGGTCGACCGGGTTGGTGCCCGTGGGCGCGCCGCCCGGGATCGGCATCACGGCCTTCATCGCCGGATCGGGGCTGCTCTTGTACCAGAGGTACTGGAAGTCGGTCGTGAAGATGCGGCCGCCGGCCTTGAGGTACTGGTCGACCGCGGCGAACGACTTCGCGTCCTTGCTGCCCGGGCTGTTCTCGAAGCACTCGCAGGAGAAGATCGCGATGTCGTACTCCTTGAGCTTGGCCGGATTGTCCCACAGCACGCGCGCGTCCTTCATGCCCGCGGGGCCGCCGCCGCCGAAGAACCCGCCGCCGGGCTGGTAGAAGTGCACCGCCGCGGGGCTGCCGTCGGCGCCGAACTCGCTCGCGTCGATGCCCACCTTGGGCAGCATGCACGAGAGCTTGTCGCAGCCGCCGAGGGTGACCGCGATCTTCGGCATGTCTCCCTCCTTCTGGTTCTTGGGGAGGCGGGTGACGTTGGGGTCGGTGATCGGGTTGTCGACGCAGGCCTTCACCGAGGGGATCTTCACCTGACGGCGCCACTTGCCGAGCTGGATCACGAGCGGGATGTCGCTGCCCACCGGCACGTTCTTGAGGGTGAACTTGCCCTGGTAGTCGGTGAGCGCGGTCACGATCGGATCGCCACTGGCGACGGCACCGCACTTGTCGCAAGTGGCGCCCTTGGTCAGCGGGAGCGGCGTCAGGTTCGGGACGTAGACGATCACGTTGTAGAGCGGGAGCTTGCCGTTGGGCGCGTAGACGGTGCCGGTGATGGTGGTGTCGGCGCCGCCGGTGCAGGTGGTCTGCTGGCAGCGCAGGCCCTCGCAGGGCTTGGCCACGCCGTCGGGCACGTCGAAGCCGAGCGCGTCCTCGCCACCATCGAGCGTGAAGCCGCCCTCTTCGCCCGTCCCGCTGCCGTCGACGAGATCGAGGTCGTCCGAGACCGTGCCCTCGGAGCAGGCGACGGCGAAGGGCGCGAAGGCGACGAGGAAGAGCGGACGGAGGAGCGAGGTGCGCATGCAGGAGAGGTGGGCCCCGCGGAGGCGATCGGGTCACGACAATCGCCATCTCCCTGCGTGCAGGGTTGCACCCAACCTAGCGAGGCTCGAGCTCGTGCAGACGCTGCTCGGCCTGGAACCGCAAGGGGCTGGTCGGGTGGTGCACCACCAGCGACCGCAGGGCTTCGATCTCCGCGCGGCGCCGCCCGAGGGCGCGGAGCGCGAACGTGCGACCGAGCTCGGCCTCGACCGCTGCCGGCCCACCCCCGCGCACGACCTCGTCGTAGAACGCGAGCGCCTTCAGCGGATCCGCGAGCGGCTCGAGGTGCAGATACGCGCGGGCCAGCGTGGCCTGCTCGGCCTCGACGCTCCCCGGGAACCTCTCGCCGAGCTTGGCGTAGGCGAGATCGGCGGACACCCACTGCTCGTCGCGACGGAGCGCGTCCGCGTCGGCGAGCAGCTGCTTGCGCGCCTCGATCGGCGAGACCGGAGAAGGCGTCGACGCGACGGGAGGAGCCGCCGGTGCGGGGTGCTCCCCGCGCGCGCGGTCGACGAACCCACGCAGCGAGAAGCCGCACGCGAGGGCGATCGCCGCGGCCGCCGCGAACATCCCCCACCACGAGGCCCGCGGTGCGCGGCGACCGATCGAACGCGGGGCCGGGCCCTCGTCGTCGTGCGACATGGTCAGCGGCGTCGGGGCGGGGCGGCTCGAGAGGCTCTGCGCCGACGGGCGGAAACGCATGCGCGCGCGCGCCACCATCTGCTCGACGGCGGCGTTCGAGAGCGGCAGCGCGGGGCCGAGCTCGTCGAGCGGCATCGCGAGATCGTCGTTGCGCGCGGCCAGGGCGCGGTCGACCAGCGCGCGCCGCGTGCGCTCGCTCGTGCGCAGCGCAGGGCCCGGCCCCTCGTCGAGCGGGAGCAGCAGATCGTCGTCCGCGCTCACGGCTCACCTCCCGGATCCGCGTGGCCGAGGAGCGAGCGCAGCTTGGTGCGCCCGAGGCGCAGCCGGCTGCGCACGGTCTCGAGCGGCACTCCGAGCGCCTCCGCGATCTCCGGCGCGCTCATCTGCACCGCGTGGTGCATGACGAGGACGTAACGCTGGTCGTCGGGCAGCCGATCGAGGGCTTCGGCGAGGCGGCGGCGCTCGAGGTAGTCGTCGGGACGATCGTCCTGGCCCACCACCCAGAGGCCGGGGCCCGGCTCCTGCTCCTCCGGCGCGAAGGTGGCCTCGTCGGCGCGCCGCGCCTTGAGCTCGGCGAACACCACGCGGGTGACGATGCGGTGCACCCAGCCCTCGAACGCACCCTCGCCGCGGTAGTTGTCGAGGGCGCGCAGGATCTCGAGCAGGGCCTCCTGCGCGATGTCGTCGACGTGACGATCTCCCCGCACGAGGTAGCGCACGAGGTTGCGCACGCGGGGCACGAGCGCCGTCAGGATCTGCCGCAGCGAGTCGTCGTCGCCATGACGACGCTGCGCGACCAGATCCAGGATGTGCTGGGGGACGGCGGACACTGTCCAGGGTCAGTGGGTCTCACGGGGTCGACCGGGTCAAGCGTCCCGTCCGAAAGGTGGGCGGATGTGCGCTAGCGGAACGAGGCCACGAACACGTCGCCCCCGGCGGGGTCGAATCCGCCCGAGGAAGCGAGGTGGAACCCACCGGGCAGATCGATGGCCCCGAAGAAGCTCCCCACGACGACCGCGCCACCGAGCGGATCGGCCGCGACCTTGGTGCCGCGCTGGTCGGCGCCGTCGCCGAACCGCAAGGACCACAGCCAGGTGCCCTTCGCGTCGAGGCGCGCCACGAACGCGTCGCTCCCCCCCGCCGAGCTCAGCGGCCCGAGCTTCTCGAACACCTCGCCGGTGATCCAGAGATCGCCGCGGGGGTCCCACGTGAGGCCGGAGATGGCGTCCTGGTTGAACCCGCCGTAGCGCTCGGCCCAGGAGAGCTTGCCGTCGTCGCCGAACACCGCGAGGAGGGCGTCCTCGCCGCTCGCGCTCTCGAGCTTCACGCCGTCGATCACCACGGTGCGCGTGAACCGCGAGGAGAGGGCGAGGGCGCCGCTCGGGCTGACCGAGAGGCCCGTCGGGAACTGCCAGCCGTCGCCGTCGAAGCCCTTGCTGGCCCGGTGCGCGCCGCCCTTGTCGAGGCGCAGGAGGAACGCGCCGTCGTAGCGGTCGGGGAGCGGCCCGCCGCCGACGTCGATCACGCCGCGGTAGCTCGCGCTGACCCACAGCCCACCGTCGGGCGCGAAGGCGACGCGGGGGCGACGGTCCTTGTCCGTGCCTCCCCACCGCTTGCTGAGGAGGTGCTTCTTGTCGCGATCGAGGGTGGCCACGAACACGTCGGCGAGGCCGGCGCTCACCAGCGGGCCACCCCCGAGGTCGATGGTGCCGTCGAAGTCGCCCCCGAGGGCGATCGTGCCGTCGGCCGCGACGACCACGGTGTTGAGGACCTGCGAGCCCGTGTCGCCCCACCGCTGGGCGAAGAGCAGCTTGCCGTCGGGGTCGAGCTCGACGAGGAACGCGTCGGTCTCGCCGGCGGAGACGAGCTTGGTCCCGAGGGCATCGAGCTCGCCCTTGAAGTAACCGACCACGTAGGCGTGGCCCGCGGCGTCGACGGCCACGCCGTAGGCGCTTGCCTCGGTGCTCGACCCGAGGCGGCGGCTCCACAGCGGGCGCCCGGCGCGGTCGAACTTGGCCACGAAGCCACTGACGATCGAGCCCTTGGGGTTCTCGAGGACGCCCGCGCCCAGATCGAGCGCGCCACCGAACTCGCCCACGACGAGCACGTTCCCCGCCGCGTCGACCGCGACGCCGTACCCGAACTGGGTGGTGCCGTCGCCGCCGCTGCGGGCCCAGCGCACGGGCCCCGCGTCCAGCGCGTCCGCGTCGCTTGCCGCGTCGCTGCCCGCGTC
>CAZUZY010000145.1:0-18284 GCA_964624885.1 uncultured Polyangiales bacterium | reverse complement strand
TCTCGGGGTCGTCGGCGATGCCGCCGCCCTGATCGGCGACCCGCACGTGGACCGGCCCCTCGGGGCGCGTGGCCACCGACAGCAGCTGCGGCACGGTGAGCGGGGGCACCTGCCGGAACCCGTCGGCCTTGCCGAACGTGTCGCGCAGGGCGGCCAGCCACGCCGAGCCCTCCCGCCCCTCGGCGGCGAGCGCGCGAGCGGCCTCCGCGAGATCGACCCGCTCGCCCTGGGCGAGGCGCGCCTCCTCGATGCGCTCGACGAGGGTCTGCACCTCGGTCTGGGCGCGCGTGATCGCGTCGGACATCAAGCTCGCCGGCGTGACCACCACCACGTCGAGCGGCCAAATAGGGTCGCGGAGCATCAGGCGCAGGTAGACCGGCGTGCGGCCGGCGGTGGACTCACCGACGACGACGCTCGCCGAGACGATGTCGCCGATGGGGATCCGGCGCTCGGTCCACAGCCACCGCAGCACGACACCGTCGGCGCCGACGACCACGCTGCCCGGGATCAAGAGCGGGATCACCGCGAGCACGTACGGCGCCATGAGGAGGGCGAACGGCGGCGTGAAGCCGAACCCCTTGCGGCACACCACGGCGACCACCACCGCGAGCGGGATCGTCGCGAGCCACGTGAGCACGCGGCGACGCAGGTTCTCGCGGCTCGGCGCGACCACGCCGAACCTGGCCGCCTTCTGGGTGGCGTCGACGCCCAGCGCCTGCAGGAGCACGCGGGCGTCCTCGATCCGGGGGAGCACGAGGTGCATGCTCTCGCGGGCGCGCAGGAGCACGTGGCCGCGCCCGCCCTCCTCCCACGCCTGGCCCTCCCGGACCTCGCGCTTCGCAAGGAGCCGCGTGGCGCCGTGGCACAGGACGTCGCCGTCGAGCGCCAGCCGACCCTCCGTGACCTGCGGCGAGGACGTCACGAGCCCGAGCAGACCGAACAGGAAGCCGAGGATCAGGCCGACGCCCAGCCCGTTCGCGAGCAACGGCAGCACGGCCTTGCCCGCGTGCAACCACAGCATGGCGAGCGGTCCCACCGCGACGGCCGGCAACCCGAACCGCAGCGCGCGCGACAAGGCCCGCGACTGGATGCGAGAGGCGAGGACGGGCTCCACCCGCCCAGGCTAGCCGAGCGCGCCGAGCGCGTTCACGTCGTCGTTCTCGAGCACCTGCTTGTCGTGGCCGTGCTTCGCCACGTGGAGCATCGCGCGACCCACGCGCTCGGTCGTCGTCACGTAGCGAGGTGCGGAGCGCTCGAGCGCGGCCCCGAACGGCGCCATGGCCGCGTAGAGCGCGCGGTAGAGGCGGGTCTTCGACCGGATCCCGTGGAGCGGCCGGATCACCGCGGGCCGGAACATGTGCGCGCTCCGGAACGGCATCGCGAGGAGCGCGTCCTCGGTCTCGCCTTTCACGCGGGCCCACATCGCGCGACCCTTGGTGCCGGCACCCGAGACGTAGAGGAAGCGCAGCGTGGGGCTCGAGAGCACCTTCGCCACCGAGAGCGTCAGATCCAGCGTGACCTTGCGATACTCGGCCTCGCTCATGCCCGCGGCCGAGACCCCGAGGCAGAAGAGGCACGCGTCGTAGCCAGCGAGCTGGTCGGCGATCGCGGCCAGATCGTACAGGTCGGCGCAGACGACCTCGCGGACCTTGGGGGCCTTCTCGCCGATCGATGCGCGCCCCACGCAGAGGACCTCGTCGATCTCCGGGTCGAGAAGGGCCTCGCGGAGCACGCCTTGCCCGACCATGCCGGTGGCCCCGAACAGCAGGATCTTCATCGCGCCGTACGATGCCGCCGCGCGCCGACGGGCGCAGCGGCTCGCCCGAGAATCGTCGCGAGCTCCGCGGTCGTGCGGGTGCGGGCGGGCTCGAGCGCGGAGAGCGGCAGCTCGTGCTCGTGCTCGAGCGCGATGGCGAGCGCGTGGTGCAGCTCGTAGTGATCGGGGGCCAGCCCGGCGTGCTCCATGCCCTCGAGCAGGCCGACCACCACCGCGGAGGCGTTCCACGAGAGGCTCGCGGCGGCCGGGATCTCCGGCGCCGTCTCGGGCGCGCGGTGGGCGGCCTCGCACGCGCTCTGGTCGGTCGAGTGGGCGCGACGACACCCGAGCGGCCGCTGCTCGTAGACCGCGCAGAGGCCGCGCGAATCGAGGAACGCGCAGGGGACCTGCGCCAGCCGGTAGGCCTCGCTGGCGAGCCCGGCCGTGCGCCTCGCGGTCTTCTCCACGCGGATCGCGAGGCCGGGCAGGTCGCGCAGGTGCCGCGCGAGGCGCGCGATCTCGGGCACGGTGACCTCGACCCGCTGGTGGCAGCAATGGCAGCATCCCGCCGCGCACGCGGGTACGGGCTCGCCGTGGGCTGCGCCGAGCACGTCGGCCTGTACGCGGTCGATGGCGGCGCCGACGTGCTCCACGACCACCACCGGGTCGACGCCGCGGGCGAGGGCCCTCGCCACCTCGACCCGCGTGCTCGGCCGTGGGCCGGCGTCGTCGCCGCCGTACACCGGGCCGTACACGGGCAGCTTGCGGCGGGACGCCATCGGCGGAGGCTAGGCCGCCGTCACCCTTTCGTCACGGGCTTGGCCGTTCCGTGGGGGGTCTGCGACCATCGTCCACGGCGATGAACACGGCGACGATCATGTCGATGAGCCTCGGCGTGAGGCTCGTGGCCACGACGGCGGTCGCGGCCCTGCTGCTGACCATCGTCGCGCCCCGGGCGCTCAAGTCCCGTCCCCGGTCGGTGCTGGGGTTCTGCGTGGGCTACGCCCTCCTCGAGCTCGCGGCCCTGACCGTGACGCCGGGCACCTCGGGTCGGCGCATGCTCGAGGGGTTGGCCGACGTCTCCCTCGCGCTCGGCATCGCGCAGCTCCTCTATTTCGTGGTCCTCGATCTGGTCGTCGAGCGCGGTGGGCGGCTGCCGCTCAACCAGCTGCTGCGCGACATCGTGCGTGTCATCGCGTACATCGTGGCCGCCCTCACCGGGCTGCGCGCGTCGGGGATCGAGGCCAGCTCGATCCTCACCACCGGCACCGTGCTCACCGCGGTCGTCGGCCTCGCGCTGCAGGAGACCCTCGGCAACCTCGCGTCCGGGATGTCGATCCAGCTCGACCGGCCGTTCGAGGTCGGCGACTGGCTGCGCATCGACAAGGGCGACATCATCGGTCGTGTGGTCTCGGCCAACTGGCGGTCGGTCACCATCCAGGGGGACGACCGCCTGCACCTCGTGATCCCGAACGGCTACCTCGCCCGCAACCCGTTCACCAACTACTCGCGCCCAGGCGGCTCGTGCCGGCGGGCGCTCTACGTCACGGTGCCCAACGACGTGCCGCCGACGCGGGTGCGGGCCGCGATCCTGGCCGCCTGCGCCGACTGCCCCGAGGTGCTCGCCGACCCGGCGCCTTCGGTCATCACCCAGGCCTACACCGAGCTCGGCGTGCAGTACTGGCTGCGGTTCTTCATCGCCGACTTCGCGGCGCGCGATCGCGTGCACGGCGAGCTCCACACGCGGGTGTGGTTCCACCTGCACCGCGAGAAGATCGACCTCGCCGTCCCCGCCCGGCGCGCCTCCGTGCAGAACGTCGACGGCGAGGCCCGGGCCCGCATGGCCGAGGAGGTGGTCGCCGACCGCCGCGCCGCGATCGACGCCGTCGACTTCCTCCGGCCGCTCGGCGACGCGGGCAAGGACCTGCTCGCGCGGCGCGGGCACCGCAAGCTCTACGCCAAGGGCGAGACCATCATCCGGCGCGGCGACACCGGCCGCGAGCTCTTCATCGTGCGGCGCGGTGGCGTGGTCATCCGCGTCGACGACCACGACATCGCGCGCCTCGGCCCGGGGCAGTTCTTCGGCGAGCGCGCCCTCCTCACCGGCAGCGCGCGGCACGCCAACGTCGTCACCGAGGAAGAGACCGAGGTGTTCGAGATCGACGACCGCATGTTCGAGGAGGTGCTGCAGGCCCAGCCGCAGATCGCCGAGGAGATGAGCCGCATCGTCACCGAGCGCGAGGCCGCGCTCTCGTCGCGGGAGACCGGCGCCGGCCCGGACGTCGACACCACCGGCAAGGCGACGGCCGACCTGCTGTCCAAGATCAAGTCGGTCTTCGGACTCTGATCTAGGTGCGCATCTCCTCGGGCGCGCGGTGCGCGACCATCATGTAGACGCCCGCCCCGGAGAGCCGGGCCCCGGCGATGGGCTCGCCGGCGCGCGCGACCGCCTTGCAGTCTCCGCCCTGCGCCTGGGCCACGCGGCGCACGAGCGCGAGGCCGAGGCCGACGCCCCCGAACTGGCGGGTGGGAGACCCGTCGACCTGCACGAAGGCCTCGAAGACGTGCTCGAGCTCGTCCTCCGGGATGCCGGGCCCTGCGTCGGCGACGTAGAGCTCGTAGTGCCCGGGGACGTTGCGGACGCGTACGCCGGCCTGACCGCCGCGGGGCGTGAACTTGCAAGCGTTGTCGAGGATCTGCGCCACCGCGCGGCCCACACGGTCGGCGTCGCCGTAGGCGGGCAGAGGCCCACGCGGCAGCTCCTCGACGAGCTCGACGCCCTGGTCGGCCATCTTGTCGGCGAGCGAGGCGATGGCGCGGCGCACGGTGTCGAGGAAGTCGTAGTCCTTGTGCACGAAGCGGATCTTCCCGGTCTCGAGGCCGGTCACGTCGAGCAGGTTGTCGATGAGCCCGCGCAGTCGCCGCGTGCAGTCGTCGGTCGCGCGCAGCGCCTTGAGCTGGGCCTTGCCGAGCGGCCCGAGCTCCTCGTTGATGAGCATCGAGAGGTAGCCCACGATCGGCGTGAGCGGCGTCGCGAGCTCGTGCGAGACGTTGCGGTAGAACTCCTTGCGCAGCTGGTCCATCTGGCGGAGGCGCTCGTTGGCCGTGACCAGCTCGGCGACCTTCTCCTCGAGGTGGCGCACGATCTTCTCGCTCTGCGCGCGCAGCCGGCCGTCGCCCTGGGCGGTCGGTCGCTCGCGACGACCGTGCAGGTAGCTGCGCACCTCGTCGGCAAACTTGCGCGCCTGGATCGGCTTCTGGATGAACCCGTCGCACCCCACGGCGAGCGAGGTGTCGCGGTCGCCCTCGGCGGTGATGGCGACCAGCGGGGTGCTCGCCGTGGCCGGGTCGCTCCGCAGGCGGAGGGCCACCTCGTACCCGTCCAGGTCGGGGATGTTCAGGTCGATGAGGACCAGGTCGGGGCGCAGCTCGAGCGCCCGGCGCACCCCCTCGAGGCCGGTCTCGGCGTCGACCACCTGCATGCCCTCGGCCGCCAGGAGCTTGCGAACGAGGAGCCGGTTGGCCGGGTCGTCCTCGATGTGCAGGATGGTCGTGGGGCGAGTCATGGCGGCCCAGCGTAGACGCGCCGCCCCGGAACCGACTAGCGTCCCGGACCGTCATGCGTCCGGTCCGTCCTTCTGCGCCCCGCCTCCTCTCTCTCGTTCGGTCCCCCGCTGCAGGTGTCCGGCTCCTCGCTGGGCTGCTCGCGCCGGTGGGGGCGGCTCTCCTGTTCGCCGGCTGCAACGGCCTCGTGGCGCCGATCAGCGAAGACCCGAACCCCCCGGCGCCGACCGCGTTGCCGCACCCCGCCAACAACCTCGTGGTGCCGCCTTCGCCCACCCCGCAGCCGCGGCCGCAGCCCACCAGCAAGCCCGCGCCGCCCTCGCCCACGGCGCCCGCCCCCGCGCCCGACACCGAGGAGAAGGTCACCGCGAGCCACATCCTGGTCAGCTGGAAGGGCTCGATGCGCTCGACCCAGACCCGCACCAAGGAAGAGGCCAAGAAGCGGATCGACGAGGTCATCGCCAAGCTCAAGAAGGGCGAGGACTTCGCCAAGCTCGCCGCCGAATACGGCGAGGACGGCACCAAGATGCGCGGCGGAGACCTCGGCTCGTTCGCGCGCGGCGACATGGTCAAGCCGTTCGCCGACGCGGCCTTCGCCCTCAAGCCCGGCGAGGTCTCGGGCATCGTCACGACCGACTTCGGCTACCACGTCGTCAAGCGCACGAAGTGAGTCGGGTGGCCCCGGCGTGGGCGATCCGCGATCGCGGGCTGCACGGCGGCGCCGAGACCCTCCTCACCATCTCGGCGACCGAGGGACCGACGACGCTGGGACGTGGCGACGACCGCGCACCGCTCGCCGCCCTGCGCTTCACCGGCGGCGACCGGGGGACGGACGTCGAGCTGCCGAGCGGCGCGCGCCTGCGCACCGTCGAGCACGTGCTCGCGGCGATCGCCGGTGTCTCGGCCTTCGCGGGGGCGCGGATCGATCTCGACGGCGAGGAGGCCCCGCTGTGCGACGGTGGAGCACGGACGTTCGCCGAGGCGTTGCGCCCGTTCGCGCGGCCGGTCGCGCCCCTCTGCGTCGCGCACCCGACGCGCTTCCAGGTCGACGAGGCGGTCTTCGAGCTCGCGCCCTCCGAGCGACTGTCGGTGACCGTCGAGGTGGCCTTCCCGGTCGAGCGGTTCGGCGTGCCCCTCGAGGGCGTGGCCACCTGGGCCGGCGATCCAGAGGGGTTCCTCGAGCAAATCGCCCCGTCTCGCACGTTCGGAGCTGCCCGTGAGCTCGAGGCCCTGCGCGCGCGGGGGCTCGCCGCCTACGTCCCCGAGGGGGTGGTCGTCGCCCTCGACCGACCCGAGCGGGCGCCCCGCGATCCCGCCGAGCCCGTCCGCCACAAGCTCCTCGATCTGCTCGGCGATCTGGCGACGCTCGGCGCCCCCCTGCGCGGCGCGATCACGGTGCGGCGGCCCTCCCACCGCGCGTTGCACGCGGCCCTGCCACGCCTCCGCGCGTCGCTGCGCGATTCCACGCAACCCGGCTGAGCCTCGCGCCGACCCCTCCGCAAGAGGAGGTCTCATGAGCGTCCAAGCCAAACCCACGTCGTCCCCGACCACCCCGCCCGTCACGCCCCTCGAAGGGACCACGGTGCGCATCCAGCCGTCGAACGGCCGCGCCACCCCCAAGGGGCCCACCTTCGGATCGGTGATGGCGCAGGCCAAGCCGTTGCTCAAGGGCGCCGAGGCCGCGGCGACGTTGCTGCCCGGCGGCCCGCTCCTCGCGGCGGCGGTGAAGGGGGTGCCCACCAGCACGCCGATGTCGGGCTCTGCACCCACTCCCGTCGGAGGCAAGCCGGTGGCGGCAGGGGTCCCCATGGTCCCGAACGGCGCCGCGAGCCCGGCGAGCGCCCCGGCGTCCACCGCGGTGGGGGCGGCCTCCGGCGAGGGGGGAGGTGTGGAGTCGATGCTCGCCGAGAGCCAGGCCTTCAACCTGTACTACCTGCAGCTCCAGGAGGAGGTGAGCGCCGAGAACCGCAGCTACACGACGCTCTCCAACGTGCTGAAGGCGCGCCACGACACGGTCAAGAACGCCATCGGCAACATCCGCTAGCCACCCCCGGGCGACTTGCGGGTTAGGATGGGAAACAGGAGAACGACATGGTCGGCGGCATCGGAGGAGCGGGCGGAGCAGGCAAGCCGCCGAGCGTGGGCGGGCCGGGCGCGGCAGAGGCGGCCAAGAGCGCCGAGGCCCCGAAGGCCACGTTCGGCGAGGTCGCCGCCGACAAGGCCGGTGCCACCGCGCCGGTAGGTCCGCTCGAGCAGCTGCGCGCCGGCCAGATCGATCGCGCCCGGTACATCGATCTCAAGGTCGACGAGGCCACGCGGCACCTGGTCGGGCTGCTGCCTCCGACCGAGATCGAGCGCGTGCAGAGCGAGCTGCGCGACCTCATCGAGCACGACCCCGACGTCGCGGCCCTGGTCAAGGCCGCCGAGACCGCGCGCTAGCTCACTTGCATCCACCCGTCCCCGCCGCGGGCGCCGCGGTCGGCTTCGCGTTGGGGGTCCCCGCGAAGTCGAAGAGATCGAGGAGGCTCTCGGCGTTGGCGTCGCGCGCGCTCATCGCGGGCAGGTCGTGGACCATCTCGATGAACCGGGCGACCGACGAGTGGTCGTAGACCTTGTGCGAGACGTACTTCTTCTTGGCGAACGGGGAGATCATCACGAACGGCACGCGCATGCCGAGGCGGTCGAACTCCGACTGATCGGGGGCGGCCACGCAGGCCTTCGGCGGCGCCACGTGGTCGAAGAACCCACCCGACTCGTCGTAGGTGAACACGAGGGCGATGCCCTTGCCGTCCTTGAGCCACAGCGGGCTCGCGGTCACCGCGTCGTAGATCTTCTTGGTCCAGGCCTCGCCCTTCTGGATGTCGCTCGGCGGGTGCTCGTCGAGCGTGTTGACCCCCGCGTCGAGGAACGTGACCTGGGGCAGCGTGCCGTCGGCGAGCGCCGCGAGGAACGCCGCCTCCTTGCCCACGCCCTTGTGATCCGCGCCCCAGCCCGCCCCGAGGAGCGCGCCGTCGAGCGGGCTGCCGTCGTCGCTGTAGACGCCCCAGGTGACCTTCGCGGCGTCGAGCGCGTCGAAGATGGTCTTCACGTCGCTCTTCACGTAGTCGATCGCGGTGTTCTTCACGCCGTACGAGTGGCCCGCGTAGAGATAGAGGCGGTTGGCCCACGTGCCGGCGAGGGCGGAGCTGTGGTAGTGGTCGGCCATCGCGTACTGGTCGGTGAGCCAGAAGTAGAACGGCAGGTCGGAGCGCTCGCGCCAGGTGAGCACGTAGCGGCCGTCGGAGGTCACCGGCGTGATGTCGTCCTTGCCGACCGAGGTGGCGATGGCGTTCTTGACGAACCCGTCCATCTTCCCGCCGTTCCACCCCGCGTGCATGCCGAGCCACTGGTGGTCGGGGTCGTTCGGGAAGCACGCGTTGGTCTCGTGGCTCGGGGCGACGGGCGCGCCCTTGTCGTCGGGGTTGGTGTAGCCGCTCGGGATGCCCTCCACGTCGGTGCGCCCCTCGGCCGGGAGCTTGCCGAAGTAGTGGTCGAAGGAGCGGTTCTCCTTCATCACCACGATGATGTGCGAGACGGGCAGCTTGGCTCGGTCGGCCGCCTCGAAGCCGAGGGTGTCCTTCACCTTGGCGCCCGCGGCGAACGTGCACGCCGCGCGCTTGTCGGCGAGCGGATCGCTCGGCCCGGTGTCCGCGTCGCCCGCGGCGTCGCCCCCTCCGGTGTCGGCGCCCGTGTCGGGGGTCGCGGCCGGGGGATCGCTCGATCCACAGCCGAGCAGGGACAGCACGAAGGCGGCGGAGAGGAGGCGCTGGGTCACCCGGGGACTATGCCGCAAACGCCGCGGACTGTCCCGAGCTTCAGCCCCGGAGGCGCGCCACGAACCAGCCGAGCCCCGCGAGCGCGACCGCGACGCTGACCCCGCGGGGGCCTCGCGCAGCGAACCAGGGGCGTCGGCGGAGCGCGGCGAGGAGCGGCAACACGAGCGCGAGCGCCAGCAACTGGCCGAGCTCGACCCCGACGTTGAACGAGAGCAACGCTCGCGGCAGCTCTGCGCGCGGCAGGCCGATCTCGCGGAGCGCGGTCGCGAAGCCGAAGCCGTGCACGAGCCCGAACGGCAGCGACACGTGCCACCTCCGCGTCGTCGCCCGCAGCCACAGGTTCTCGACGCCGACCCACACCAGCGACAGCGCGATCGCTGGCTCGACGAGGCGCGCGCTCGGCGCGAACAACCCGAACGTCGCGAGCGCCAGCGAGACCGAGTGCCCGAGCGTGAACGCCGTCACCACCAGCACGAGATCGCGCGTCCGCCCCGCGACGACGACGAGCCCCAGCAGGAACAGCAGGTGGTCGGCCCCGGTGACGATGTGCTCGAGGCCCATGCCCACGAAGCCCAGCGCCGAAGGCGGTGGCGAGACGACCGGCGTCGGGGCCTCTGGCCTGAAGGCGAACGAGCGCGACGACACCGTGAGCGTGGCGTCCGGGGGTGCACCGGGTCCGACCACGTGGGCCACGTGGCGGTGGCCGAACGGGAGCGCGGTGAGCAGGGCGAGCTCGATCTCCACCCGCGTCGGCGCGCCACCGCACCCCGCCTGGACCACGACCCGCACGGCGTCGGTCTCGAACGGCGTGGCCTCGACGAGCTTGGCCGGGCACACGACACCGTCGGCCCGCACCAACACGGCGCGCCCGAGCACGCCCACGTAGTCTCCCTGCGTGGCGTGGGCGACGTCGCGGCGGGCGAGCGTGAGCGTCGCGGTCACCACGGCCCCGCGGACGGCGTACTCCCCACGCGAGAGCCCGGCCTCGTGCGCCTCGGCCGTACGCGCGCCGAGCACCACGAGCAGGAGCAAGAGGACGAAGCGAACGAGCGACATGGCGCGGGGAGGAGTCAGACCGTAACCTCTCCTTCACCCATGCGTCACCGCGACGTCGCCGCGCTCCTCCTCGTCACGCTGGTCGCCTCCTGCTCGAGCGACGAGGAGCCGCTCCCGCAGATCGAGAAGCCGTGTCCGCTCACCGGGGTCACCTTCGCGGTCGGTGATGCCAACGGCCACCCCGACCCGTTCGGCGCCAAGGCCGCGGGGCAGGCGCGCGCCTCGCGCATCAAGGACGGCGCCACCTACCCCCAGCCCGCGCACGGCCGCCAGCGCATCGAGACGGGCGACTTCGTGCTGATCAACGATCGCATCGCCGTCGTCATCGAGGACAAGGGGCTCAGCGACGGCTACGGCCGCTTCGGCGGCGAGATCCTCGCCATCGATCGCGTGGGCGCCGACGGCCGACCGATGGGGCTCTCGAAGTACAACGAGACCTTGATGGGCATCGCCTTCGACACGGTGAAGCCCACCAGCGTGAGCGTCCTCAAGGACGGCAGCGACGGCAAGGAGGCGGTGGTCCGGGTGAGCGGTCCGCTCGTCACCATCCCGTTCATGGCCGAGTCGCTCAAGGCGCTCTACCCGAACACCTACGACGTGCAGTTCGCCTTCGACTACGTGCTCACCCCGGGCTCGCCGATGCTCACCGTGCGGTACGGCGTGATCAACGCCGGTCCGGACGATCTCGACTTCGGCCTGAATCGCCCCGGATCCGAGGAGTTCTTCGGCTTCTTCCAGACCAGCCAGGCCCAGCTCGTCACCCCCGAGGCCGGCTACGGCAAGCCGCAGGACTCGACCGAGTGGGCCGGCTTCGACGGCGGCGAGCTCGGCTTCGCGTGGCGCACGGTCGGCACCCCACCGCTGCGCTACGGCATCACGCAGAGCGGCTTCCAGCTGTTCACCGGCGAGGCGTTCGTCGCGCCCACGTGCCAGACCACGCTCGTCGACCGGGTGCAGATCATCGCCGGCGGACCGCACTACGACGGCCTGCGCGAGGCCGTGCGCGAAGCCAGCAAGCAGCCCGCGTGGCGCGCGATCAAGGGGGTCCTCCGGGACGGCAAGGGCGCGCCGGTGGGCGACGCCTGGGTCCACGGGCTCGACGCCGCGGGGGCCTACCTCACCCGCACCCGCACCGCCGCCGACGGCAGCTTCACCCTGCACGGCCCGCCGGGCGCGCCGCTCACCGTGGTGCCGCAGAAGCGGGGCTACCCGCCGCACGCCGGCACCGCCGTCGCCGTGGCCGCCTCCGACGTGTCGCTCGCGTTCGCGCCCGAGGCGCGCCTGCACGTCACCGCGACCGACCCGGTGACCAAGAAGCCCATCCCGGTGCGCGTGCAGGTGATCCCCAAGGATCCACCGCCCGCGACCCCGGCCGCGTACGGCGTGCTCGACGAGGTGGACGGCCGCCTGCACCAGGAGTTCGCGGTCACCGGCGAGGCCGATCTCCCGGTGCCGCCCGGCGAGCACCGGGTGATCGTCACCCGCGGCTACGAGTGGGAGCTGTTCGATACCACGGTCACCGTCGCCGCCGGCGAGTCGAAGGACGTCGCGGCCACCCTCGCCCACAGCGTCGACTCGACCGGCGTGATGTGCGCCGACTTCCACATCCACTCGATGCACTCGGCGGACTCCGACGACCCGGTGGTGCACAAGGTGAGGGGCGCGATCGCCGACGGCCTCGACATCCCCATCTCGAGCGAGCACGAGTGGGTGATCGACTTCCAGCCGGAGATCGCGAAGCTCGGGCTCACCGACTGGGCGTTCGGGATGGCCTCCTCCGAGCTCACCACGTTCACCTGGGGGCACTTCGGGATCCTGCCGCTCACGCCGCGCGACGGCGCGGTCAACCACGGCGCCGTGGAGTGGATCGGCAAGTCGCCCGCCGACACCTTCGCGACCGCGCACGCGTTGCCCGAGAAGCCCATCGTCATCGTCAACCACCCGCGCAGCGAGGGCTTCGGCGGCTACTTCAGCGCCGCCCGCTACAACCGCACCACCAACACCGGCGACGACGTGCTGTGGAGCCCCACCTTCGAGGCGATCGAGGTGTTCAACGACTCCGACTTCGAGGCCAACCGCAAGGCCTCGGTGGCCGACTGGTTCGCGTTCCTCAACCTCGGCAAGAAGATGGTCGCGGTGGGCAGCTCCGACAGCCACCACCTGCGCACCTCCCCCGTGGGCTACCCGCGCACCTGCCTGCGCTTCGGCCACGACGATCCGAAGAAGCTCACCCCGACCCTGGTGCGCGACGTCGTCGCCAGCGGCAACGCGGTGGTGAGCGGTGGCCTGTTCATGACCGTGGCCGGCCCCGCGGGCGAGGGCCCCGGGCAGACCGCGAAGGTGCCCGAGGGTGGCGCCGACTTCACCGTCACGGTCGAGGCCCCGGGCTGGCTCGGCGGCGATCTCACGCTGGAGACGATCGTCGACGGCGCCACCGTCTCCACCACGCCGCTCCTGCCGACCGGCCCCGGCCCGAGCAAGCGCGCGGCCGCGGTGGTCAAGGTGCTGCGCGACCCGTCGACCAAGCCGCACTGGGTGGTGTTCCACGCCAAGAGCACGGCCGATCTCGCGCCGCTCCACCCCGGTCGCAAGCCGTTCGCCGCGTCGAACGCGGTGTTCCTCGAAAAGCCCTAGCCGCGCAGGCGCTCGATCGCGCGGAGGGCGTTGCCGCCCAGGATCTTGCCGATGCGCTCGCCGCTCCAGCCGCGGCGGAGCATCCGCTCGACCAGCACCGGGAGCTCGAGGCAGGTGGGCATGTCGCGTGGCGTGCTGATGGCGCCGTCCCAGTCGCTGCCGAGCGAGGCGTAGTCCTCGCCCGCGACCTCGACGATGCGCGCGAGGTGGTCGACGATCGCGTCGGCCTTGCCCCCGAAGTACGGGCCGTCGAGGAACTGCCCGTGGTACATGATGCCGATGGTGCCGCCGCCGTCGGCGATGGCCTGCACCTGGCGGTCGTCGATGTTGCGCCAGTGCGGGTGCACCGAGTCGATGCCGGTGTGGGTCACGATGGCCGGCTTCTTCTTGTCGTGGACCTCGAGCGCCTCCCAGAAGCCCTCCCGCGAGATGTGGGCGAGGTCGACGAACACGTTCTTCTCGTTGAGGCGCTGCACGTAGCGGCGCCCGGCCTCGGTCAGCCCCTTCGACTTCGCCCGCCCGGCCGCGGGTGAGCTCGTCACGCCGAGCGAGGAGCTCGACAGGTGCACCAGCGTCACGCGGAGCACGAGGTCGTCGGGGATGAGGTCGAGCGCGGAGGGATCGGCGTCGAGCGCGTTGCCGCCCTGGATCCCGATGAAGGCCGCGTGCTTGCCCTCGGCGCGGGCCGCGCGGTACTCGCGTGCGTTGCGCACGACGGCGACGTCGTCGGGGCACGACGAGAGGATCCGCCGCAGCTCCTCGATGTTGCGCACGAAGGCGTCGCGACGCTCGGTCGCCACGCGGGCCGGGTTGGTGGTGATGACCCAGCACGCGCCGGTGACCTGCGCCTCGCGGATGCGGGGGAGATCGACCTGGCTGTAGAACCGCGCGCCGAGCAGACCGTGGTCGTGGCGGGTGGTGAGGTCGTACCCGAAGATCCGGTGCCAGATGAACGAGTCGACGTGCAGATCGATCACCTCCGACGCGAGGTAGACGTCGATCGCCTCCCGCGAGATGCCGAGGGCCGTGGCCCAGGCTTGCGGATCCTTGCGGTGGTCGGTGTATTCGAGGCGCGGCATGGCGGGGCGGAGCCTAGCGCATGTCGCGCCACGTCACGGCGTTCGGCGCAGGTTCGGCCACGCACGCAAGAGCGGCGCGTGCCCTTCCCCGCGCTTCGAGCCCGACGGTGTGCGCGGGTGCACGGCGTGCGGTGCGTGTCCCAGGACACGAATCGGCTGCGTGATTCGCCGCGGAAAACGCGGCGCGTCGTCGCGGGCGCGTCATCGCCAAGGTCCCCCTCGTGCGCTAGCGTCCACGCAGCGCAAGGAGGTGTCCCATGATTGCGCGCAGCACGTTCCTGTTCATCGCCCTCACGTCGACCGCGTCGCTCGCCCTCGCCGACGAGAAGCCGAAGCCCGGCACCGACGGCACGGTGACCTCGTACGACCAGAACAAGGCGGTCCTCGCGGTCGAGGCCTGCGACAAGAAAGACGCCGACTGGGACTACGGTCCGTGCCTCAAGGTCCTGCGCGAGCGCACGGTGGCCTTGCTCTGCAAGAAGGGCGCGGGCACCTACAAGTGGTCGTTCCAGGTCGGCAGCGAGAAGAGCACGCTGAGCCAGTCGACGACCTGCGCCAGCAGCTAGATCCTCACTTCGCCGCGGGCTTGACCTTGCGCTCGAGCCAGCTCACGCCGCCGCGGTTGTCGCGGGCGACGATGAACACGCGCACCTCGCTGCCGCCCTTGCCGCTGCGGAGGGCGAACTTGGTGAGCGGGTCCTGCGCCCGCCGCACGTCGGTCTCGAAGAGACCTTCGCTTCCGTAGTACTGCACCACGAGCTGCTCGTTGTAGGCGGCGCCGAACTCGTCGGTGCCCGTCTCGAACGAGCTCGGGTCGATCGTGGGGACGATCGAGACACCGCCGCCCGCGCAGCGGTCGAAGCGGTTCTCTTCGGCGCCGCAGTTGGCCGGCACCTCGAGCACGTCGTCCGGCCCCCACACCTTGCCGTCGAGCGTGACGCCGGTGAGGACCGGGTTCTTGTTCTCGTCCTTGGTGCGCAGGAAGATGCGCTTGAAGCCGAGGATGAAGTCGTCGTTGGGCACCACGTTGCCCGCGTCGTCCTTGCAGCTGAAGGGCAGGTCGTTCTTGTTGACCTGGGTCGCGATGCTCAGCGTGCCGGGGCAGACCGCGGTCACCACGCCGACGATCGCACCCGCGCGGGCCGCCGCGGGCACGCCTTCGAGGGCGTCGCTCGGGATGGTGAACTCGTAGCGGTCCTTGTCCTTGCCGAGCGCGAACGGTGGGGGCGCGCCGCTCTTCTGCGCGTCCTGGGCGAGCTTCTGGAAGCAGCCGAGCACGGTCCCCGACGCGGGACGGACGCAGACGGTCCACGCCCACTGGGTGGAGCGGCCCTTGGCGTCGAGCCAGAGCGCCTCGAGCGAGATGGTGTCGCCGGGCTTGGCGTAGGTGCCGTCGACGCGGGCGCCCGTGGGGCCCTTCTGGGCACGCACGGCGAGCACGCGGAGGCCGGTGATCCGCGAGGTGGGGTCGAAATCGCCACCGCACGCGGCCACGGTGGCCACGGCGGCGAACAAGGCGAGGGCGTTCTTGCGCATCACAGCTCACCTCGCAGACCGAGGCTCGGGAGGATGGGGATGCCCGAGACCACGTTCGACTGGGTGTAGTTGAAGTTGTAACTCACGCCCTCGGGGTTCGCCCGGTTGTAGACGTTCTGCACGTCGAGGTACGCGCTCAAGGTCCAGGAGGTGAACTTCCACTCCTTGTCGATGCGGACGTCGAGCTGGTTGAACGAGGGCAGCCGCGACTGGTTGAGCGGGAACTGCGGCACCGGCGAGTAGGCGCCGGCGTCGAAGTCGACGACGCCACCGACGTTCGGCGTGTACGGGCGGCCGGTCACGTAGCGGAACCGCGCGCCCACCTGCCAGCCCTTGCCGAGCTTGTAGCTGCCGAGGATGGTGAGGATGTGCGTCTGATCGAAGACGAACAGCGTGAGCGGCTCGTCGCGCGTGTTGCGGCGCTCGGCGCGCGACAGCGTGTAGGCGATCCAGCCGAAGAACTTGTCGTCGGGGTTGTAGCGGAGCAGGAGCTCGAGGCCGTACGTGCGCCCGTCGCCGCGGTTGCCGTAGGTGACGCCCGAGGTGGTGGTGCTCTCGGAGAGGGTCTGCGAGATGAGTCGCGTGGTGTCCTTGTAGAACACCTCGGTCTTGAGGTTGATCTGGCGGGTGAAGTCCTGCTCGAGGCCGAAGGCGTACTGGAGCGCCCGGCTGTTCTGCAGTCCTTCGGTGCCGAACGGCGCGATGCTCTGCTGCGGCTGTGGTGGCTGCGCGAACAGGCCCACGCCGGCCTTCAGGGTGGTCTTCGGGAACTCGTTCACGAGGTCGTAGCGAGCGACCACGCGGGGGTTCACGCTCCACTCCTTGGTGTCGCGCGTGTAGTCGAGGCGAACCCCGGGGAGGATCTGCAGCCGCTTCGTGGGCCGCAGGTCGAGCATCGCGTAGGCGGCTGGTCGGTAGAGGGCGCCCGAGCCCGTGATCTCGCGGAGCGGGCGCCCGAAGAACGGTCCCGGCGCCTCGCCCGGGATCGGCGGCGGCGGCGCGCGCACGGTGACGTCGTACGAAGCCCACAGCACGTCGGCCCCGACGATGACGGTCGCGTCCTTGCCGATCTTCGCGGAGAAGTCGCTGCGGAACGCGAGCGGGTGGCTGTTGAGCTTGAACAGGAAGTCGCCGAGGTTGAACTCGATGAGGTCCTGTCCGTAGGAGATCATGTTCGTCCAGCGGATGGCGGACGACAGGCGCGAGTCGACCCGGCCCTGGAGGCGCCAGAACCCGGTGGTGGTGGTGATGTCGCCGCCGAGCGCCGGGTCGCTCGCGGACGGCGAGTTGATGGTGATGGCGAGGCGGTCGTTCGACCCGAAGAACGCGAGGCGCGCGGTGTTCTTCTCGTCGAGGTCGCGCTCGAGGATGGCCTGGCCGTCGTAGTAGACGGGCGCGGTGGAGACACCGCTGCCGAGCGAGCGGAGCACGGGCCCGAGCCAGGCGTCGACCCACGAGCGACGCACGGCGACCGCGAAGCGCGTCTTCTTGTCGATCGGGCCCTCGACGAGGGTGCGGCCGTCGATGAGGTCGAACTGGAGGAGGCCGTGGTAGCCGTCCTTCTTCGGGCTGCGCAGGCCCACGTCGAGGATGCCGCCCGTGACCCGGCCGAACTCGGGGCCGAAGTTGCCGGGGTAGAAATCGAGCCGCTCGATGAGCTCGGTCGGGATGACCGAGGTGAGCCCGCCGAAGTGGAAGATGATGGGGACCAGGCTCCCCTCGACGAAGTAGTTGGTCTCCTGGGGCGCCGCGCCACGCACGATCAAGAACGCGGCCAGGCCCGGCGGCCGGGCGACGCCGGGCAGGTTCTGGATGGCCTTGATCGCGTCGCCGCCGCTGCCCGGGATCTTGGAGATCTCGGCGGCGCTCAGCGAGTGCTTGGTCACCTCGCGCGGGGGGCGCTCGCCCTTGACGTCGATCTCCACCGCGTCGCCCTCGAGCTTGGGCCGGTAGGTGACCTTGGTGAGGGTGTTGTTCGCGACCTCCTCGTCGACGTCGAAGGCCTTGAACCCCGTGGCCTCGACGTGGACGCTCCAGCTGCCGACCGGGAGGTCCTTGAACGAGAAGCGACCCTCGGCGTCGGTGGTGGCCTCGACCGACTTCTGGTCCTTCTTGTTCTTGGCGACGACCTTCGCGCCGGGCAGCGGCTCGTCGGCGGGGGTGAGCACCGTGCCCGAGAGGATGCCCACGGGCGCCTTGGTCGGCTCGACGGTCGTGGGCGGCGTGACGATGGGCGCCGCTTCCTCGAAGGCGAAGCGCCAGGCGATCTTGGCCGGCACGGGCTTGCCGTCCACGGTGGCCGGCTCGAACTCGAGCTTGGGCGCCGCCTCGAGCGCCGCGGCGTCGAAGTCGTCGCCGCCGGACTCGAGGACCTTGGTGCTCGTGACCTTGCCGGTCGCGTCGAGGGTGAGCTCGACCCGCACGACCGCCTTCTCCCCGGAGCCCTTCTTGGCGGCCGGGTAGACGGGATCGACGCTGGTCTTCACCTTGGGGGCGACGGGGCCCTTCTTGAGCTCCACGGGAGGGGCCTTCGGGGCCTCCTGCGCGGCCGCGAGCCGGACGAAGGAGCCGAGGAGGGCCGCGGTGAACCCGGCCAGAGCGCGCGCACGGAGGCGGAGCATGCGCGGGTCGGATGCCGAAATTCCGCGGGGGTGGCAATCTCTTCTCGATGAGCCCCAAGAAACCCCCGCTCGAGGCGGTTCGCGTGGTCCGGGCGGCCCTGGCCGATGCGGCCCAGGAGCGCCTGGTCGCGACGGTCTCCGCGGAGGCCCGG
The DNA here is from genome assembly GCA_964624885.1 of uncultured Polyangiales bacterium. Classification (GTDB taxonomy): domain Bacteria; phylum Myxococcota_A; class Polyangia; order Polyangiales; family JADJMO01; genus JADJMO01. The sequence continues at coordinate 71 of CAZUZY010000145.1, read as the reverse complement.
GCCGAGCATGCGGCAGCGCAGGCCGCGGAGGCGGAGCGGCGGGCTCGCGTGGAGGCCGCAGCGGCCGAGGC
>CAZUZY010000144.1:0-18342 GCA_964624885.1 uncultured Polyangiales bacterium | reverse complement strand
CGGCGAGTGGCGGGCGATAGTCCCACAGCTGCTTGATCACCGCGCGCCGCGCCTTCGCGGGCTCTTGCGTCGCGGGCAGGCCTGCGCGTGAGGCCCGAGCGCCGTCGCCCTCGTCGAGTCGGAACCGGGCGACCAGGCGCTGCAGCTGCTCGCCCTGCGTCGCGAGGCCCTGCGCCGTCGACGACAGCTCCTCGGTCTGCGCGGCGTTGGACTGGGTGACGTGGTCCATCTGGGTCACGGCCTTGTTGACCTGGTCGATCCCGGTGGTCTGCTCGCCGGACGCGGCCGCGATCTCGCCCACCATGTCGGTGACGCGCCCCACCGCCTGCACGATCTCACGCAGCGTCTCGCCGCTGGTCACGACGTGCTGCGAGCCGAGCGCCACCTTGTCGGCGGAGTCGCCGATCAGCGCCTTGATCTCCTTGGCGGACGCGGCGCTCCGCTGGGCGAGGTCACGGACCTCGGCGGCGACGACGGCGAAGCCACGGCCCTGTTCGCCGGCGCGGGCCGCCTCGACGGCCGCGTTCAGCGCGAGGATGTTGGTCTGGAAGGCGATCTCGTCGATGGTCGTGGTGATGTCGCCGATGCGCTTGGAGGCCTGCGTGATCTGGCCCATGGCCTCGACGGCCGAGCCGACGACCGTGCGGCCGCCCTCGGCGATCGTGCGCGAGTCGGACGCCAGTCGAGCGGCCTGGTGCGCGTTGTCGGCGTTCTGTCGGACCGTCGCCGCGACCTCCTCCAGGCTGGCGGCGGTCTCCTCGAGGCCCGAGGCCTGCTCCTGCGCGCCGCTCGAGATCTCCTCGGCGGCGGCGGAGAGCTGGGACGACGCGGTCGCGAGATCGTCGGCCACCGTCCGCACCTCGCTCAGCGCCTGGTGCATCCCACCGACCGCGGCGTCCACCGCCCGCGCCATGTCGCCGAGCTCGTCGGTGGTGTCGATCGCGAGGCGCTGCGTGAGGTCCCGCGCGGCCACGGCCTCGAGCACCACGACCGCGCGAGCGAGCGGCCGCGAGATGGAGCGGGCGATGAGCACACCGAGGAGCATCGCGAGCGCGATCGCGCTGCCCGTCCCGAGGACGTTCAGGGTGGTGGCGGTGGCCGCGACCTTGGCGCCCTCCTGGTCCATGTCGCCCGCGATCGCCGCGATGGTCAGCATCTGCTCGTCGAGCGCCTCCATGGCCACCACCAGCTTCGGGCCGGCGTCGTCCACCGCGTTCTTGAAGGCCTGGGCGTGCAAGGCGGCCTTCTTGTCCGCGTCCGCAGCGGCGGCCGAGTCGCGCTGGAGCGACAGCGTGCGCTCGGCGGCGGTGAAGTAGGTGCGGGTCGCCCCCTCCAGGATCGTGAGGTTCTTGCTCTCGTCCCGCCCGTCCTTCGACACCGCGAGGTTGGTGGCGCGGTAGACCGCGAGGATCTTGTCGAGCTCGGTCCGTCGCTGCGCGAGCTCGCGGATCAGGTCGTCGAGCTGCCGGACGTCGCCCTGATCGAGGCCCTTGAGGACGCTGGCTCGATACCGGGTGAGGCCCGAGGAGAAGCGCGCCAGGTTGGTGGCGGGCACGGTGTAGTCGACGTACATGGCCCGCATCTTGTCGGTCACGCGGTGGAGGCTGCTGCCGGCCAGCAGGCCGAGCGCCACCATCACCACCGCGACGAGCGCGAACGCCGTCAGCAACTTCGTCTTGACCCGGAAGTTCGCGAACCAGTTCATGGGCACCTACCTTGGCGGTGAGAGCCCCGCGGTCGGGGAGATCTGACTCGACGGAAGCGGAGCGGACCGTTGAGCTGGACGGTCCTTCGCCGCCGCCCTGGATAGCCAGGTCGGGTCAAATTCATGGGTGAGGACGGCGCCCTCTCAACGGCGGCTCGGCGGCCGCCGGACCAAGCGTCAAGCCCGCGCCGCGGGCGAGGCGCGATCGTGCTGGGCTGCGTAGTGGCTCGGCGCCACCCCGACGTGACGGCGAAACGCAGCGCGGAACCGCCCGAGATCCGAGAAGCCCGCCTCGAACGCCGCCTCCGTGACGCTGCGTCGCCCTTGTCGGAGGAGCTCCGCGGCCCGCTGCGCGCGGGCCCGCACGATGAAGGCGTGGGGCGACAGGCCCGTCGCCTCGCGGAACCGGCGGCTGAAGTGGAAGCGGCTCATGGTCGCGGTGCGGGCGAGATCGGCGAGGGTCACCTCGCCGAGGTGGGCGTGGACGTGGTCGATCGCCGCGCGCACGCGGGGGTCGCGGATCGCCCGTCCGTCGCGCTCCGGCGCGAGCCGCAGGAGGCGCACGACGAGGGCGTCGAGCAGGCCCTCCACGGCGAGGGCGCGTCCCTCGTCGACCGCGCGCGACTCGAGCTCGAGGGCGAAGAGGAGACTCAGCAGGCCTTCGTCGCGCACGCGCTGGCACTCGTCGAAGCGCCGCCCGGCCAGCGTGGTCACCTCCGCGATCTCGTCCATCGTCGACGGCGGCAGCTCGATCACCGTGCCGTGGTCGCCGGCCGAAAGGGTGGTGAGGTGCTCGACGCGGGCCGGCACGACGACGAGCTCGTCCCGGCCGGCGACGATCTCCCGGTGGCCGACCCGGTACTCCGCGCGACCTCGCTGGACGAGGGCGAGCTCGAGGCCGGCGTGGGCGGCCGTGCCGCGGATCTCCTCGGCGCACCGCCAGACACGCAGGTGGGTTCGGTGATCGAGCGGACGGACGATCCGGGTGAGCATCGGCGAGCCTTTCCGCAAGAAGCGTTCCGCGCCCGCCGACGAGCTTTCGCGGAGGGCGACCACGGCGACGTGCGGGTCCTGACGGGCGATCGACAGGAGGCGCACGATTCGCCTCCCGAATCGCACGAACCGCCGCGTCGGGGCCGGCGGTGGTCCCTAGGGTCGGTGCCCATGACCCGTTCCTACCTCGCGTGCCTCGCGTTCCCCCTCGCTGCTTGCGGCAGCTCCGTGTCCTCCGAGCCGCTCGCGCCCGACTCCGGCGTCGCCGTCGACGCGGGTGGCGACGCTCCCCTGGACGTCGTCGCCGACACGGCGCTGCCCGACACGAAGAAGGCTGCGCTCGGCGAGCTGCAGACGGCCCGCAGCCTCCTCGGGACGGCCCTCGCTGCGGACGGGCGCGTCTACGCCTTCGCCGGCCTGACCGAGTACGGCATCGCCAACACGAGCGAGCGCTACGACGCCACGACCAACACCTGGACCGGAGCCGCGCCCGCGAAGGCGCGTCGCTACGGGCACGCGACGGCGAGCAGCCTCGCGGCCGGGGTCTACCTCGTGGGCGGCACCTCGGACGGCAAGAGTCCACTCGCCACGGTGGAGCACTACGCGCCGAGCACGGACACCTGGACCGCGGTGACCAGCTTGCCGAGTCCGCGCCTCGCGCTCGGCGCGGCGGTCGGCGCCGATGGCCTCCTGTACGCGATCGGCGGTCGCGGCTCGGACGGCGTCGCCACCGACCTCGTCGAGGTGTACTCGCCGACGACCCTCGCGTGGACCAAGCTCGCGAAGCTGCCGACCCCGCGTCAGTCGCTCGCGGTGGTGGTCGGCGCGGACAAGAAGGTCTACGCGCTCGGCGGCCGCGACGTCGACGACGCGCCGCTCGACGTGGTGGAGGTGTTCGATCCTGCGAAGGGCACCTGGGAGACCGGCCAGCCCATGCGGTCGCGGCGCTACTGGTTCGGCGCGACGCTCGGTCCCGACGGGCGCATCTACGCGGGCGGCGGCGTCGGGCTCGACGCCACGTCGAAGTCGATCGACTTCCTCGCGAGCTTCGAGGCCTGGGCGCCGGGGGCGCCGGGGGGCTGGACCGCGCTCACCCCGCTGCCCGTCCCCCGCGGCTGGCTCAGCTGCGTCGCCACGAGCGACGGTCGGGTCCTCGCGGTGGGGGGCTCGCTCCCCGCCGGCACGGCCACGCAGCCACCGCCGGTGGCGACCATGGTCGCCTACGATCCGAAGGCGAACGCCTGGAGCGACACGGTGCCGTAGTCGTCAGACGGTCTTCGCCGAGCGGCTCACGCGGGCAGCAGCTTGCTGCGGAACAGCGCGAGCACCAGGTCCAGGGCGTCACGGGTCCGCTCGCCTGGCTCGTCGATCAGATCCGCAGTGAGCACGGAGTGGTGGCGGGGCAGGGGGCCCCGCGGGTGGCCATCGCTCTGCTCGAGCTCCACCGCGACGAAGGCGGAGCCGAGCTGCGCGCGCAGGTAGGCGAAGCGCTCCTCGGGGACCAGCGGGTCCCCGCGGAAGCGGAGCCCGACGACCTGCAGATCCTCGCGCGCGCATCGCCGGGCGACGACCGCCAGCTCCTCGGCGGAGCAATCGATCCCGTGCCGCGCGTGGGGGCCGAACGGCAACGAGGGCTGCGAGAGCACCGGCGCGAGCACGCACGGCTCGACCGCCATCGCGAGCCCGAAGCCGCCGGTGAAGCACATGCCGACCACGCCCACTCCCGGGCCGCCACAACGCTCGTGCTCCTTGCGCGCGAGCGCGCGGAGGAACGCGACCACCGGCGACGAGCGCCCGGTGGCGAACGTGGTGAACTCCCGGCTGACGCACGCGCGTGCCATCGTGCTCACCGCGTAGAGCTTGGTGGACGCGTCGTTCACCAGGGGATCGCGGCCCGCGGTGCCGAACAGATCGGGCAGCACCGCGGTGCACCCGAGCGCGACGACGCGGTCGGCGAACCCGAGCACCATGGGAGACATCCCCGGCATCTCCGCGATCACCACCACCGCGGGGCCCTGGCCCTTGCGGTAGACGTCGTGGGCGAAGCCCTCGGCCTCGAAGCGCTCGCGCGTGAAGGTCGCGAGGTCGCCCTCGTCCATGCGCTTCTTCATCGGAGCTTCTCCCGCAGGAAGCCCTCGAGCTCCTTCACCGGCACGCGCTCCTGGGCCATCGTGTCGCGGTCGCGCACGGTCACGGTGCCGGCCAGCGCCGGGTCCTTGCCCTGGCCGATGCTGTCGAAGTCGACGGTCACGCAGAACGGCGTGCCGATCTCGTCCTGGCGCCGGTAGAGCTTACCGATGGCGCCGGTGTCGTCGTAGACCGTGCGCATCGCCGCGGCGCCCTGCAGCTCGCGCCGGATGCGCTTGGCGGTCTCGACGATCTCGGGCTGGTTCTTCTTGAGCGGGAGCACCGCGACCTTGATGGGAGCGATGCGCGGCACGAGGTGCAGCACCGTGCGGTAGAACTCGTCGACGACGGGCTCCACCTGGCCGCGGAGCTTCTTGGCGACCTCGATCGACCCGACGCCCGGCAGCGCGAGCAGCCCGGCGACGGACGCGAGCCGCTCGGACGGCGCGGCCGCGATGCGCTCGCCCTCGGCGAGGATGGCGTCCTTCTCGGCCGCGGGCAGCTTGTCGTTGCGCGAGACCGACTTGAGGAACGCGGTGAGCGCCTCGGCCGCGGGCTGCAGCCGCTCGGCGGGGGGCGCCTTCACGAGCTCCTCGGCGTAGGCCTCGGAGAGCACGGCGAGCACGCCGCGATCGACACCGCCCGAGGGCTCGATCACGAACGGCACGATGTGCTTCTTGGCGTCCTGGTCGAACCAGGTGAGCTTCTCGGTCGAGTGCGCGTTCGGGGTGGCGCGCGCGGTGAGGCCGAGCGACGCCTGCTCCTTGGAGTGCGAGCCGAGATCGTAGTCGGTGCGGTTGGCGATCCCCTCGAGCTCCTCGAGCCCGTGCGGGAACCGGTAGAGCAGGTCGACCGTGGCCTTGGCGTAGTGGGCGAGCTCGCTCGGCTTCTGGTGGTAGGCCTCGAGGTTCTGACCGTCGAGACCGACCGAGCGCCACCAGGCGATGCGGTCCTGCACCCATTTCTCGTGCCACGCCTCGTCCTCCCCGGGGCGCACGAAGAACTCGATCTCCATCTGCTCGAACTCGCGCACGCGGAAGATGAAGTTGCGCGGCGTGATCTCGTTGCGGAACGCCTTGCCGATCTGCGCGATGCCGAACGGCAGCTTGCGGTTGGTCGCGTCGAGGACGTGCTTGAAGTTGACGAAGATGCCCTGCGCGGTCTCGGGCCGCAGGTACGAGAACGACTCCGGGTCGGGCACCGGGCCGACCTGGGTCTTGAACATCAGGTTGAACGGCCGCGGATCGGTGAGGTCGGTGGAGGCGCAGTTCAGGCACTTCCCCGCGATCTGGTCGGCGCGCCACCGCATCTTGCACGCGCGGCAGTCGACCATGGGATCGACGAAGGTCTCCTCGTGGCCCGAGTAGCGCCAGGTGAGCTTGTTCATGAGGATCGCGGCGTCGAGGCCCTCGACGTCGTCGCGCTCCCACACGTTGGCGCGCCACCAGGCGAGCTTGAGGTTGTTCTTGAGCTCGACGCCGAGCGGACCGTAGTCGTAGGTGCCCTGCAGACCGCCGTAGATGGCGGAGCCCGGGAAGAGGAACCCCCGGCGCTTGGAGAGAGAGACGAGCTGTTCCATCGTGGCTGCAGGCATGCGTGGCGCTCCTGTGGGCCTCGGGGCGAAGGCCTCGAGGACGAAGGCGCGCATCCTACAACGTCGGCGCCGCTCGGCCGAGCCGCCTAGTCGCGGATCCAGTCGATCGCGGAGACATCCTTGAAGGGGAGAGTGGTCTCGAGCACGGGCGCGAGGCTCGGCAGCGCGAGCACCCGCACGCCGACGCCGTCACTGGTCTTCTGCTGGAGCACGAGCACGTCGTCGTCGCGACGCTCCCACCAGGGCCAGCTGCCCGCGTGGGCCGGGTTGAACGGGTGCGCGAGGGTCTCCCGCAAGCGGAGCGTCAGGTCCTTGGCCTCGCCGGACTCCACGTCGACGACCCGGGCGTGGGTCGCGACCCCCGCGTCGTCGTACGCGACGTGGACCACGAAGCGTGAGGGCGTGTGGTGCTCCGTCTCGGGGGTGCCGCGCATCGTGATCGACGTCGTGAGCTCCTCGAGCCGCTGCACGGTGCCGGTGGCGACGTCGACGCGCTCGAGGAGCAAGGTGCGGAGCGATTTCGGGACATCGAGGCGGCCCGGTGCCCAGTAGACGATCGACGCGCCGCCGAGCACGAAGTCGGCGTGCAGGATCTGGTCGCGGGTGACGAGCGGCTTGGGCTTGCCGCCGAGCGCGCTCACGTAGTGCAGCGTCACCTTCTGGCCGGCGATGACGTCCACGAAGTACTGCGACTCGGGGCCGCCCATGAGCGGCGCCGTCTTGAACGCGTGACGCCCGTCGGGGAGGAAGGTGAAGTCGCCGGCCTTCGGGGGGATGGGCTCCACGAGCGGCGCGAAGGGCCCGCCACCGTGCGACACCCGCACGACGTCGTGGGTGCTCTTGTACTCGACCTCCACAAGCGCGCCCTCGAGCAGCCACAGGCTCCCGTACTCGAACTTCGAGAGGTCGAGGTTCGGCTGCGGGGTTAGCTGCCGCGTCGCGAGGTCGAAGATCCCTTGCGGCAGCAGGTAGCGCCCGCGTCCGACCCGGCGCGGGCTCGGGCCTGGCTTTCCGTGGTCGTCGATCGGGACACACGACGGCTTGCACTCGACGAGACCCTTGCCGAACGCGTGCACCAGCAGATGGCCACGGTGCGGTGGGGGAACGGCTGCGACGGGGGTCGGCTTGCGGGGCGTCGGCGCTGGCGTGAGCGGCGGCGTCGACGCGCAACCGACGATGCACGCGAACAGCGCGAGGAGCCGCATCGGAGAGAGCGTAGCGCGCGCGGCGCGACCCACCATGCGGGCTCGTGCCGCCGTGGTCAGGGGGGTGTTTCTCGGGGTGGGCACTGGAGGGGCTGTGGCTTGCCTCCCTTGCTTCCGACGACGGTGAAGTGGGCCTCGTAGGTCGCGTCGCTCGGGACCTCGAGCGTGTGCAGCACCTGCGGGGTCGTGGGCGGGCAGGGGCCGTCGCACGCGCCGTCGGTCTCGTAGTCGTGCCGCACCGCGAGCCGCCCCGGCGCGGTCTCGACCACCTCGAGCCAGTCGAGGCCGCCGTAGGGCACGACGAGGCGCGAGAGCCTCCGTGGAGGCGGGCCGCTCGGTGCAGCGGCGCCGGTGCAGGGTTCCTGGAGCGCGGGCTGCACGAACCCCGGCAGCCGCGGCAGGCCGAGGCGTCGCTCGCCGGAGGGGCCACGCACGAGGAGCTCCACGCGCGTCGACGGCCAGGCGACCCCCGGTGGTGGCTCGGCGTCCGGATCGCTCTCGTACACGACCCAGGTGAGCTTCACGCGGGGTGGGGTGGGGCTCGCGGTCGCCGGCGTCGTGACGGGTGGGGGCCGTCCGCAGGCGCCGGTGAGCCCGAGCAGCACCCACGCGACCGCCGTCCTCACGGCTCCTTGCCCTTGCCGATCGGCGCGAGCCCGCCTCCGCCCCCGCCGCCGCTCCCGGGCTTCACGTCGCCGCCGGGTCCCCCCACGCCCGCCGTGGAGGCGCCGAGCACGTCGAGGTCGGGACCGGCCTTGAGGACGTTCCCGCCGATCGCGCCCGAAGCCCCGAGGCTGCTGAGCGCCTTGAGCTCCAGCTTCTCGAGCTCCGAGACGATCGCCGATTTGGACTGGCACAGGGGCTGGCCGATCGAGGTGTTGCCGTGGCCCTTGACGTCGAGGCCGACGCACCCGCCGGAGGCGTACAGGCTCGCCCGACCGATCGCGGGGCCGGCGTTGTTGCGGAACACGTTCCGCCGGACGACGAAGTCCTTCATCTCCTCCTCGAGCGCGAGGGCCACGGGCTTCTCGCGCGGGGTCTTCGACGCGGGCCCGAGCGCGGGGGAGGTGGCGTCGAAGCCGGCGAACTCGATCACGCAGTCCTCGATCCGCGTGCCCGGGGCGTGCCGGTCGAAGCGCAGTCCGCGAAAGTCGCCGGGCGCGGGGGTCGGCGCGGCGCTCGTGAAGACGACCTTGATCGCGACGAGCGCGCCCGCGTTCGCACCGGAGCCGAAGGACAGCTGCCCGCGAGGCTGGACCCGCACGATGGTCTCCGGGGCCAGCGTCAGCACGGCGGGCTCGGTCGCGGTGCCGTAGACGCGCAGATCGTCGACGAGGATGGCCGCGACCTTGGGCCAGGTCGCGCTCTTGTCCACGCGCCCGCGGACGCGCACGGGATCGGAGCTCGTGAGGGACGTGACGCTGCCGAGCACGGCCGCCGGCACGTCGAGCGCGATACCGCCGACGTCCTCGACGTGCACCTGCTCGAAGCGCGCGAACGGACGGACCGCATCGCCGAGGATCCCGACCCGCGGTGCGTGTCGAACGGTGAGATCGGCGAGCGTGACGGGCGCCGCCGCGGCGTGCACGTGGAGCCCTGGGCGCGCGTCGGTGGTGAGGACCAGGGTCGTGGCTCCGGCCTTCTTGCCACCGAGGTCCACGCCGCCGTAGTCGACGATCGCGTGGGTCAGGGACGAGCCCGGCTTGTCGGACAGGAACGCGATCCCGCCCCAGTCGCCGGCGGCCTTCGTGGCCTCGGCCGACGTGAAGGTGACCGGCCTCGAGGCCTCGCCCGCCGCGACCAGCACGCCGTCGACGACGGTCAGGCTCGCGGCCTTGGTGAACGCGAGCCGCGCGCCGGCCTCGATGCGCAGGGTCGCGCCCTTCTCGATCCGGATCGCCTCGGAGACCCATACCTCGCAGTCGGCCTCGACCAGGGTGTCCTTCTCGATGTGACCACCCGCCACGAGCTTGCACGCGTGGGTCTTGCCCTTGCCGTCGTCCTGCGCGAGGGGCTGGGCCTCGGGCTTGCGCTTGCACCCCGGGACGAGGGCGAGGAGCAGGACGATGGTGGCGCCACGGAGCATCACCGTAGCCTAGCGGCTCGACTTCTACGCGGCGACGCGGACGAACCGCCGCACCATCGCCGACTGTTCGTCGAACGTCGGGTAGCCCGCGATCGCGCGCACGTCATCGGTCCACGCGGCCCTCTCCACGAGCGAATCGATCGCCGATGTTCGCGCCGCTGCCACCTCGGCGCGGCCGCGCGCGTCGAGCCGGCCGTGGGCCCAGGCGTCCACGGCGAAGGCGAGCTCGGCGTGGCGCGCTTCGTCGATCGCGATCGTGCGCATGACCGCCGCGACCTCTGGGTCTTCGGCGTACTCGGCCGCGAAGGCCGCGACCACCGCTCCGAAGGCCTCGCGCACGCACCCCTCGGCGGCGTTCTCGACGGCGATGGCGAGGAGGTCGCGCGGCGCGACCTCGGTCACCTCGAGCACCGGAACGCGCGCCCCGAAGCGCTGTGCGAGGACCCGCATGGCCCGCGCGTGGCGGATCTCGTCGCGGCGGGCACGCTCGGCCGAACGCACCAGCGCCGTGGGTGCGCCGTGCAGACGGAGCTCCTCTGCGAGCCGCTCGAAGGCCACGATGGCGGCGGCTTCGAGGTGCGCCACGAGCGCGAAGTAGGCGCCGAGGTCGGTCCCGCTGCGCACAGCCACCATTCCCTCCGGCCGACGTCCGAAGTTGCACAGGTCAGGGTCCGCCTCGGTCAGGATCTCGGAGTCGACCTCCGTCGTCGCAGCGTTCGCGCCCACCGACATCACGTGCCGGACGATGTCGTCGCAGCCGTCGCCGCTCTCCGTGACCAGCTCGAAGCTCGTGCCCGCCTTGCGCCCCACCGGGATGTCGCACCGGATGCGGTGGTTTCGCTCGGCGAGGACGAGGGCCGCCTTCTTCGCGCTGTCGACGGGGCGCAGCAACGCGTCGAGATCGGTGAGGGTGCGGTAGACGTGGACCTCGTCGCCGCGTGTGGTCACCACGAAGTGCCTGACCGTCGGCGTGTACATGGCCGTGGGCAGGATCCATCCGTCCGACTTCGCGAGCTCCGCCGCGAGCGTGGTCGCGCAGGCACCGCTGGTGGCCTTGGCGCACTGCGTGCCCTCGGCGTCGGCGATCTTCGGGCCGTCGAACACCACGCTCGCGAGTCCCACGTAGTCGACCCCCAGCGGCGCGCGGAGCCCACGGACCGGGTGATAGACGCCCTCCTCGCAGAGGGAGATGTCGAACCCCGACAGGTCGACGTGGTGACCGGCGCAGCTGGCCGCGCTCGCGGCGAGGCCACCGAGGGCGATCGCGCGGAAGACCTCGGCGAGGCGTACCTGCATCTTGCCGTGAGTGAAGCAGCCCACCGCGGGTCTGTCGATCGCGGGAGCCCGCCGCGAGCGCGCGATTCTCGGCCAACGCGCCGCCCCAGGCGAGCCGCTCAGGGCCGGAAGATCGCGCCGCCCTTCAGCGTCTCGCTGAAGTCGAAGTCGATGCCGCTCCAGAAGAACGCCTCCTTGCCCGTCCACACGAACGCCGGCAACGCGCGGGGCGTGGGCTCGCCGGTGCTCGGCATGGCCGTCCACGTGCCCGTCGCCGCGTCGAAAGATGCGCCGCCCTTGACCATCGAGAAGCTCGCGTCGAGGCCCGACCACACCCACACCTTGCCGGCGCCGTACCAGCTCGAGGGGAGGTAGCGCGCGGGCGAGGGGAACGCCGCGCTGCTGGGCGTCGCGACGAGGGTCCAGCTGCCGCCGGGCAGGTAGCGCGCGCCGTCGTCGAGGATGCTGCCCGACGAGCCCTCGGTCCCGCCGTAGACGAACAGCTCCTTGTCGGTTAACACGCTCGCGTGGCCGAGACGACCGACGAAGCCCGAAGGGGCGGCCGGCAGCGTGGTCCAGGTCTTGGCCACCGGCTCGTAGCGCAGCCCGTCCTTGTACTCCGCGGTGTCGGTGCCGCCGCCCCAGATCAGCACCTCGGTCCCCGACCACACCATCGAGTGGGCGATCCGCGGGGCGAAGCCCCCGGGTGCCGTGGGGAGTGTGGTCCAGGTGTTCTTGACGGGATCGTAGGCACCTCCGTCGGCGGCCCACGTGGTGCAGCTGCCACTTGAATCGAGCGCGGTGCAACCGCCCCAGACGATCAGCTCGTTGGTCGTCGACGACCACACGCACCCGGGGGACAGCCGCGGGCTCGGGGCGCCCGTGGTGCTCATGGTCGACCAGGTCTTGGTGGCCGGGTCGTAGAGCGCACCGTCGGACTGCAGCGAGAGGCTCGTGGCAGAGCCCCCGGCCATGCCACCCCACACGATCATCTTGCCCTTGCCGAACACACCGCACGCGAAGCCGCGCGCGCTCGGGCCGCCCGTGGCCAAGAGCGCCCACTTGTCGGCGCCGATGTCGTAGGTGGCGCCGTCGCCGAGCGCGGTGCTGTCGCCGAAGAAGTCGATGGCCACCCCACCCCACACGATGGGCTTGGTGCCGTCGAACACGGTGACCGCGCCATACCGCGGCTCGAAGCCGGACGGCGGGTCGCTGGTGGTGATCCAACCCTTGGGCGCCGCGCAGTCGCTGTACGCGGAGAACTTGCACTTGTCGTCGCAGGTCCGCGTGCGGATCTCGCCCGCGGTGGTGCAAGAGGCGGTGGAGGTCTCCTCGGTGCCCGGCGCGCACTCGCCCTCGCCGGTGCACGCGCCCACGTTCCAGGTGCAAGTGGTCGTGTCGCAGGTGTCGTTGCTCTTGCCGCAGTTGCCGCAGTCGGTGGTGCGCTTCTCGCCGAGCGTGCACTCCGCGCCCTCGACCTCGTCGGCGCAGCTGCCCCACGCGCCCCACTTGCCGGCGACGCAGGTGCGCCGTTGCTTGCCGCACATGCCGCAGCCGCGCACGTCGGTCCCGCCGGTCGTGCACTCGGGGCCCGCGTCGGCGCCGTCGAGCTTGGTGTCGCCGCCGGTGTCCCCGCCGCCGTCCACGCCGGTGTCGGTGGTGCCCGGTGCGTCGCCCTCGGGTGAGGCGCAGCCGGCCACGAGGACGACGAAGAGGGCGACCGGACCGAGCGAACAAGCCGAGCGTGACATGGTGCCCCCCTCGTCCCCGTGCGGGGAAAGGAGGCAGGCTAGCACCTAGCGGGCGCCGAAGATCGCCGAGAGCTCGTAGGGCGCGGTGGTCTCGAGCTGGTCGTACCGGCACGCCGCCGGCGGCTTGTCCTGCCGGAAGCGGCGGAACTGCGCCGTGTGCCGGAAGCGTGCGCCCTGGAGGTGGTCGTACGCCACCTCGACCACGAGCTCGCAGCGCAGCGGCTCCCACTCGAGGGTCTTGCCCTGGCTCCACCGGCTCTTCTGCCCGGGCACGCGCTGCGCATCCTCGTGGGAGAACGAGGCCCACTCGGCCCAGGGGTGCCCCTCGAGCGCGTTCGCGCGGTAGGGCGCGAGCTCGTCGACCAGCTCCTTGCGCCGCTTGTCGGTGAAGGTCGCCGTGACCCCGACGTGGTGCAGCTTGCCGTCGTCGCCGAACAGCCCGAGCAGGAGCGACCCGACGGCGGTGCCCTCCTCGACCCCCTTCTTGGCGTGCCACCGGAACCCGGCCACCACGCACTCGCAGGTGCGCTCGTGCTTCACCTTGAGCATCGTGCGCTTGTCGGACTCGTAGACGCCTTCGCGGGGCTTGGCCATCACGCCGTCGAGCCCGGCGCCCTCGAAGCGCTCGAACCAGTCGGCGGCGAGGGCCCGATCGGTGGTCATCGGCGTGACGTGCACCGGCGGGGCGACGTTCGCGAGCAGGGCCTCGAGCCGCGCGCGGCGCTCGTGGAACGGACGACCGCGCAGGTCCTCGTCGCCGTCGCACAGCACATCCCAGAACACGATCGACGCCGGCGTCTCCTCGGAGAGCTTCTTCACGCGCGAGGCCGCGGGGTGGAGCCGGTTCTGCAGCACGTCGAAGTCGAGGCCGGCGGGGGTCACGATCACGATCTCGCCGTCGAGCACGCAGCGTGGGGGCAGCTGCGCCTTCACGGCGGCCACCACCTCGGGGAAGTAGCGCGCGAGGGGCTTCTCGTCGCGACTCTGGAGCTGCACCTCTTCGCCGTCGCGGAACACGAGGGTGCGGAACCCGTCCCACTTGGGCTCGAACAGGAACCCCTCGCCGGTCGGCAGGGCGTCGACCCGCTTGGCGAGCATCGGGGGGAGGGGGGGCATCACGGGGAGCTGCACGCCGCCGAGGATACACGGCGTTCGCGCCCGGCACTTGCGCGACGACCCGTTCCAATGTATTTGCATGGCATGCGCAAATTGATTGTGAGCGGGTCGACCGGGTTCCTGGGGCGCGAGCTCGTGGCGCACCTCCTGGCCGAGGAGCCGGGCACGCACCTCGGCTTGCTCGTCCGTGGCAAGGACGACGCGGACGCGCGTCGTCGCGTGGACGCGCTGCTCTCCGAGGTGGTCCCCGCCGCGCGCCTCTCCGACGCGCGGGCGCGCACCCAGGTGATCCGCGCGGACCTCGAGCAGGAGCGGCTGGGCCTCGACGCGAAGGCCTACGAGGCGCTGGTCGCCGAGACGGCCGGGGTGATCCACGGCGCCGCCTCGGTGAGCTTCTCGCTCCCGCTCGAGGAGGCGCGCCGGATCAACGTCGACGGCACGCGGCGCATGCTCGACCTCGCGGCGGCGGCCGGCGCGCGGCTCGACTACGTGGGCACCGCCTACGTGGCGGGCGATCGGGTGGGCGTGGCCCGCGAGGACGAGCTCGCCGTCGGGCAGCCGTTCCGCAACACCTACGAGGAGACCAAGCTCGAGGCCGAGCAGCTCGTCCGCGTCCGCGGCCAGGGCCAGCCGACGGCCGTCTACCGCCCGAGCATCATCGTCGGCGACAGCAAGACCGGCCGCACCGCGAGCTTCAAGGTCCTCTACTGGCCCCTCAAGCTCTACGCCCAGGGGTTCGCGCGGGTGGTGCCTGGACGGCGGCGCACGCCGGTCGACGTCGTGCCCTCCGACTACGTCGTGCAGGCCATCGCCCACCTGCGCAAGCAGCCTTCGGCGATCGGCCAGACCTTCCACCTGACCGCGGGCCTGCGCCGCGACAGCACCGTGGGCGCGCTCACCGATCTCGCGAGCGAGTTCTTCCGCGTGCGCCCGCCGCTGTTCGTCGACCCCGAGTGGGTGCTGCCGTGGTTCCGCCCGCTCGTCGACCGGCTCCCGAAGAGCAAGCTCCGGCACCGCATGCTCACCGCGCGCGTCTACACGCCGTACCTCAACATGCGCGTGCGCTACGACGCCTCGGCCACCGAGCGCGCGCTCGCGGGCACCGGGATCGAGGTGCCGGCAGTGGAGAGCTACTTCCGCACGGTGTTCCAGTACTGCGTGGACACCAACTGGGGCCGCGCAGCCTGAGGCTTGCCGAAAAACGGTCCGAGACCCCGCGACCCGAGACCGCCCGGTGGCGTTCTCCTAGCATGCGCGCCGCATGCCCGGCTCCACGACCGTCCCCCCGCTCCTCCGCGCCGATCACCTCGACGGCGTCCGCTACGAGATCCGCGGACCGCTCGCCCGTCGCTCGCTGGAGCTCGAGCGCAAGGGCTACGAGATCATCAAGCTCAACATCGGCAACCCCGCGCAGTTCGGGTTCCGCACGCCCGAGACGATGCGGCTCGCACTCATCGAGAACCTCGCGCAGGCCGAGGGTTACTGCCACCAGAAGGGCATCTTCCCCGCGCGCGAGGCGGTGGTCATGGAGACCCAGGCGCGCGGCATCCGCGGGGTCACCGCCGAGGACGTGTTCATCGGCAACGGCGTCAGCGAGCTGATCCTGTTCGCCCTCGAGGCCCTCCTCAACGGCGGCGACGAGGTGCTCGTGCCCGCGCCCGACTACCCGCTGTGGACCGCTTCGGTCACCCTGGCCGGTGGCCGTGCGGTCCACTACCCGTGCCGCCCCGAGAACGGCTTCGTGCCCGATCCCGCCGAGATCGAGGCGATGATCACCGACCGCACCCGCGCGCTCGTGATGATCAACCCCAACAACCCGACGGGCGCGGTCTACCCGAAGGAGGTCGTCGAGGGCCTCGTGCGCGTGGCCGAGCGCCACCAGCTGGTGCTGTTCTCGGACGAGATCTACGACCGCATCCTCTACGGCGACGCCAAGCACACGCCGGCGGCGTCCCTCTGCGAAGGCACGCTCTGCGCCACGTTCGGCGGCCTCTCCAAGGTCTACCGCGCGTGCGGGCTGCGCACCGGCTGGGTCTATTTCTCCGGCCTCCGCGCCCACGCCACCGACTACCTCGAGGGGCTCGAGCTGCTCGCCTCGCTCCGGCTCTGCGCCAACGTGCCGGGGCAGTGGGCCGTGCAGACCGCGCTCGGCGGCCACCAGAGCATCTACGAGCTGACCGCGGAGACCGGGCGCCTCGGCCGCCAGCGCCGCGCGCTGCTCGAGGGCGTGGCCGCGTCTGCGTACCTCTCGGTGGTGGCGCCGCGGGGCGCGCTCTACGCGTTCCCGGCCATCGATCTCGCGGCGGTGCCGGGCTTCGACGACCAGGCCTTCGCGATGGAGCTCCTCGAGCGCGAGCACGTGCTCGTGGTGCCCGGCTCGAGCTTCAACGTGCCCTACCGCAACCACCTCCGGCTCACGCTGTTGCCCGACGAGGAGACCATGCGCGAGGTCTTCGTGCGCATGGAGCGCATGCTCGGGCTGCTCGCGCGCCGCTGACCAGGAGGAGGCGACGTGATCGTCTTCGCCTACGACGGCTCCTTGAACGGCGACTGGGTGGCGCACTACGCGATCCGGTTCGCCGCCAACGCAGGGTTGCCCCTGCGGGTGGTGCACGTCGAGCCGAAGAGCCCGGTCGGAGACCTCGCCGGTCGCCTCGCGCGGATCGACGCCGAGGCCCAGCGCGCCGGCGTGGCCACCGAGACCGAGGTGGTCCGCGACGGCGCCGACGTCCCCTCGGCGCTGCTGTCGAGGAGCGCCCAGGGGACGCTGGTCCTCGGCACGCGGGCACGCCCGCGCAACCGCGCGTTCCTCGCCGAGACGGTCGCGGCGCGGGTCCTCGACCGGACGCGCGGGGCGGTGGTCGCGGTCCACGTCGTCCACCCCGGCCTGCTCGGCCAGCCCGGCCGCGTGCTCGTCCCGTTCGTCGGCGCCGACGACTCCGACCCCGCGCCGTGGCTGCGGCTCTTCGGCGCGGAGCTGCACGCGGTCCACGTGCTCCTCGTCCAGCGCGTCTCCGCGCTCGGGGAGCGGTTCGGCTCGTCCACGCGCGCGGCGCGGTCGCTCGAGGTGGCGCGGGCGCGGCTCGTCGCCCTGGAGCGGCGAGTCCACGCCGCGCTGGTCGCCCCGTGTGAGCTCGACGGCAGCGCCGTTCTCTCCACCGATCCGCCGCACGCCATCCGGGTGTCGGCGCTCGCCCATCGCTCTCGCTTGCTGCTGCTCGACGCGGGCCTCGGTGGCGGGCCGCTCGAGGCGGTGCTCGCTGCGGCCCCGGCCGACGTCGCGATCAAGCGGGGGCCGCGGTGAGCCAGCGCCAGATCCACAACCTCGCCGCGGCGGAGGTGTGGTCGCTGCTGCGGAGCCGTCCCGAGGGTCTCGACGGCCACGAGGTCGCGGAGCGGCTCGCCGAGATCGGCCGCAACACGCTCGGCGAGGCACCCCGCCTGCGCTGGCTGCGCAAGCTGGCCGAGCAGTTCACCAACCTGTTCAGCCTGCTGCTCGACGTCTCTGCCGCGCTGTGTTTCGTCGCCGATCGCATGCAGCCCGGCGAGGGCATGGCCGTCCTCGGGTGGGCGTTGCTCGCCGTTGCGGTCCTGAACGCGCTCTTCACCTTCGCGCAGGCCATCCGTGCGGAGCGGGCGATGGACGCCCTGCGCGATCTCCTGCCGCGCCGGATCCGGGCGCGACGCGGCGGGGTCGAGGCCGAGGTGCTCGTCGAGGAGCTCGTGCCGGGGGACGTCATCGTGGTGCGCGAGGGCGACCAGGTGCCGGCCGACGCGCGCCTGGTGGAGGGGCACGATCTCCTCGCCAACAACGCGCCGTTGACCGGGGAGTCCCGGCACGCGGCGCTCGTTCCGCGCGAGAGCGCCGAGGGACGCCTCGTCGACGCCGAGAACCTGGTGTTCGCCGGGTGCTCCATCCTCCGTGGCGAGGGGGTCGCCGTCGTGTACGCGACGGGGCGCCGCACCGAGTTCGGCAAGATCGCGCAGCTCTCGGTCGAGGTGAAGCGCCCGCCCACGCCCCTCGAGCGGGAGGTCTCGCGCATGGTGCGCATCCTCACGGTGGTGGCGCTGGTGATGGGCCTCGCGTTCTTCGCCTACGGCCTCGCGCGCGGGCGCCCGCTGTGGGTCAACGTCGTGTTCATGCTCGGGATCATCGTGGCCAACGTGCCCGAGGGGCTGCTCCCGACGCTCACGCTCGCGCTGGCCATGGGCGGTCTGCGCCTCGCCAAGAAGAACGTGCTCGTCAAGAGCCTGAACGCAGTCGAGGCCCTGGGGTCGGTCGAGGTGATCTGCACCGACAAGACCGGCACGCTGACCAAGAACGACCTCGCCGTCACCGACGTGGTGGGGCTCGACGGCGCGCCGCTCCCCGCCGAAGGGCGCCGCGCGCTCCTCGAGATCGCGGTCGCGGCGTCGGAGATCCACGCCGCCGGCGAGGTCTGGACCGGCGACCCCCTCGACGTGGCCGCTGCGCGCGCCCTCGCCGCGGC
>CAZUZY010000143.1:0-18369 GCA_964624885.1 uncultured Polyangiales bacterium | reverse complement strand
GGGGCCGCGACCGGCGGCGCGGCGGCCGGCGCGGCCTTCATTCCGTGCGGCGGAGTCTTGGGCGCGAACGCCTTGGGGGCCGCGTCTCGCGGCAACTCGGCACCGCAGCCCAGGCAGAACTTGTAGTGGTCCTGGTTCTCCTTGGCGCACTTCGGGCAGGTGATCACAGAAGGCCTCCTCGCACCGCAACCGTTGCTGATCGAATCACGCTCCGCGGGCGATGCACTGCAACCTCTGCTCCCCCGCGTGGCTCGATTCGGGGGGCGATTATCGCCCCACTGCTCATGGGGTCAAGTGAATCGTCCTCGACGCTCGCACTCGGCTGGTAGATACGGCCTCGCGATGACCGCCCGCCCCCACGACCAGGCCCTCCTCGACCGCGCCAAGACTCGCATCCCCGGCGGGGTCAACTCGCCCGTCCGCGCGTTCCGCGCCGTCGGCGGTGTCCCCGTCTTCGTCGCCCGGGCCGAGGGGGCGTACCTCTACGACCACGAAGGACGCGGTTTCGTCGACTACGTGGGCTCGTGGGGCCCGATGATCCTGGGCCACGGCCACCCCGAGGTGCGCGCGGCGATCCACGCCGCCGTCGACCGGGGCACCTCGTACGGCGCGCCGACCGAGCGGGAGATCACCTTCGCCGAGGCGATCGGCGCGCTCTATCCCGCGATCGAGATGATGCGGGCCGTCTCGAGCGGCACCGAGGCCACCATGGCCGCCGCCCGCGCGGCCCGCGGGTTCACCAAGCGCGAGGGCATCGTCAAGGCCGAGGGCTGCTACCACGGCCACGCAGACCTGTTCCTCGTCAAGGCGGGCAGCGGGCTCGCCACCTTCGGCAACGTCGACAGCGCCGGCGTGCCCGCGGGCGCCGCCGCCGACACGGCCGTGGTCCCGTTCAACGACCTCCCGGCGATGGAGCGGGCGCTCGCCGAGCGCCCCGTGGCCGCCGTGTTCCTCGAGCCCGTCGTCGGCAACATGGGGTGCGTGCCCCCTGCCCCCGGCTACCTCGCGGGCGTGCGCGCGCTCTGCGACAAGCACGGCACGCTGTTCGTGATGGACGAGGTGATGACCGGCTGCCGCGTGCACAAGGGTGGCGCGCAGGCCCTCTACGGCGTGCGACCCGATCTGGTCACCCTCGGCAAGATCGTCGGTGGAGGCCTCCCCCTCGCGGCGTACGGCGGCCGCCGCGACGTCATGGAGGTCATCTCGCCGGTGGGCCCCGTGTACCAGGCGGGCACGCTGAGCGGCAACCCGGTCGCTGTCGCCGCCGGTCTCGCCACGCTCGCGCGGCTCGACGACGCGCTCTACGCGAAGCTCGAGTCGTTCGGCGCGCGCCTGCAGGCCGGCCTCGAGGCCATCCTGCGCGAGAAGAGCGTGCCCGGCATCGTCCAGCGCGTGGGCTCGATGTTCACGCTGTTCTTCACCGAGAAGAAGGCGGTCCACTCCTGGGACGACGCGAAGGGCTGCGACACGGCGCGCTTCGGGCGCTTCCACGCGGCCATGCTGGACGCCGGCATCTACCTCCCGCCCTCGCAGTTCGAGGCCGCGTTCATCTCGGGTGTGCACGGCGACGCCGAGCTCGATCGCACGCTCAGCGCCGCCAGAATCGCGATCGGCGCCTGAGTCGTCGCGCGGGCGGCAGACTTGGTGGTAGCCTCCCGCGCGTGAATCCAGCTCCCAAGAAGAAGGGCAAGGCGAGCACTGCACGGGCCAAGGTCGCGAGGGCGACGCGCTCTGCACCGCTCGCCCGCGCTGGCTCGGCGGCGCGCGCACTGGCGCTCGACACGGGCGAGGAGCCGTCGCGGCGCGACTATCGTCCGCCGGCGGTCCCACCGGTCGAGGCGATCGGCCTCGAGGAGCGCGCGGCGTCGCTCGCCAAGCGCTCCATCAAGAAGGCCTCCAAGGTCGAGGGCCTGCACATGGCCATCTCGATGATGGACCTCACCACCCTCGAGGGGAAGGACACCCCGGGCAAGGTGCTCTCGATGTGTCGCAAGGCGATGCACCCGAGCGAGCGCCTCACCGACGTCCCGAGCTGCGCGGCGGTGTGCGTCTATCCGAACCTCGTGCCCATCGCCAAGCGCGCGCTCGAGGGCTCCTCGGTCAAGGTCGCGTCGGTCGCCACGGCCTTCCCGAGCGGGCAGTCGCCGCTCGCAGTGAAGCTCGACGACGTGCGGCGCGCGGTGGGCTTCGGCGCCGACGAGATCGACATGGTCATCGACCGCGGCGCCTTCCTGCGCGGCGACTACGGCAAGGTGTTCGACGAGATCGCGGCCACCAAGGAGGCCTGCGGCAAGGCCCACCTCAAGGTGATCCTGGAGACCGGCGAGCTCGGCACCTACGACGCCATCCGCCTCGCCTCGGCGATCGCCATCGAGGCCGGCGGCGACTTCATCAAGACCTCGACGGGCAAGGTGCAGCCCGCGGCCACGCTCCCGGTCACGCTGCTCATGCTCGAGGTCATCCGCGACTACCAGGACGCGGGGTGGCGCAACATCGGCATGAAGCCGGCTGGCGGCGTGCGCTCGGCCAAGCAGGCCCTCCAGTACCTGTGCGTGGTGCAGGAGACGATGGGCCCCGAGTGGCTCGACCCGGATCTCTTCCGCTTCGGCGCGAGCGCGCTCCTCAACGACGTCCTCATGCAGCTCGAGAAGGAGCGCTTCGGGCGCTACGCGGGCGAAGACTACTTCTCCAAGGATTGACCCGAATGAGCAAGGACGCGAACGTGCAGGGAAGTCTGACCAAGCCGCCCAAGCAGGGCTGGCTCTACGCGCCGTCGCCCGAGGCGACCGACCACGTGCGGCTCACGCCGCGCTACGAGCTGTTCGTCGACGGGAAGTTCTCCGCGCCCACGAGCGGCAAGTACTTCCCGACCGTCAACCCGGCGACCGAGACGGTGATCGCCGAGGTCGCCGACGCGAACGAGGCCGACGTCGACCGCGCCGTCGCGGCCGCCCGTCGCGCCTACGAGCAGGTGTGGTCGAAGATGCCGGGCAAGGAGCGCGGCAAGTACGTCTACCGCATCGCGCGCCGCATCCAGGAGCGCGCGCGCGAGCTCGCCATCGTCGAGTCGCTCGACGGCGGCAAGCCGATCAAGGAGTCGCGCGACGTCGACGTCCCGCTCGCGGCGGCCCACTTCTTCTACTACGCGGGCTGGGCCGACAAGCTCGACTACGCCCTGCCCGGCCGGCGCGCGCGCCCGCTCGGCGTGGCGGGCCAGGTGATCCCCTGGAACTTCCCGCTGCTCATGGCCGCGTGGAAGCTGGCCCCTGCCCTCGCCTGCGGCAACACCGTGGTGCTCAAGCCCGCCGAGACCACGCCGCTCACGGCGCTCCTGCTCGCGCAGATCATCCAGGAGTGCGATTTGCCTCCCGGCGTGGTCAACATCGTCACCGGCGCCGGCGCCACCGGGGCGGCGCTCGTCGGCCACCCAGGGGTCGACAAGGTGGCCTTCACGGGCTCGACCGCGGTCGGCAAGCGCATCCAGCAGGCGCTCGCGGGCACGAGCAAGCGGCTCACCCTCGAGCTCGGGGGCAAGGCGGCCAACGTCGTGTTCGCCGACGCCGCGCTCGACCAGGCGGTGGAGGGGATCGTCAACGGCATCTACTTCAACCAGGGCCACGTGTGCTGCGCGGGCTCGCGCCTCCTCGTCGAGGAATCGATCCACGACGTCATCGTGCGCAAGCTCAAGCGCCGCATCGAGCAGCTGCGCGTCGGCGACCCGCTCGACAAGAACACCGACGTCGGCGCCATCAACTCCAAGATGCAGCTCGAGAAGATCCGCGAGCTGGTCGAGAGCGGCGTCAGCGAGGGGTGCAGCATCCACCAGTCGCACGCCAAGCTCCCCGGCCGCGGCTACTTCTTCGCCCCCACGTTCTTCACCGGCGTGTCGCAGTCGCACCGCATCGCGCAGGAAGAGATCTTCGGCCCGGTGCTCAGCGTGCTCACCTTCCGCACCCCCGAGGAGGCCGTCGAGAAGGCGAACAACACCGTCTACGGCCTCTCCGCCGGCGTCTGGACCGACAAGGCGGCCAAGGTGTTCTGGATGTCGAAGCGCCTCAAGGCGGGCATCGTCTGGGGCAACACGTTCAACAAGTTCGACCCCACCTCGCCGTTCGGCGGGTTCAAGGAGAGCGGCTTCGGCCGCGAGGGCGGCGCCGCCGGCCTGCTCCCCTACCTGGAGGCCGTGTGACCATGGACCGCCTCGCCATCGAGAAGACCTACAAGCTGTTCGTGAAGAACGAGTTCATCCGCAGCGAGAGCGGCCACAGCCTCGCGGTGACCGACGCAGGCGGGGTGACCAACGTCGCCCGCGCCTCGCGCAAGGACGCCCGCGACGCGGTGCTCGCCGCCAAGGAGGGCCACAAGAGCTGGGCCGGCAAGACCGCCTACCTCCGCGGCCAGGTGCTCTACCGCCTCGCCGAGGTGATGGAGGGCCGGCGTGCCGAGCTCGTCGACTCTCGCGCCCGCGCGGGGGCGACCGACGCGGGGGCCGAGGTCGACGCCGCCATCGACCGCGTCGTCCACTACGCCGGCTGGGCCGACAAGCTCGCCACCATCCTCTCCAGCGCGAACCCGGTCGCCGGGCCGCACTTCAACGTCACCTCGCCCGAGCCCATGGGCGTGATCGTCGTGGTGCCCCCGGAGCAGCGCCCGCTGCTCGGGCTGGTCTCGACCATCCTGCCGATCATCGTCAGCGGCAACGCGGCCCTGGTGCTCGCGCCCGAGGCCGACCCGCGCACCTCGATCGTGTTCTGCGAATGCGTCGCCACGAGCGACCTGCCGGGCGGCGTGATCAACGTGCTCACCGGCCTGCGCAGCGAGGTGCTCCCGCACCTGGCCAAGCACATGGACGTCCAGGGGCTCGACCTCTGGAAGAGCGCCACGCTCGGCGACGAGCTCGCCAAGGCCTCGGCCGTCGCGGGCGCCGACAACGTCAAGCGCGTGAAGGTCCGCGCCGAGGCGGCGGCCGACGCCGAGGGGCTCGGCTTCGTCGAGGCGTGGATCGAGCAGAAGACCGTCTGGCACCCCGTGGGTCTCTGAGCGGTAACGGAAGGCCGCCGGCGACGACGAAGGGGGATCTTGGGACTGCTCGACGACAAGGACGCGCTCGGCAAGGCCACGCGGGGAGTGGAGGCGATCACGGCGGCGGAGATCGTCCTCGTCGTGCGTGGTCGCTCGGCCACCTATCGCGACGCCCACTACGCGTTCGGGGTGGCCGTCGCCGTCGCCACGCTGATGGCCCTCCTCTACTTGCCGCAGGAGTTCCCGCTCTGGCTGTTCGCGGTCGACCTGCTGGCCTCGTTCGTCGGGTTCTCGGTGCTCGCGGCGCTCGTGCCCGGGATCACACGGGCGCTCGTACCGGCAAGTCGGCGGGCGCGCCAGGTGGCCGAGTCCGCGCGCGCGGCGTTCTACGACAAAGGCGTGTCGCGCACGTCCGGGCGCTGGGGCGTGCTCGTGTACGCGTCCGTGCTGGAGCAGGAGGTCGAGGTCCTCCCCGACCTCGGGATCGAGGAGGGCGTGATCGACGAGCCGACCGTGGAGGCGCTGCGCGCCGCCGTCGCGGCCGACGACACCGCCGCGTTCACCGCCGCACTGGCCGCGCTCGGCCAGCGGCTCGCGGCCCGGTATCCGCGCACCGAGGGCGACGTCAACGAGCTCGACGACGCGGTCGACGCGGCCTCGTGATGCGCGCCTCACGGTGGGGTTGGCTGCTCGCGGCGCTGGTCTTCGCCGGCGGCGCGGAGGCGCGTCCCGGGGGCGGCGGCAGCTACAAGAGCTCCTCCGGGGGCAGCTACAAGAGCTCCTCCGGCGGCGGTAGCAGCTACAAGAGCTCGTCGGGCGGCAGCTACAAGAGCTCGTCGGGCGGCGGCGGCTACAAGAGCTCGGGGGGCGGGGGCAGCTACAAGAGCTCGGGCGGCTCCGGGTACTCAGGGTCCGGCGGCTCCGGCGGTGGCTCCGGGTATTCCGGCTCGGGCGGCACCTACACGGGCTCTGGGAGCGGCGGCACGGTCACCTACGGCTCCGAACCGCCCTCGGGCAAGGTCGCGCTGTTCATCTTCTTCGTGCTGGTGCCGCTCGTCTGCTTCGGGATCTTCATCTACTACCGGAACCAGCCCGACCCGCTCGACATCGAGTTCGGTCGCGACCCGGAGCCGCGCGGTCCACCCCCGCCGCCCCGCTCGCGCCCCGAGCTCCGCCGGAAGCTCGAGGCCCTGCGGCAACACGACCCGGACTTCTCGGTCGTCGTGTTCGAGGACTTCCTCTACGCACTGTTCGCCGCGGCGCACGAGGCACGCGCCGACGGGACGCTCCGGGCGCTCAGCCCGTGGCTCGCCGACGAGGTCCGGGGGGCGCTCAAGGCGCGAGGGTCGGGTCTCAAGGAGATCCGATCCATCGTGGTCGGGGCCCTGCACTACCGGTCGCTGAAGATCTCGGAGGACACCGTCACCGTACGGGTGGGCTTCGAGGCCAACTACGAGGAAGTGTGCACGTCGGTCCAGAAGGAGGGGCGCGCGCAGGCCTACTACGTGGCGGAGGACTGGCACCTCACCCGCAAGCGCGACCTGCGGTCGCGTCCGCCGACGACGACCCGCACCTGGGACTGTCCGAACTGCGGCGGGGGACTCGGCGGCATGAAGCACAAGACCTGCGAGCACTGCGGCAAGGTGCTCGATCGCGGCGAGTTCGACTGGACCGTCACCGCGGTCCAGGAATACACGCGCGAGACCCGCACGCCGATGCTCGAGGGCACGACGGAGGAGGAGGGCACCGAGCTCCCCACCATCGTCGATCCCGAGGCCAAGGCGGCCTTCGTGGCGCTGACCGAGAAGGACCCCGCCTTCGAGTGGGAGGGCTTCGTCGCCCGCGTGAAGCTGGTGTTCGCCGAGCTGCAGGTCGCCTGGTCGAACCGCGACGCCGACGCGATGCGCCCCTACCTCACCGACAACCTCTGGCAGATGCAGAAGTACTGGGTCGATACATACCGGCGGAAGGGCTACCGCAACGTGACCGAGGATGGTCTCGTGCACGAGGTCGAGGGCGCCCGCCTGACCAGCGATCGCTGGTTCGACGCCATCACCGTGCGCGTGCGCGCGAGCTCCTACGACTACACCGAGCGGGTGTCCGACCGCGAGGTGATCGGTGGCAGCAAGAGCACCCGGCGCGCCTACACCGAGTACTGGACCTTCCTCCGCGGGGCGACCACCCGTGGCCCCAGCAAGGCGACCAAGGAGTGCCCCAAGTGCGGCGCCGCGCTGAAGATCGACCACGCCGGCGACTGCGGCTACTGCGGCGCGCACGTGATCAGCGGCGACTTCGACTGGGTGCTCTCACGCATCGAGCAGGACGAGAGCTACGCGGGCTGAGCTACTTCTCTTCGCGGAAGTCGAACGCGCGGTCGTGCACGTACACGAGCTTGCAGTCCTCGAGGTACTTCGCGTCGTGGATCTGGCGCGACTTCACGTAGCCGGTCTGCCCCGCGGACAGCTCCACGGGCGGTCCGTCCGCGACCAGCGCGCCGTCCTTGCGGACGTAGAACTGGACCGCCATCCGGCCCTCGATCACCACCGTCATGTCGTCGCCGCGGTGCGAGTGCGGCGGCTCGGACGTCCCAGCCAGCCAGCGCTCGAGCATCACCACCACGCCGTCGGGATTCGTCGGGTAGGTGGTGCGGACGGTGAAGCCCTCCGGGGCTCCCTCCATGGAGACGAACCGCTCCCAGATCGCACTCTCGCTCATGCGGGGGGCATAGCCGATCCGTCCTAGGGCGCCGAGTTCACGGGTCACTTCCGGGCGTACGTGCCCATCGTCTCGCCCTTGGCGAGGACGTGCCCTTTCATCGCGGCCTCGAGCTCGACCCGGCTCGCGCCCTCCTTCAGGGGGAGCTTGTCGACGTCGAGCGCGTAGAGCCGGAAGAAGTAACGGTGCGCGGGCCCCTTGGGTGGGCACGGCCCGCCCCACCCCACCTTGCCGAAGTCGTTCTTGCCCTCCACCCCCACCCCCTTGGCGCCGAGGGGCAGCGCGTTGGTCGGCACCTCGACGTCCCACAGCAACCAGTGCACCCAGATGCCGACCGGCGCGTCCGGGTCGTCGACGACGAGGGCGAAGGTCTTGGTGCCGGCGGGCGTGCCGCTCCACGAGAGGTCCGGGGACTTGTCGTCGCCGTCGCAGGTGTGGAGCACGGGGATCGGCCCGCTCGGAGGGAACGGTGGCTCGAGCGCGAGCTTGGGCCCCGCGTCGACGACCGGTGGCGCGGGCGGAGGCGGCACCTCCTTCTTGCAGCCGCCGAGGCCCCCGAAGCACCCGAGCGCCGCGACCACCCACCACCGCACGATCAGCTGATCCCGAACCCGCGGAGCTTCTTGTGCAGGCCCTCGCGCGTGATGCCGAGGGTGCGGGCCGCGGCGGTCTTGTTGTTGCCGTGCTCGCGGAGCGCCTCGATGAGGATGTACTTCTCGAGCTGGTCCATCATCTCCTTGAGCGTGCCCTTCTTGGGCGCCGCGCGATCCACGACGCCATCCACCTGGCGGATGCGGGGGGAGAGCAGGTCGGGGGTGGCGAACCCACCGGGATCGATCTGGATGACCAGGCGCTGGACCTCGTTCTCGAGCTCGCGCACGTTGCCGGGCCAGTCGTAGGCCTGCAGGAGCTCCATCGCCTGCTGGGAGAAGCCGGCGGCGGGCTTGCCGATCTCGGACGCGTATTTCTGGAGGAAGTGCCCGGCGAGCAGCGGGATGTCCTCGCGCCGCTCGCGCAGCGGCGGCACGCGCAGCGGGAACACGGCGAGGCGGTAGTAGAGGTCCTCGCGGAAGCGCTTCTCGGCGACCTCCTTCTTGAGGTCACGGTTGGTCGCGGTGACGATGCGCACGTTGACGTGCAGGGCCTTGGTGCCGCCGAGCGGCCGGATCTCGCCCTCCTGGAGCGCCCGCAGCAGCTTGCTCTGCAGGTTCAGCGACATCTCGCCGATCTCGTCGAGGAACAGGGTGCCCCCGTCGGCGAGCTCGAACAGGCCGCGCTTGTCGTCGGTGGCCCCGGTGAACGCGCCCTTCTTGTGGCCGAACAGCTCGCTCTCGAGCAGGTTCTCGGGCAACGCGGCGCAGTTCTGCGCGACGAACAGCTTGTCGCGACGGTTGCTGCGGTAGTGCACGGCCGAAGCGATGAGCTCCTTGCCCACGCCGGTCTCGCCCTCGACGAGCACGGTCACCCGCGTGTTGACGACCTTCTCGATCTTCTCCTTGAGGTCGGCCATCGGCCGCGAGGAGCCCAGGATCTCGCGGCGTCCTTCGCGGCGCTCCTCGCGGGTCTTGAGGTAGGTGTTCTCCTTGCGCGCGCGCTCCTCGGCGATGCGCAGGCGGTGGATCAGACGCGCATTGGCGACGGCGAGCGACACCTGCTGCGCGAGCACCGAGAGGAGGTCGAGATCGGCCGAGGTGAAGAGCGCCGGTGCGCCACCGCTCACGCCGCCTGGCGAGGCGAGCGACCGGTTGTCCACCTGCAGGATGCCGAGGATGTCCTCGCCGCGCCACAGCGGGATGCCGAGGGTGGAGCGGATCTGGGCGCCGAGCAGCGACGCCGAGCCGACCTCGCTCGGCGCGTCCGCCGCGAGCACGGCGGCGCGCTCCTGCACGACCTTGCGGAACACGCTGCGGGTGATCGGGATGGCCCCGGAGCTCGTCTCGCCCCGCACCCGCGTGTAGACCGGGATGTACGAGGCGGCGGCGCCCGGCTCGTCGGCGGCGTCGTCGTCGCGGAGGGCGAAGGTCACGTGGGTGGACTTGGCGACGAGGCCCAGCACGGCCTCGCCGGCGCGCCGCAGCACCTCGTCGAGCTCGAGGGCGCCGCCGATGCGGGTCGTGGCCTCGTAGACCGAGCGGAGCAGCGAGGGCTGCTTCTCCATCTCGGCGACCGCGGGGAGCAGGTCGTCGATCGACCGCACCGCCATGACCTGCGTGGCGTCCGGGTCCTCCTGGATGACGACCGAGAGGACCGCCGCCTGCTCCGGCACGCCGAGCTCGAGGACGTCGCCGCTCTCGAGCCGCATCTGCCGGGTGTTGGCGTCGTCGAGGCGCACCCGCTCGCCGCGCCGCAGGACGACCGTGCCGTTGGTGCTCTTCAGGTCCTGGAGGACGAAGTGCTCGCCCGTCCACACGACGCGCGCGTGCTCGGACGACACGTGCGACGTCTCGAGGACGAGATCGTTGCCCGCGCCACGGCCGAGACGGATCGGCTCGCCACCGCCATCGGGTCGCGCGATCGACTTCCCCGCGCCCTCACCCCTGACCACCTCGAGACGGATCAAACGGTCCCCTCTGTCGCTGGAGCGGCCGCCCCCGTTTCCAGGGTGGCGGCCACCAAGTCACTTCTTGCCAGAAGCAGCGCGGGTGCGGAGCTTGGTCGCGATCGGCTCGAGCTGGGCGGCCTCGCGGTTCGCCGTCTCGCTGCCCTTCTCGCGCTCGGACTTCACGAGCTTCTGGATGGCGTCGGCGACCTTCACGCTGCCGTTCTTGAGGTTCTTGTCGAGCCCCATCTGCACGAACGAGCGGCCCGCCGGGGTGCTGATGCTCGGCATGAACTTCACGAGCTCGACCATGTCGTCCTCGCCGCCGTAGATGGCCAGCATCCAGATGGCCTTCTGCATGCGGATGCCCGCGCGCGTGCCTTCCTTGGTGACCTTGGTGAAGCCCTGCTTGTCGACCTCCTTCACGGCCGCCTGGAACTCACCGAAGTAGCACTTGGCGTCCTGGTCGCACTTGCCGACCATGCCGTCGACGATGGAGAACTCCTCCGAGTACTTGGGCGTCACGTCGTTCCACATGACGTAGAGGGCCGACTTGCCGTCCGCCTTCTTCTTCTCGGGGTGCTCCTGGCAGTTGTCCTTGTCCTTGCCGGTGAGCTTGGTCGGGTCGCACTCCTTCTCGGTGGGCTCCATGGCCCGCCAGAGCGGATCGGGCTTGTCGAGGAGCTTGAGATCCTCCCAGCCCTTCTTGATGCCGCCGAGATCGGCCTTGGGCGAGAGCCAGAGCGCGCTGCCGAGGGCCGCGGTGCGGAGGTCTTCGCTGTTCTTCTTGTCGCCCGCGACGCTCACCAGCCAGGGGGCGAGCTCCTTGTCCATGAGGCGGGAGGCGGAGGCGACGATGTCCGTCTTGAGCTTGCTCTCCTTGCTGTTGGCGAAGCCCAGCTTGAGCGCCTCGATGACGGTCGGGTCGGCGGGGAGCGAGACCATGAGGCCGATGAGCGCCTTGCGGTCGGAGTCCTTGGTCTTCGGGTCCTTGACGATCCCGGCCACCTCTTGCGACACCTTCGGGAGGCCGACGTTCACGACGACCGTGGTGGCCATCATGACGTAGAAGTTCGCCGAGCCGCTGCCGCCCGGGGAGATGTACTTCTTGAACTTCTCCTTGGTCTCCTTGACCTTGGGGTTCGTCTCGTCGTCCTTCACGTACGGCATCAGCGGGTCGATGACCGGCTCGCCGATCTTCGAGAGCGAACCACCGATGATCTGCGCGATGGCGCTGGTGAGCGGGGAGCCCATCTCGACGTCTTCGCCGGTGGTCGGATCCTTGCGCTTGGCCATGCGCGAGCCGAGGTCGAACATGAGGTCGATGAGCTGGGGGACGATCGACTTGTCGCCGATCTCGCCGAGCACCTGCGCCGCGATCGCCTGCTTGCCGGTGAGCTCCTTGTTGGGGATCGTGTCGAGGCCGTCGTTCGGCGTCGTCAGGATCGCCATGAGCTCCATGGCCACGCCCTTGGGCTTGATCGAGCTGAGGGCGTCGCCGAACATCGCGCCGAGCTCGCCCGAGCGGCGGTCCTGGAACTTGACGGCCTTGAGGCCGGCCACGAGCGCCTTGCCGAGCTCCTCGTCACCGGCGTAGTCCGCCTTGTTCTTGAGGATCGCGCGGGTCGCCGACTTGGCCTCGTCGTCGTTGTCGCCCGGCTTGTAGTTCTTGATGCTGTGGACGAACGCGACCTTGGCGCGCTTGTCGTCGGCCTGCGAGAGGATGTCCATGATCTTCTTGCGATCCTTGGACGAGTCCTTGAGCACGTCGGACGAGTAGGCCTTGGCGAGCGCCTCGATGGCCGTGTCGCGGAACTCCTTCTTCTTCTTCTCGTCGCCGCTCTGGTCGGCGTTGCGGTAGGCCGCCTCGATGCCGCCGATCGCCTTCTGCCGCTCGAGCGGGTTGGCGTCGGTCAGGTGCTTCACCTGCCACTCGATGGACTTCGGGTCCTCGCATCCGACGAGGGAAGCCGACCCGACGAGCAGGAACGACGAGACGAGAAGGGCGGAAAACGACCGATGGAGCGGGCGACGCATACTGTGCCTCCACTGCGCGAAACCGACGGCAGCTTGCGAAACGGCGGCTGGAGAGTACGGATTTTCGCCGCGGATTGTCAACGAATCTTCACACTCGGTTGCTGGAGGGGGCTCGCGCCCCCTCCGGGTCGACCGCCGTGCCGCGACTGCGCCCTGCGGGCTTCGTCACGTCACTGACCGTCTCCCACCCCGCGCGCCGCTGCGCGGCGGGATGGCGCGTGTCCTCTATGGCGCGTGTCCTCTATGGCGCGTGTCCTCTATGGCGCGTGTCCTCGATGGCACGTGTCCTCGATGGCGCGCGTCCCCTTCGCCCTCGTGCGCCTTTCCTCGGCGCCCTGGCGAGGATCTCACGAGTGTTGTCCTTTCGAGCGACGTTGCGTCGAGGACGTTGCGTCGAGGGCGTGGCGTCGAGGGCGGGTCAGCCGATCTTCTTGCCGTCGGCGACCAGCGAGGCCACCAGCGGGCCGTAGCCCTGGAGCGCGGTGCGCTGGAGGTAGAGTGAGAGCCCGCGGAGCCCGCCGAGCTCCTCGCCCCCGCCAGCGCGGCCGGGCCCGCCGTGGACGAGCGAGGCCATCACGGTGCCCGGCGGGATGGCGCCGGCCGCGATCTTCTCGTTGCCGAGCACCAGGCGACCGAGCGCCGAGGCGACGCCCAGGAACACCTCGCGCACGAACGCCTTGTCGTCGGAGTAGGCCGAGGACACGAGCCCCCCGCCCCCGGCGCGCACGGCCGCGATCATCGCCTGGTTGTCGTCGTAGGGGAGCAGCGTGGTGCACGGCCCGAACACCTCGTGCTCGTGGACCAGCGGCACCGCCGAGAGCGACGCGCACTCGAGCAGCGTGGGCGCGACGAAGAAGCCCCGGCCCTTCTCCACGCCGACCGGATCGGCGGGCAGGCCGCCGCCGACGACCACCTTCGCGCCCGCGGCGACGAAGCGCTGGATGCCCGCGAGCACGTCCTCCTGCTGCTTCTTGGTGGCGACGGGCCCGACCTGCACGTCGTCGCGCGACGGATCGCCGACCTTGGCCGACCCGAGGCGATCGACGAGCGCCTCCCGTACGGCCTCGAGGCGCGAGGTGGGCACGAACACCCGGCGGATCGCCGTGCACTTCTGCCCCGCCTTCTGGGTCACGTCGCGGGCCACGTCCTTGACGAACAGGTCGAAGGTCTCGCTCCCGGGCTCCGCGTCCGGGCCGAGGATGGCGGCGTTCAGGCTGTCCGCCTCGACGTTCACCCGGACCGACTGGCTCGCGACGTTGGCGAGCCCACGGAACAAGGCGCCGGTGCTGCCCGAGCCCGTGAACGCGAGCACGTCCTGGCCGCCGAGCCGCGAGAGCAGATCCCCCGTGCCCCCGGCGACGAAGCCGAGCGCGCCTTTCGGCAGGATCTCCTGCTCGACGGCGAGCCGCATGATCCGGTGCGCCATCAGCGCGGTGCTCGTGGCCGGCTTCGACAGGACGGGGACACCGGCGAGCAGCGCGACCGCGGCCTTCTCGGCGAGGCCCCAGGCCGGGAAATTGAAGGCGTTCACGTGCACCGCCACGCCCTGGAGCGGCAGCCACACGTGCTGGCCGGTGAGCTTCGACGAGCGCCCGAGGTTGATCGGCTCGCCGTCGACGAGGAGGTGCGTCTCGCCGAGCTCGTCCGCGTAGTCCGCGTAGGCCGCGAGGGTCATGGCCGCGCCGTCGACGTCGAACTTGGCGTCGGACCGGGTGTTGCCCGCGTTGGCGATGCCGAGCCCCATGAGCTCGTCGCGCGAGGCGTGGAGCAGCTTGGAGAACGCGCGCAGCCGGGCGCCGCGCTCCTTGAAGGTCATGGCGCGGAGGGCCGGGCCGCCGACGTCCCGGGCGTGCGCGTAGGCCGCGCCGAAGTCGACCCCCTCGCTCGAGGCCTCGGCCATGGGGGCCTCGGTGGTGGCGTTGACGAGGAGGGCCTTCTTGCCGGTGCCTTCGACCCAACGACCTTCGACGTAGCTCGCGAGCTGCTCCATGGCGGACGCCCATATCCAACCGCGAGCGCCGCGGCTAGTGGGCGCGCGTCAGCTGCATGGAAAGGCCCGTTCGTGACCCTGCCTCGGCGCGGGCCGTCCTCGCGCTCGCGGGGCCGGCGATCCTCGCGCAGCTGCTGCAGACAGGGGTGCTCTACGCCGACCGCGTGATGCTCGGGCACCACTCGGCGACCGCGCTCGGCGCGATGCACGTCGCCGGGACGGTGGAGTGGACGCTCGTGTCGCTGGCCTCGGCCTACGCGGTCGGGGTGCTCGGGCTCGTCGGTCGCGCGACCGGCGCCGGCGACCGGGACGCCGCGCGCCGGCACACCACGCTGGCCGTGCAGCTCGCGGTGATCGTGGGCGCGGTGACCGCGGCCCTCGCGGCGGTGGCGATCCTGCCACTGCTGCCACGGCTGTTCCCCGGCGCGCCGAGCGGGCCCGGGACCGCGCTCGCGGGGGCGCACGACTACCTCGCCGCCGCCCTCTACGCGGCGCCGTTCTACTGCGTCGGGGCGGTCGGGTTCGCGGCGCTCTCGGCCTCGGGCGACACGGTCACGCCGCTGAAGATCGGCGTGGTGGTCAACCTCGCGCACATCGGCGTGAACTTCGTGCTCATCCCGCGGCTGGGCGCGCGCGGCGCCGGGCTCTCGACGGCGGCGTCGTTCGCGCTCGAGGCGGTCCTGACGCTCTCGGCGCTCTCCCGCGCCGGGCGCTACGCGACGCTGCGGCCGTTCCGCCTCGGGTTCTCGCGCGCCGATCTCCTCGCCCTCCTCGAGCCGAGTGGGCCCGCGTTCCTCGAGCGCGTGGTCTACCACGCGGCGTACATGGCCTTCGTGTGGATGACCGCGCGGCTCGGCGACGACGCCATGGCCACCAACCAGGTGCTCATCGCGGTCGAGGCCATCTCGTTCATGACCGTCGAGGGCTTCGCCACCGCGGCGGGTGCGCTCGTCGCCCAGGAGCTCGGCGCGGGGCGGAGGGCCAGCGCGGCGCGGGTCGGCTGGATGGCCGCGGGGCAGGCGGTGGTCACCCTCTCCGCGTTCGGGGTCGCGTTCTACGTGCTGCGCTTCCGGCTGCCGGCGCTGGTCACGCCGCGCGCCGACCTGCAGGCCACCGCCGCCGGCGCGCTCGTGATCTGCGCCTTCGCGCAGCCGTTCATGGCGCTCTCGGTGGTGCTCGGGCAGTCGCTGCGCGGCGCGGGGGCCACGCGGCTCTCGCTGTTCGCCTCGCTGTTCGCGGGCTTCGGCGTGCGCCTCGCCGCCACCTGGTACGCGACGACGCGGCTCTCGCTCGGCCTCAACGGGGTGTGGCTCGGGAGCACCGCGGACTGGGTGGTCCGCACGGTCGTCGTCGCGCTCCTGTGGGGCTCGCGGATCTGGGCCCGCTAGCGGCAGGGGCAGCAGTGATAGGTCTCGGCGCCCTTGGCGTAGGCCTTGATGCAGGCCGCCGAGGGGGCCGGGGCCGCGGCGCCGAGGCAGCCGAGGGTGTATTCGGTGGCCTTGCAGAGGGTGCCGCCGGTGCTCACGGCGCAGCCCGCGGGCACGGTGTCGACGCCACACTTCGGGCCCGTGTCCGTGGCGCCCGTGTCCGTGACGCCCGTGTCCGTTGCACCAGAGTCCGTTGCACCAGAGTCCGTGGCCCCCGTGTCCGTGGCGCCGTCGGTCGCCGCGCCGTCGCTCTCGGCATCGGCCGCCGTCTCTTCGCTCGTGTCCGTGGCGACCTCGGCCGCATCGCTCGTCGCGTCGGCGAGGCCGTCGCTCGCCGCGTCGGTGCTCGTCTCGGCGCGCCCCGCGTCGGTGCTCGCCTCCGCGTCGCCCGCATCGGTGGCCGAGGCGGGGCAGGTCTCCGGATCCCAGTTCCACCGGAACGTGGGTTTCTTGCAGCGGGTGGGGCTCGTGGTGCACGAGCCGGTGCCGTCCTCGTACTCGCACCAGCCGCAACCCGACAGTGGCGTGCACGCGCCACACGTGGTGGCCGCGCTGCAGGCGGGCGGCGGCTCCGCGTAGCCGTGGCTCTGGCCGCGGTGATCGTCGGGCGAGCAGCCCGCGACCGACCCGGCGAGCCCGAGCGCGGAGACCGCGGCGAAGGTGACGGCGAGCGACCTCATGACCCGGCAGTGTAGCGCGCCGTTCGCGGCGGGCCAGCGCCGCTACACGCGGACGATCATCGTCGCGAACACCGCGAGCTTGAGCAGGTGGGTCACGCCGGTGAGCGGCGGGAGCTTCTTCGCCGCCGCACGGGCGTCGTCGAGCTTGCCGTCGGCGATCGCGCGGAACATCCGGCTCGCGGCCGGATCGACGAGGAGGATCTCGATCCCGAGGAGCAGCAGCGCGAGCCCGATTCCCGCGTGCATGCGGTGCGGCAGCGCCTTCATGCCCCCGAGCTGGAAGATCATCCCCACGCCGCTCCCGAGGGTGAGGAACGCCGCGATCAGCGAGGTCTTGAGGACCCGCTCGACCCGCTCGGCGAGCGCCTCCACGTGGGGCGCGCCACGCGCGAGGGTGCGGCGCACGTCGCCGGGCCAGAAGAACCCGATCGAGAACCAGAGCGCCATCGACAGCAGGTGGAGCGCCCGGAGCGCGGAGAAGGCAGTCACGCGCGGTCCGGTAGGGACCGGGGCCGAGAGGGTCAAGGGCCACCGCCCGTGACCTCGTCCGTGCCGGAGTAGACTCGTCGTCCATGAAGCCACCCGGCATCCACTCGGTGGGCGTGATCGGCGGCGGGACCTCGGGCTATTTCGCGGCCCTCGCGCTGCAGCGCCGGTTCCCCGGGCTCGCGATCACGGTGATCGAGTCGACGGCGATCCCGATCATCGGGGTCGGCGAGGCCACCACCACGCTGATGCCGCCGTTCCTCCACGCCGAGCTCGGCCTCGACGTGGTCGAGCTGTTCGAGCGCGTGCGCCCCTCGTTCAAGCTCGGGATCCGCTTCGAGTGGGGCCGGCCCGCGCCGCACGCGTTCCACTATCCTTTCGGGCCGACCGACCCTCACGCGGCGTTCACCTACGAAGGCGACCTCCGCGCGCAGTCGCTGACCAGTCTGCTGATGGAGCGCGAGCGCGGCCCCGTGGTGGCCGACGACGACGGGCACCACTCGCTCCTCCCCTCCCAGAAGGTCGCCTACCACCTCGACAACGCGCCCTTCGTGGCCTTCCTCGCGCACGCCGCCCGGACCCGCGGCATCCAGCACCGCGCGGCGACGATCGACGAGGTCGTGGTGGGCCCCGAGGGGGTCTCGCAGCTGCGCCTGTCCGACGGCGCCACCGCGCGCTTCGATCTCTACGTCGACGCCTCGGGGTTCGGCTCGCTGCTCCTCGGGCGCGCGCTCGGCACGCCGTTCGAGAGCTTCGCCTCCACGCTGTTCTGCGACACCGCGGTGGTGGCGACGGTGCCCCACGGCGGGCTCGTGCGCCCCTACACCACGGCCGAGACGATGGACGCCGGCTGGTGCTGGCGCATCCCCGTCGAGCGCGAGGACCACCGTGGCTACGTCTTCTCTTCGGCGCACCTCGACGTCGACGCGGCCGCCGCGGAGCTGGCCCGCAAGAACCCGGGCGCCGGCGACCCGTGGGTCGTGCGCTTCCGCTCGGGGCGTCACCGGCGCTGCTTCTCCGGCAACGTCCTCGCGCTCGGCAACGCGTACGGCTTCGTCGAGCCGCTCGAGTCGACGGCCCTGCACATGGTGATCGTCACCCTGCACTACGCGCTCGCCGCCCTCGAGAGCGGCGAGCCCGCGCGCCGGGAGGAGGTGGACGAGAAGGTCGGGGCCCACTGGGACTTCCTGCGCGGCTTCCTCGGGCTGCACTACCGCTTCAACCACCGCCTCGACACGCCGTTCTGGCGGGCCGCGCGCGCCGAGGTCGACCTCGCCGGGCTCGCGCCGTTCGTCGAGCGCTTCCGCGCTGGCGACGCGTTCCGCGACGGCCCGCGGGGGTACCAGCACGGGGACCCGGCGTTCGGCCACGAGGGCGCGTCGATCCTCATGCTCGGTCAGCGCGTGGACCTCGAGAATCCGGCCCCGCGCGTCGCGGAGGCCGCGTTCCGCGCGCGGGCCGTCGCGGCGCGCG
>CAZUZY010000142.1:0-18388 GCA_964624885.1 uncultured Polyangiales bacterium | reverse complement strand
GGCGCGCCCGTCACCGCCGGCGTGGACCAGTTCCCGGTCAACCAGCCGGTGGTCACCGAGTACGCGCCGCCCCCCACCCCGCCCCAGCCGACCGCCAACTCGGTCGCCTCCGGCCAGCCGCCGCACCTCCACCCGGGCGCGCCCGCGGCGTACTGGATCTGGCGCGACTCCAACGGCTGGTGGCACGTCCGCACCACCACCAAGAAGTACCTCCACCGCTTCCACGGCACCGTGAAGTCGGTCGGCGGCACCATCGCGATGGTCAAGGGCACCCGCCTCGAGATGAACGATCGCCTCAAGACCAACGGCAAGCACCTGTGGTTCGCCTTCGACACCCAGGGCCACCTCGACGGGTTCGACTTCACCACCAGCGACAACCAGTGCGTGACGTTCAACCTCAGCACGGCGGCCGGCAAGGCCATCTACGTGGGCTCGGGCGAGGTCCAGCCGAGCACGGGCTACTTCACCGTCTGCCCCTGAGAGCGCTCTCGGACGAGGCGCAAGGGCTACGAGATGGAGGGGCTGCCAGAACGGCGGCCCCTCTGCTTTTTGTGCGTCGCCCTAGCCCGTCGTGGCGCGCACGAACACGTGCCCGGGCGAGAGCCAGCCGCGCTCCACCTCGAGGGGGCGTCCCGCGTCGTCGCGGGCCAGCGCCGCGATCAGCGCGAGCTCCTGCTCGGTGTACATGCGGCGCAGCGACACGAACG
This sequence comes from uncultured Polyangiales bacterium, assembly GCA_964624885.1. Lineage (GTDB taxonomy): Bacteria > Myxococcota_A > Polyangia > Polyangiales > JADJMO01 > JADJMO01. The sequence continues at coordinate 17,681 of CAZUZY010000142.1, read as the reverse complement.
AGTCGTGGACGATGGGCATGCCGAGCCGGCCGATGAACGCGGACAGCAGGGTGATGGTGACCCCGGCGACCGCGTTGCGCTCGCCGTCCACCAGCACCGCCCCGCTGCGCGCCGCCGAGGCGCCCGCGCCGAGCATCCGCGCGACGAAGCCCGGCGGGAAGTGGTGGATCGACTGGGTGCAGGTGACCACGTCGATGGGGCCACCGATCTTGGCGGGCAGCGAGGCGAGGTCGAGGGCGTCGTGGGGCACGAACGAGAGCGCGCTCTCTTCGAGGAACAGTCGACGCGCGTGGGCCTCGCCGAGGCCCAGGTACTCGGGCACGAGATCGGTCGCGACCACGCGGCAGCGCCCCTCGCGCGCCCCGAACCGCAGGGCCATGGCCACCGCGAACATGGCGTGGCCGCTGCACAGATCCACGATCGTGGGGCACGCGACCCCGGCGCGACGCGCGCGCTCGACGAGGGGCTCGATGGCGGCGAAGAACGCCTCGTAGGCGCCGATGGTCTCGTTGAGGCGATCGAGCCGGTCGAGGGCACGCACCCGCACGTGGCGGGGAAGATGGGGGTCGTCGATCCACTCGGGGTCGTCGGCGTACCAGGCGCGGTCGAACGCGTGGGCCGCGCGCTCGATCGGCCCCTCGACGGCGTGGGCCTCGGCGTCCCCCCGCAGCTCGGCGACCGCGGCGGCGACGGTCGCGTCGTGGGCGGAGACGGCACCGCCCGAGAGGGCGTCGATCCGCGGCGACCAGCGGGCGATCACCTCGGGCAGCGCCCGCTCGCGCACGGCGGCGCGCTGGGCGCGCAGCGGTGGCCCGGCGACGACACGCAGGATCGGTCGCACCGCGCGCACCGTGAGCGGGTCGAGGACCGGGTCGAGCACTTCGGCCAGCGGCAGGAGCGGATCGAGGTACGACATGCCGACAGCATCCCGCGTCCACGGACGGAGGGGCGCGATATTCGGACGAGCCAGAAATGCCGAACCCCCGTTCTACCTTCGGAAGGCAGACGGGGGCGGGGCTCTGGCCGCGCGCGAGGAGGCCGTTCAGGGCTTGTCGAAGAAGGCCCCGAGCCGGGTGCCGAGGCGGGGGACCCAGGCCCACCCGAACACGAGGAAGGTGATGATCCCCATGAAGATCCACTCTCCTCGTGTCAGGCCGAGCAGGGTCATTCGTCCTCGTCGGCCTTCTCGTCCTTCTTCGGCTCCGCCTTCGCGGGCTCGGCCTTCTTCTTCTCCGGCTCGGACTTCTTGGCGGCAGGCTTCTCGGCCTCCTCCTCCTCGTCGTCGTCGGTCTTCTTCGCGGGCTTCTTCTCGTCCGCCTCGGCCTTCTTGGACTCGGCCTTCTTGGGCTCGGTCTTCTTGGGCTCGGCCTTCTTGGGCTCGGCCTTCTCGGGCTCGGCCTTCTCGTCGGTCGCCTCGTCGGACTCCTCGTCCTCCTCGTCGCCCTCGTCCTTCTTCCACTCCTCGCCGCGGGCCATCGCCGCTTCCATCTCGAGGAGCTCGGGGACGCCGGCGCCGAGGTCCCCCGCGACCGCCGGATCGGCGACCGCGATGTCGAGGCCACGCCGGTAGTACACGGCCGCCATGGCGCCGGTGAGGAGCGCGATCCACTGCGAGGTGGAGAGCTGCACCATGTCGACGACGGCGAACTTGTTCGACGGGCGCAGCACCATGAACACCGCGAGGGGGATCAGGATGGCGACCGACTTGGCGATGACGCGGAAGCGCTCGGAGACCATGTTCGAGAGGCCGAACACGAACGCGAGGGCGAGCACCATGAGGCACACCGGGTAGATGATGTGCGGCTCGAAGTGCGGGCCGTAGGTGCCGCGCTCTGCGTCGTCACGCACCATCTCGAGCATGAAGCGCAGGACGCCGTACCCGAAGGTGAAGAGCAGGAAGATCTCGCCGCGGAAGAACGGCTCGCCCTCCTTCTCGCGGGCCTTCATGTGCTTGCGCGCCCAGAACAGGAGGCCGAGCAGGAACAGGCCGGTGAGCGATTCGTAGAGCTGGGTCGGGTGGACCGGCAGCGAGTGGTGCAGCTCGCGCACCTGCGGGAACGAGTGCATGTGCTGCTCCCACGCCGGCGAGCCCTTCAGGATCTGCGGCTTGTTGGCCGGATCGGAGAGGAGCTGGTGCAGAGACTGCTCGTCGAGGTACTTGCCCGCGCGCTGGTCGTAGTACCACTCCGGGAACGTGCCGAGCTTCTCGAGCAGCTTGGGCGCGCCCTCCTTGAGGGGCTTGCCGAAGTCGCAGCCGTACATGTAGCAGCCGAGCCGCGTGAACAGGAGGCCGCTCGCCAGGGAGGGCACCGCCGCGTCGGCCCAGGCCATCAGGCGGACCTTCTTGCTCGCGCAGTAGTACCAGCTGCCGAGGAACCCGCCGAGGAACCCGCCGTAGGCGACGAGGCCGCCGGAGCGGATGGCGAACCAGTCCTTCCACGACTCGAACGAGTCGAGGTTGGTGACGATGAACAGCACGCGCGCACCGAGGATCGCCATGATCGCGGTGAACACGTAGTTGTTGGCCATCGTCTCGCGAGGGAGGCCGTCGTCCTTGGCGATGGTGAGCGAGATGTACCAGCCCACGACCAGCGACAGCCCGAGCATGACGCCGTAGGCGTAGATCGGGAACGTGGAGAGCTCGTAGCGCTCCATCTTGTACTGGAAGGGGATCTTCATCACCTTGGTGGCGAGGAAGCCCACGAGCAGGCCGGCCGCGCCGGTGATCGCCCAGTGGTACTTCTTGACGGCCTCGATCATCGAGGGCGCCAGGAGACCCAGCACGAGACCCACGATCATGTAGATCACGGCCCGCGAGTCGGCGAACGCAGGATACGGGACCTTCCAGTGAGGAAGGGGGATCTTGAAGAGGATGGGGTGCATGGCCTCGGGCGCGGGACCGTAGTTGGCTCGGCGTCTGCCTGCTAGTGTCCATCCGCGCGCATGCGAAACCCGCGGCTTTCTCGGCTGATTCCTGTGTTGTGTCTCCTCGCCGCCTGCAAGGCCGAGCCGGACGAGGTGCTCCCCGGGGCGCCCAAGCCGGTCGCGCCCAAGAAGGCCGGGCAACCTGCCCCCCCCTGCAACGCGGGCTCCGACCCCCTGCTCGCCGAGCCCTTCACGGACAACTTCGACCGCACCGAGCTCGGCGCCGACTGGCTCTCCACCTCGTACGGCGCGTACGCGATCCGCGGCGGCCGGGTGTGCACCCAGAAGCCGCGCAACCACCCGCTGTGGCTCAAGAAGCGGCTGCCGGCCAACGCGCGCATCGAGTTCGACGCGACCCCGCTCTCGCCCGACGGCGACGTGAAGGTGGAGCTGTTCGGCGACGGCTGCGCGTTCGACGTCGACGGCAAGAACTACATGGCCACGGCCTACGTCGCGGTGCTCGGCGCGCACAAGAACTCCGAGCACTGGCTCGCGCGCATGGACGAGCACGGGCCCGAGGCCAAGCAGACCCCGCTGCTCGCGGGCACCGGTTCGATCGCCAACGGCAAGCTGGTCCCGAACCAGACCTACCACTTCGAGCTCGCGCGCACGGACGGCCGCACGCTGAGCTTCAAGGTCGACGGCACGCTGGTGCACGAGATGGTGGACGAGAAGCCCCTCGCCGGCACCGGCCACGACCACTTCGCGCTCAACGGCTGGGACGCGGCGGTGTGCTTCGACAAGGTGACGATCACGCCGTTGTAGGCCGAATCGGGCGGGTCGCGGTACGTTGGCCGCATGGCCGAGGGCGACGCGCCGAAGAAGCCCAAGCGCGAGACGAGCGAGGTCGAGATCGACGGCCACCTCCTCACGCTCTCGAACCCGGCCAAGGTGCTCTACCCCGGAGCGGGGTTCACCAAGGGCCAGGTGGTCGACTACTACCGCCGCATCGCGCCCGTGCTCGTGCCGCACCTGCGCGACCGACCGCTCACGCTCAAGCGCTACCCGAACGGGGTCGGCGCGCTCTATTTCTTCGAGAAGAACGCCACCAAATCGCGCCCCGAGTGGGTGCGCACGGTGCCGATCTGGGGCCACGGGCGCGGCGCCGATCTGCACTACCTCCTGTGCGACGACACCGCCACGCTCGTCTTCGCCGCCAACCTCGCGGCGCTCGAGCTGCACCCCTCGCTCTCGTGCGCACGCGCGCTCGAGACGCCGACCATGGTGGTCTTCGACCTCGATCCCGGGCCGCCCGCCGATCTCGTCACGTGCTGCAAGGCGGCGCTGGTGTTCCGGGCCCTCTTCGAGACGATGGGCCTCCGATCCGTCGCCAAGACCTCGGGCAACAAGGGCATGCAGCTCTACGTGCCGCTCAACACGCCCACCACCTACGACGACACCAAGGGCTTCGCGCGCGCCATCGCCGAGGATTTCGCGGAGAAGCACCCCGACCTGTTCGTCTCCGAGATGAAGAAGAGCGTGCGCGACGGGAAGATCTTCGTCGACTGGAGCCAGAACGACTTCAACAAGACGACCATCGGCGTCTACAGCCTGCGCGCGCGCGAACGGCCCACGGTGTCGACACCGATCTCGTGGGCCGAGATCGAGCAAGCCGCGGTGAGCGGCGACGCGAGCGCCCTCGTGTTCGAGCCGGAGCAGGTGCTGGCGCGGGTCGAGGCGCACGGCGACCTGTTCGCGCCGGCGGTCGAGCTGCAGCAGGTGCTCCCCGACGCCCCGCGCGCCGCGACGAAGAAGCGCGCCCCTCGCGCGCGCAAGCCGAAGGAGTGACCGATGCTGCTCGTCGAGGACCCGCCCGTCGATCTGTCCACGCCGACCGGGCCCATGCGCACGTATGTCTACCGCCCCGTCCCCGTCGGCGCGCGTGGCCCCGATCCCCTCCCTGGGCGCTTCCCGGGGGTCGTGCTGTTCTCCGAGATCTTCCAGCGCACCCCGCCGATCCACCGGATGGCGCAGCTCCTCGCGGGGCACGGCTTCCTGGTCGCGGTGCCGGAGATCTTCCACGACCTCGAGGCCACGCCCGGCGTCGTGCTCGCCTACGACGCGGACGGCGCCGCGCGGGGCAACGCGCACAAGGTCGGCAAGACCGTGGCGGCCTACGACGCCGACGCGCGCGCGGCGCTCGATCACCTCGCCGCCTCGCCCCACTGCACCGGTCGGCTCGGGGCGATGGGCGTGTGCATCGGCGGCCACCTGGCGTTCCGCGCGGCGCTGCAGCCGGATGTCGCCGCGACTGCCTGCTTCTACGCGACCGACCTGCACAAGGGCACGCTGGGGCGCGGCGGCGACGACTCGCTGACGCGCGCGGGCGAGGTCCGCGGAGAGCTGCTCATGGTGTGGGGCCGACAGGACCCGCACGTGCCCGACGAGGGACGCGCGCAGATCCAGCGGCGCCTGGTCGAGGTGGGGGCCACGTTCGAGTGGCACGAGTGGAACGCGCAGCACGCGTTCCTGCGCGACGAGGGGCCGCGCTACGACCCGGCGCTCGCGCACGCCTCGTACCGGCTCGTCGTCGACCTGTTCCGGCGGCGGCTGACCGCCTAGAGCACGGCGCGGCTCGTCTTCCGGAGCTGCGCGCGCAGGCAGTCCTCGGCGGGCTTGTCGTCGCGGAGGCGCACGAAGACCGGCTGGTAGAGCTGCTCGTCGTCCGTCGCGTAGAGGTAGCGCACCTCGATCACGGGGCGGTCGCCCTCGCCGAGGCGCGCGTCGAGCGCGCGGCGGGACTCGTTGGTGGTGCCGGCGAACACCTTGCCCACCTCGAACAGCACGCCGCCGTCGTACACGGCCATCAGGTAGGCGTTGCCAGCGTTGGACAGCACCACCACGTCGGCCGATTTGACGAACTTGAACTTGCGCTGCGTGCTGCGCCGGCCGGACTCGTAGGGGGCCTTGCGCTGCTTGAAGACGACGCCCTCGGCGTGCGATGCCCGGAGCTGCTCGGCGAGCGCCCGCTTGGCCTTCGCGCCGACGGCGATGGGCAGGACGCTCGTCTCCCCGTCGAGCCCTGGCGAGAGCTCCTGGTCGAGCAGCCGGAAGCGCGCCTCGTACCCGAGCGACCGCACGTCGCGCGCGCCGATCGCGAGCACGTCGAACAGCCAGTAGGCGGCGCCGATCACCTCTCCGTCGACGATCGTCCCGTCGGGCAGGTAGGAGAGCCCCTCGAGCACCGTGGCCGGGACGCTGGTGGCCTGTCCGTCGCGGTTGGTGGCGATCGAAGGCGACCCGACGGTGACCAGCACGCGCACGCCGTCGAGCTTCTGCTGCGCGAGCACCGCGTCGTCGTCGAGGAAGCGGGCGAGCTCCGCCTCGTCGAGCGGCTCGAGCAGCTGCGCGGCGGGACCGACCTTGGGGCGCCGCCCCTGGACGCGACTGCCCGAGCCCTCGCCCTCCGGGGGCGCGACCGCCGCCGGCTTCACCTCCTCGGTGATCGGCTGGTAGCCCTTGTTGGTCTTCTCGGCGACCAGGCGATCGTAGGTCTTCTGGGCCTGCGCGAGCGGCACGCGCACGGCCTTGTTGCCGGAGTTGAGTGTCGAGCCGCGGCGGCCCCACCGCACCTGCACGGTGTAGGCGCCGCCGTCCTCGACGATCGCGGCGGTGTAGACCTTGTCGGAGGTCCCCTCCTGGAAGAACAGCTCGATGCTCGAGTGGGTAGCCATCGTGTCCCTCGTCTCAGGAGTGGTGCTGGGGGCGTCCTGGCGCCGGCGCGGGCTCCTGCCCGGTCTTCGTCTTCGGGATGGTCGAGGCGTTGCCGTCGCGGAACGACTCGTAGTGCGGCGAGCAGATCTCGACGCCCTCGGCGAAGAACGTGTCCTGGATGCTCTGGTTGAGCGCCGCCGACACGAGGTGCAGCTCGCGCGGACGATCGCAGTAGGCCCGCAATTCGTAGGAGACGTAGAAGTCGTCGAGCGAGGTCTGCAGCACATAGGGCGCCGGCGTGGCGAGCAGGTCGGGCGTGCGCTCGGCGGCGGTGACCAGCAGGCGGTGCACGGTGCGCCACGGCGCGTCGTAACCGATGGTGACCTTGGCCGAGATCTGCACGCCCCCCTCCCCGGCGAAGCTCGAGTAGTTGATCACGCTCGCGCCCATCACGACCGCGTTGGGGATGATCACCTCCTCGTCCTTGGTCGTGCGGAGGCGCGTGTTGAACGGGCCGAGGTCGACCACGTCGCCCACCACATCGCCGATCTTCACGCGGTCGCCGGGCTTGTACGACCGCGAGTAGGTGAGCACGAGCCCGGCGAGCGCGTTGCCGACCACGCTCGACGAGCCGAGGGAGATCAACACACCGAACACCACCGCGACCCCCTGGAAGGCGCGGGACTCGCTCCCAGGCAGGTAGGGGTGGCCCATGACGAGCGCGACGATCCAGATGCCGAAGGTGACGATGCGCTTGGTCGGGCGCGCGAGATCCGCGTGCAGCCACGAGAGCTTCATGCGGCCCTCGGAGACGGCGTCGGCGAACTGCGCCACGACGCGGGTGACGAACCACGCGACCGCGAGGATCACCCCGAGCGAGACCAGGTTGGGCACGAACGCGAGGAGGCTCGCGCCGAGGACCGCCACCGCGCCGACCACCGGGCGCACGAAGAAGTCGACGACGCGGCTCCCCTGGCCGACGAGCGCGCCGACCGCCACCACCCACACGTAGAGCACCGCGACCGAGGCGAACGCGCGCACCCCGACCAGGAGCGAGTGGTTGAACTGGATCAGCGCCTCGACGCTGAGGATCTCGACCGCGCGGTAGCCGATGCCTCGACCGCGCTTGCGCAGCCAGCCGTCGAGGCGTTCGCGCAACGACTCCGACCAGGCACCGACGCGACCGAGCACGCGCAGCACCAGCAGCGACACGACCAGGATGCCCAGCGATCGCAGCGCCCACACCCCGATCAGTCGCAGCGACTCACGCTTGAGCTCGACCAGCGCCACGGCGCGAGGATACCTCAAATCCGCGCGCCACCCGATGCGGCGCGCCTCAGAGCCTGTGAGTCTTTGTCGGCCGCCCATGGAGGCGGCCGATGCTTCGCTCCACTTCGTTTCGCTCAGCCGGCGACGCAGCCCGTGCCGTCGAAGCACTTGCCGCTCGGGCAGTTGCACACCTTCACGTCCTTGCTCGACGACGGCGCACAGCCACAGGCGCCGGTGAGGCAGCGGTTCGGGAAGTCGCTCGCGGACGTGCAGCACAGCGCGGTGCCGACGGTGCCGCCCGTGCTCGTGCACTTGACCTCGAGGTCGGACGCGTCGGCGGCGTCGCGGGCGTCGGTGGCGTCGGCGCCGCCGTCGGTCGACGTCTCGCTGGGCGTGTCGCCGCCGCTCGTGTCGGCCGCGCCCGTGTCGGTGCCGGTGTCCGTGACGCTCGTGTCGACGACGACCACCGTGTCGGCCACACCACTGTCGACCGCCCCCGTGTCGGTGGGCGTGGGCGCGTCGTCACCGCCACAGCCGACGAAGACGAGGGAACCGAGGGCGAGAGAAGCGAGCAGAAGGGAGCGCATGGTGCGCCCGGTGTAGCGCACACCGGCCCGCCCGCCAGTCATCGCTCGCGGAGATGACCTTGGATCATCGCGGGATCAGCACCCAGCGATCGCGGGACTCGTCGCGGCCCTCGACCCGCACGCGGATCTCGTCGCCGAGGGCGAGGGCGCGCTTGCCGTCCTTGAGGAGCGCGGCCCCGGCGTGACCGACGACGAGGAACCCGCCGAGCCCCTTGCCGACGTCGCCCATGTAGAGCTTCACGTCGATGGTGGGCGCGTCGAGCAGCACGTGCACCTTGCCGGGCGCCACCCCGACGACGGTCCCCGCGTGCAGCGGACGGTCCTCGAGGCGCTTCTTCAGATCCTCTCCGAAGATCTGGTCGAGCACCATGCGGTTGGCAGCGTCGTTGAGGCGGCGCTGCACGTCGCGCGCGCGGTTGGCCGAGTCGACCACGCGGGTGCGCAGGTCGACGTCGACGCTGCCCTGGCCGGTGAGCTTCTCGATCGCCTCCTTGTGCACGAAGACCCCGACGATCTCGCGCATCGGCGCCGAGAACCGCGCGTAGGGCTCGACGCCGACGCCGTGGTGCAGGCCGGGCTCGGTCGAGTACGAGGAGCGCACGTTGACGAGGATGGCTTGCCGCTGGATGGCGGCAGCGATGCGCGCGTGCGGGCCCTCGGTCGGCAGCTGGGCGAGGTACTCGGAGAGCCCCTGCGGGCCAGCCGCCTTCCACAGGAACGACGCGGGCAGGCCGTGCAGCGCGACCACGGCCGCGATCATGGCCTCGAGCCCCGCGATGCGATCCGGGTCGGGCGCGGGGTGCACGCGGTAGATCGGCTGGATCTCTGGCCTCTTTGCGTCGCGCAGGAACGTGCCGCCCTCGGAGTTGCAGAGGAGCGAGAGCTGCTCGTTCCAGCGCTCGACCTCGTGGCGGATGCCCTCGAGGACGATGAAGCTCAGGCCTTCGCCGCCGATCTTCAGCTCGAGCTCGGTGCGGCGGTAGCGCACCACCTGACGCAGGGCCGCGTCGGTCTCGCGGAGGCGGCCGATCACCGGCAGCAGGCGCAGGCTCTCGGCGTAGGGCTCGCGGTCGTAGGCGCCGTCGCCGTCGAGGAACGCCTGCACGGCGGGGAACGAGAGCTTGCCGCGGCTCCGCACCCGCGCGCGCACGAGCTCGGTCCTCGTGACGATGCCGGCCGCGTCGAGCGCGATCACGAACACGAGCGCGCGACGGTCGACCCCCTCGTTGAGCGAGACGAGCCCCTCCGACAGGGCGCGCGGGAGCATGGGGAACGACTGCCCGGGCAGGTAGTAGCTCGCGCCGCGCAGGAGGCACTCCTCGAAGAGCGCGCCGTCCGGGCGGACGTAGTGGGCGGCGTCGGCGATGGCGTAGCGGAAGCAATAGCCCTCTCCCTCGCGAGAGAGGTGGAGAGCCTGGTCGAGGTCGCGCGAGGTCGGCCCGTCGACGGTGACGAACGGGAGCCCGGTGAGGTCGACGAGGGTCGGGTCGTCGATGCCGGGCGCGGCGAGGAGCTGCTCCGTCTCGCGCACGACGGCCGCCGGGAACTCGAGCGGGACCCCGTTGCGCGCGGCCGCCGCACGGAGGCGGGCCCGCACGGTGCCGTCGGTGCGCTCCTCGGCCACCTCGAGCGGCGCGACGAGCTCTTCGCCACGGAGGCGCGCCGTCACGGTGAAGCCGACCCCGTGGGCCGCGACCAGGGCCGGCAGGGCCTTCTGCGCGGCCTCTCCCTCGGGCTTCCCGCGCAAGGTCGGAGGCAGCGGCCCCGGGCCGGTCGCGGCGAGGAGCGCGCGCGCGAGGTCGTCGGGGCCGACGGCGTAGGTGCGGGTGGTCTCGGACACGGAGGGCTTCTAGCGCGGTGGGGCGTTGCGTCGCCAGCGTGGACGGCGGCCCTGGCGGAGATCCTCGCGCGCCGCCTCGATGTCCTCGCGCGGGAACCACACCACGATCACGTTGACCGCCAGGATGAGGTTGAAGAGCGCGTAGTCGAGGTACATCCACTCGGGGAACGCGCGCGCGACGATGACCAGCACGAACCCGGCGACCGCCGTCGGCACGAACCGGCGCTCGAGCCAGAGCGCCAGCATGCCGATGCCCGTCGCCCACAGGGGCGGGAACGTGGCGTGGATCTCGCGCACCGAGAGCCCGCCGAGCATGCCGCCGATCTCGAGGGCGAGCTGGCTCACGAGGACGAACACGACCGTGCCGCCGAGCCGCCGGTTGACGAGGGTCTTGGTCATCGACTCGCGGGCCCAGAGCCCGAGGGCGAGGGCGATGACGACGAACGCGGCGGTGACCGCGAGGGTGGTGGCGTAGGTCGCCTTGGCGTGGTGGAAGTGCAGCCAGGTCGGCCCCCCGACCCACAGCGAGCCGAGGATGGCCATGATGAACACGCGGGTGCGCCCGCCCACGCTGGCGTCGTGGTCCTGGTGCAGCTTCTCGAGCTTCTTGCGCTCGGCCTCCACCTTCACGGCGGCCTCGGCGATCCGCGCGGCGAGCTCCCCTGGCTTCTCGGGGCACTCGGCGAGGAGGTGCGCCGCGGCGTGGGGCTCGCCGATGGAGAGCTCGTGCTCGGCCATCTCGACCAGCACCCCGACGAGGCCCGCCCGCGCGGCGGCGTTGTCCTCCCACGCGGCGAGGGCCGCGCGGTACCCGAACCGGCACTCGCCCAGCAGATCGTAGAGGTCCTCGGTGGGCGCGCCGGCCGCGCGGGCCTCGGTGAGGTGCGCGCGGCTCTCGTCGGCGGTGCGCGTGAGCTGCCGCGAGCTGCGGTGGCGCAGGAAGGCCTCGACGTCCTCCCGGAACGACTCGGCGCCGTCGTGTCGGTCCTCGGGCTCACGCGCCATGGCCTGCCGGCACACGGCGGCGATCTCGGCGGGGACGTCCTTCGGCAGGGTGACCTCCGAGACGATGACGCTCGCGAGGATCGCCTGCAGGTTCGGGCCGTCGTGCGGGGCCTTGCCGGTCAGGATCTCGTAGAGGACGGCGCCGAGGAGGTAGACGTCGCTCCGCGGGCCGATCTTGTCGGCGGCGCCGCCGAGCATCTCGGGGGCCATGTAGCAGGGGGTGCCGGCCATCTCGACGGCGTCCCGCGCGTGGGGCAGCCGCGGGTCGCTGGGCTCGGTGGTCACGGCGATGCCCCAGTCGAGGACGTAGACCTCGCCGAACTGGCCGAGCATGACGTTCTCGGGCTTCAGGTCGCGGTGCACGATCCCGCGGCTGTGGGCGAACGCCACCGCGTTGCACACGGTGATGAGGGTGCGCAGGTTCCACTCGAGCGGGTCGGCGGCCGAGAAGCGGGCCTCGATCGCCGCCGCGTCGTGCATCACCTCGCCCCAGCTCACGCCCTCGATGCGCTTGAGGACGATGAGCGGGCCGCCACGCTCGTCCATGCCGACGTCGTAGACAGGGACGATGTTGGGGTGCTCGAGCCCACCGGTGACCCACGCCTCGCGCAGGAGCTCGAGGGTGGCGGTGCGCCCCAGGGCCTCGTCCTTGAGGCTCTTGACCGCGACCTTGCGCCCGAGCGCGACCTGGGTGGCGAGGCGCACCACACCCATGCCGCCCTCGCCGATCGTGCGGTCGACCTCGAGGCCCTGGCGCGCGTGCCGGCGCAGCTCGTCGCCGAGCGCCTCGAAGCCGTGCAGCGCGGCGCGGCTCTGGTCGTCGGAGTCCGGGCGCGGCGGCTCGATCGTGGACCGCGGGTTCGCGACCATCGTCTCCGCGTAGGGAGCCAGGGTGGCGAGGCGCATCTCGAGCGTGTCGTCGATCGGGTCGCGCTCGGCCATCCGGGCAGCATCCTAGCGCGCTTCGGCGTCTACTTGGCGGGGACGCCGTCGAGCGCCACCACGAGGTGACGGGGCTCCTCGCGGTGCAGCGCCTCGACGACGACCGCGTAGCCCCCCGCGGTCAGCTCCTTCTTCGCGCGGCCCGCGACGTCGAGGGTGGCGTTGGCAATCTTGGTGTCGCGCGTGCCCTCGAGCGTGGCGAGCGCATCGGCAGGGATGGTGAACGTGCCCGCCGCGCTCTCGGCCTCGCACTCGATGTCCGTGCTCTTGCGCAGCTCGGCGTCGCCCTGCGCGAGGTGCAGCCACACCGTGCCGACGCCGGGCTTCCAGCGGAGAGGCAGCCCCGCCTTCCAGTCGACGGGGATCGGGTCCTTCTTCGCGACGTAGTCGGCCGGGCCGGTGAGCTCGACGCGGCTCGGGAACACGAGCGAGGCGGCGAAGCCGGTCACGTCGGCGCCGGCGGCCGTCACGTCGACCGCGTCGCCCGGAGCCCAGCGCGGCCCGGACGAGCTGAAGCCAGCGTACGCGCGCTTGCCGTCCGAGGTCATGGTGAGCGGCGGGTTCGCGCCGCCCTTGACGTCGATCGATCCGGCGCTCGTGGTCGCTTCGCTCGCGACGCAGGTGTTGGCCACGGTCGCCGCGCGGACACACTCCTTGACCGTGCACGCGCCAATCGTGCGGGTGGTGCAGAGCGGCGCGCGGCTCGACACCGTGGACTCGACGAACCGCGCCGTGAGCCGGCTCTGCGCGATGGGCTCGACGTCGACGGCGAGGGTGACCCGCCCCTCGTGCAGCTTCTTGCAGTCGGCGGCGGCCGAGGGCGCCGGCTCCTCGGCCGAAGTGCACGAGGCGAGGGCGAGCGCGAGCAGGAGGGGGAGCCGCATGGCCCCATCGTGCCTCGGCGCAGCCGATCGAGCTAGCTCGAGAAGCGCGGGCGGCGGTGGAGCACGTGGACGTCGACGACCGCAGCGAGCCGCGCGATCACCTCGCGCAGCACGGCGATGCGACGGCCGAGATACACCCGCGCGTCGGCCTCGGCGCCGACGGCGTCGATCCCGAAGGCGCGTGCGAGGAACACGGCGCGATCGAGGTACACGCGCTGCGAGCAGACGATCGCCGCCTGCACGCCGAACACCTCGTGGGCCCGCGCCATGGTGTCGAGGGTCCGGAAGCCGGCGTGGTCGAGGCGGATGACGGGTGAGGGGACGCCCGCCGCGAGGAGCCAGCGCTGCATGGCGCCGGTCTCGTCGTAGGACTTGGCGCCGTGGTCGCCGGAGACCAGGATCTCGTGGGCCTTGCCCGCGCGCAGCAGGTCGCGCGCGCAGGCGAGGCGATCCTCGAGGATGGCCGAAGGAGTGCCGTCGGGGAGCACACCCGCGCCGGGGACGATGACCACGGTGCGCGCGGGCACGTCGGCGACCGAGTAGGTGCGCCCCTCGACGTCGCGACGCACGACCGCGGAGCTGACGAAGCAGGCCACGACGAACGTCGCGGTCGACACCCCGAGGGCGATGGCGAGGCGACGACGGCGCAAGGCCCGCGGAGAACGCCGCGGCGAGCCCTGGTGTTCCTCGCTCAATGGAAGATCCCGGCGGTGAGGCCCCAGCCGAAGTACCGGCGGGCACCGTCGACCATGCCGCCGACGCGGAAGCCGGTGCCCTCGTCGAACAGGCCGAAGACGTCCCAGGTGAGCACACGCACGTCGAAGCCGAAGGTGCCGTGGAGACGCGGGCCGTCGTTGACGTCGAAACGGGTGGGCTCGAGGTAGGTGCCGAGCCGCAGCTGCAGGTAGTAGCCCAGCGGCTCGCCCTCGAGCCCGAGCCGGGGGGTGAACGAGGTGTGGCGACCGGACCGATCGACCACCTGCGCGAGGAACGACTCGACCCCCACCGCGTCGTCGACCGGGCCGCTGATCTTGAGCGCGGCGACGACCAGCAATCGCTCCCGCGGGAGCGACTCGTAGCGCGCCTTGAGCATGCGGCGCACGACCTCGGCACGCTTCCACCGCTTCTTGTCGGTCGGGTCGCCGTGCTCCGCCGCCTGCTGACCGACGGTGGCCGCGTTGACCTCGGCCTCGGACACCTGTCGCGGATCGACCCACGGCGGGTTGATCGGGCGGCCCAGCTGCCACGCGCCGCCGAGCTCGATCTCCCAGGGCAGGCTGACGCGCTCGGGCAGGTATTTCCCGGCGAGGAACAGCTCGCCGCTCGCATCGGGCTTGGCGGCGGAGTTGGGGTCGACCCCGCCCGAGACGGGGCTCCTTGCGGTGAAGCCGAGCCGGAACGGCCACGCGTGGGGCGCCAGCACCGCGCCGATCTCGCCGGCGAAGCCGAGCATCGAGAGCAGCGAGGTGGTGGTCGAGCCCTCGGTGGTGGTGAGGTCGAGGCCGGCGAAGCGGAACCCGAGCCCGACCACCAGCTGCGCGTCGAAGAAGTTGCGGGCGAGCGAAGCGTGGGCGTGGAACAGCCGGACCGACAGCGGCTTGCCGGGCGCCGCCTCTTGCTCGAGGTCGTAGGTGCGGGCGTCGATGTTGGCGCCGAAGCCCCACTGCCCGATCTGCACGAGCGCGCCCATCGTGAAGAAGACGAACTTCTGGTAGGTGAACCCGGTGGTGCCGTTGTTGTCGAAGTCGGTCGCCGCGAGCGCGCTCGGGAACGTGAAGCCTAGCGACACGTCGTAGTCGAAGTGCGAGTACGAGTAGGGCGCGCGGACCGCCGGGGCCGCCGGGTTCACGACCAGGCCCTCGACCCCGTCGGCGAGTGGCACGTAGGCCCCGGCGAGCGCGGTCACGCGGCTCGACGAGAGCACCGGCCCGTCGAACATGTCGACGTTGTACTTCGAGGTGGTGATCTTGCTGCCCTGCGGGTCCGGACTGGCCGCCGCCTGCCCACAGAAGAGGCAGCCGGCGAGGAGGATCGACCCACGGAGGCGCATCGTCGGGGCGATGGTACCCTCCACCGTCATGAGAGCAACGGCACTCGCGGTGGGCCTCGCGCTTTCGGCCGGGTGCACCCGCGCGAGCGACCCGGGCGTGAAGTCGGTGGCCATCGCCACGCCGCGCGAGCTCACGCCGATCGAAGACGACTTCCCCGCCGCCCTCGCCAAGGCCAAGGCCCAGGGCAAGCCGCTGTTCGTCGACGTCTGGGCGCCCTGGTGCCACACCTGCCTGAGCCTGCGCGCCTACGTGCTCTCCGACCCCCTGTTCGTGAGCCGGTTCGGCGACCGCTTCGTCTTCGCCACCATCGACACGGAGAAGGAGCAGAACCGCGCGTTCGTCGCGAGCCACCCCGTCGAGGCCTGGCCCACGCTGCTGGTCGTCGACCCGCGGAGCGACGCGGTGGTGTTGCGGTGGCTCGGCGCCGCCACGCTCGAGGAGCTGTCGGTGCTGCTCGACGACGCCGCGGCGGTCTACGCCGGCAAGGGCTCGGCCGCGGCGAGCGCGGCGTTCGCGAAGAGCAGCAAGCTCCTCGCGGAGGGCAAGCGGGGCGAGGCGCGCAAGGTGCTCGAGGACGCGCTCGACCAGGCCGGCGCGCGGCGTCCGGCCCTCGTCGATCAGCTGGTCTCCGTGCTGCAGAAGGACGACCCGCCGGCCTGCGTCGCGGTCGCCGGTCGCGAGCTCGCGACGCTTCCGTTCGGGACCTCGCGCGCCAACGTCGCCATCGCGGGGCTCGCGTGCGCGCGAGCGACGAAGGGGGACCCAGCCCCGTTCGTCGCCGCCCTCCACGCCATGGCCGACGGCAAAGGGTCCCTGCTCGCCGACGACCGCAGCTGCGTGTTCGAGGCGCTCGTCGAGCACTACGAGGCCGTGGGACAGACGGCCGACGTGAAGAAGACCGCCACGGCGTGGGCCGCGTTCCTGGAAGCGGAGGCCGAGAAGGCCAAGGACCCGGCCGCGCGCACCGTGTTCGACTGGCACCGCATGGAGGCCTACCTCGCGCTCGGCGAGCCCGCTCGCGCGGTGCCCATGCTGGAGGCCAGCGAGAAGGACTTCCCGAAGGACTACAACCCGCCGGCGCGCCTCGCCAAGGTCCACCTGGTGATGGGCAAGCTGGACCTCGCGAAGTCCACGGTCGAGCGCGCCCTCGCTCGTGCCTACGGGCCGCGCCGCCTGCGCATCCTCGCCCTCGTGGCCGACATCGCGAAGGCGCGCGGCGACCTCACGGGCGAGAAGGCGGCGCTCGACGACGCCATCGCCCTCGGCGACGCGACCAAGCCCACCGGCGGCTACGCGAAGCTGCTGGAGCAGCTCCGCGCGCGCCGGGCGAAGCTCTAGCGACCGCTCAGGCGGCGCCGATGCTGTGGAGGAACTCGTCGGCCTCGGTGAGGCTCGGGTCGTCGGCCAGGGCCTTCTTGGCGAGCAGCACGGCGCGCTTGGCATCGCCCTGGAAGTGGGCGATCTGGGCCTGCCGGAGGGTGGCGAGCGGGCGAGACATCGGCCCGGGCGTGCGCAGCAGCGTGACCGCCTTGAGGGCCTTGAGCGCGACCTCCCACTGCTGCAGCTCCATGGCCACCTCGGCGAGCTCCGCGGCCACGTGCCCGTTCTGCATGTCGCACTCGAGGGCCTTCTGCAGCCAGGTCATCTCGACGTCGCGACCGCCGCCCGCGTTGGCCGCGCGGGCCATGCGGTGCTGCAGCTGCGCGAGCTCCTTGCTGCGCCGGCCCTTGTGCTTGTCGATGGCGGGGGTGAGCACCTCGACCGCGCGATCGATGTCGCCGAGCAGCGTGAGCGCGTCGGCGAGGAGCACCGTCGCGTCGTGCTGGCCGGGCTTGATGGCGAGCGCCTGCACCAGGGGCTCGATGCCGCGCTGCTCCTCGCCGGGGGTGCGCAGGTAGAGGTCACCGGCGACGAGCAACAGATCGAAGCGCTCGGCGTCGGTCGCGGCGTGGGCGGCGTCGACCAGGGTGAGGTGGGCGAGCTCGGCGTAGGCGCCGATGGTCTGGTACACCTGACGCAGGCGATCGCGGATGGCGAGGTTGCCCGGCGCTCCTTCGAGGGCGAGCTCGAGCAGCGGCCGCGCCTCGTCGGCGCGCCCGGCCTGGTCGCACGCGTCGGCGAGCTCGAGGGCCGCCTGGGCCTGCGCCTCGCCGTGCTCGAGCGGCACGATGCGCTTGTAGGCCTCGACCACGCCGTGCACGTCCCCGCCCGCCTTGGCGATGCGGGCGAGCACGGCGAGCGCGTCGGCGTCGCGCGGCGATCGATCGAGCCACTGCACGAGGACGTCGCGCGCCCGCGCCGGGTCGGCGTTCTCGGCGAACAGCTCGGCGAGGCGCATGGTGGCGGCACGCTCCTCGTCGGGGCTGCCGCTCGCGCGACGCCGCTCGAGCGCGTGGACCAGATCGTCGAGCACCGCGGCGCTCGCCTGGGCGTACGCGGCCTCGAGATCGGCCACCGCGGCCGCGTCGTCGCCAGCGCCGAGGGCCACCTCGGCGCGCATGCGGAGCAGGGCCACCTGGGTGGC